>NZ_JBVVQO010000023.1:0-99041 GCF_055811215.1 Mesorhizobium sp. WSM4819
GGTTAGGGGTGGGGGTACATCGTAGAGCGAAAGCCTTGCCCTTGAGGGGGAGATGCCCGGCAGGGCAGAGGGGGGCAGAGGGGGCGCGAAGCAACTCGGCCTATGCCTCTGGCGCTCACGACCTGTCCCGTATCTGGGTCATCGTCCGGGTCGGCGTGATCGCCTCGGGGTCGAGCCTGATCTCGACGATCGACGGCTTGCCGCTGGCACGGGCGCGTTCGAAGGCCGGCGCGAAGTCGGCCGTCTTCTCGACGGTTTCGCCATGGCCGCCATAGGCGCGGGCGAGCGCCGCGAAGTCGGGATTCTTCAGGTCGGTGGCGACGACGCGGCCGGGATATTCGCGTTCCTGATGCATGCGGATGGTGCCGTAGATGCCATTGTTGACGACGACGACGATGATCGGCAGATCGTACTGCGCGGCGGTGGCGAATTCCTGGCCGTTCATCAGGAAGCAGCCGTCGCCGGCAAAGGCGATCACGTCGCGCTCGGGAAACAGTTCCTTGGCAGCGACCGCTGCCGGCGTGCCGTAGCCCATCGAGCCGGAGGTGGGTGCCGCCTGCGTGGCAAAGCGCCGGGAACGGTGGAAGCGGTGCACCCAGGTGGCGTAGTTGCCGGCGCCGTTGGTGAGGATCGCGTCGTCGGGCAGCATTTTTTCGAGATAGTTCATGATTGGCCCCATCTGGACGGCGCCGGGGCCGCTTTCGGGCGGTGTCGACCAGTCGAGATAGGAGGCGTGCAGCTTCGGTGTTTCATCCGCCCAGACCGGCGAGGCGGCCGGCTTGCGCCCGGCAAAGGCTTCGACGAAGGCGGACGGCGAGGCGTTGATCGCCAGCGTCGGCCGGTAAACGCGGCCGAGTTCGCTGGCGTCGGCATGGACATGGACCAGCAACTGGTCCGGATAGGGGCTCTTCAGTAGCGTGTAGTCGGAGGACGGCATCTCGCCCATGCGGCCGCCGATCAGCAGCACGAGGTCGGCCTGCTTGATGGCGGTCGCCAGCTTCGGGTTGATGCCGATGCCGACATCGCCGGCATAGTTCGGGTGGAGATGATCGAACAGCATCTGGCGGCGGAAGGAACAGCCGACCGGCAGCGACCAGGCTTCGGCGATCGTCCGCATCCGCGCGACGGCCTCCGCATCCCAGCGCGTGCCACCGAGGATGACGAAGGGGCGCTTTGCCTTGTTGAGAAGCTTTTCCAGAGCATCGAGCTCGGCCACGCCCGGCCGCGTTTCGACCGGCGTGTAGGGCAGGGCTGCCGGCGCCTCGGCAAGGCTGGTCAGCATGTCTTCCGGCAGCGAGATGACGACCGGGCCGGGACGGCCGGATGTCGCCACCGCGAAGGCGCGGGTGACGAATTCGGGAATGCGCGCGGCGTCGTCGATCTCGACCACCCATTTGGCGATGTCGCCGAAGAACCTGACGTAGTCGACCTCTTGAAAAGCCTCGCGCTGCTTGGCGTGGCTGGCGACCTGGCCGATGAACAGGATGACGGGCACCGAATCCTGCATGGCGATGTGGATGCCGGCCGAGGCGTTGGTGGCGCCGGGGCCGCGGGTGACGAAGCAGATGCCTGGCTTGCCGGTCAGGCGGCCATGGCAGTCGGCCATCATCGCGGCGCCGCCTTCCTGGCGGCAGACGATGGTGCGGATCGGCGAGTCGTGCAGCGCGTCGAGTACCGCAAGGTAGGATTCGCCGGGCACGCAATAGATACGGTCCGTTCCGTTGGCTTCGAGCGCATCGACAATCAGTTGTCCGCCGGTCTTCATTTTCCTGACCTCTCCAGTTCGGCAAGGATTTCTTCGGTGTGTTCGCCGAGACGCGGCGAGGGCCGCTCATAGACCAGCGGCGTGCCCGACATGACCATCGGCGCGCGCACCGAGGGCAACAGATTGCCATGGCCGTCGTCGAGGTCGAGCCGCATGCCGCGCGCGATGGTCTGCGGGTCGGCGAACATCTCGCCGATCGTGTTGATCGGGCTGGCAGGCACGCCTGCCGCCTCCAGCCTGGCCAGCAGCGGATCGCGATCGAAGGTTTTCAGCGCCTCGATTATGTGCTCGCGCAGCGTCGCCCGGTTGGCGACCCGGGCGGGATTGGTGGCGAAATCGGGGCCGGATGGCAGCTTGTCCAACCCGACAGCCGCGCAGAATTTGGCGAACTGGCCGTCATTGCCGATGGCCAGGATGATGTGGCCGTCCTTGACCGGCACCACCTCGTAGGGCGCGATGTTCATATGCGCATTGCCCATCTGCACCGGCGATTTTCCCGAGACCAGATAGTTGAGGTTCTGGTTGCCGAGCGCCGAGATCTGGCTGTCGTAGAGCGCCATGTCGATATGCTGGCCTTCGCCGGTCTTCTCGGCATGGCGAAGTGCGGCCTGGATGGCGATCACCGAATAGAGGCCGGTGAAAATGTCTGAAATGGCGACACCGGCCTTTTGCGGCTCGCGGCCGGCCTCGCCGGTGATCGACATCATGCCGGCCATGCCCTGGATGATGAAGTCATAGCCGGCGCGTGGCGCATACGGCCCGTCCTGGCCGAAGCCGGTGATCGAGCAATAGATCAACCGCGGGTTGATTTTGCGCAAGCTGTCATGGTCGAGGCCGTATTTCTTCAGGCCGCCGAGCTTGAAGTTTTCGATCAGCACGTCCGATGTCGCAGCCAGCCGGCGCACTGTCTCGGCGCCTTCGGGCGTCGAGAAATCGACGGCGATGGAGCGCTTGCCGCGATTGCAGGAATGGTAGTAGGCGGCCGAGAGGTTTTCGCCGTCATGGCTCATGACGAAGGGCGGACCCCATTTGCGGGTATCGTCGCCGCCATCAGGGCTCTCGACCTTGATCACGTCGGCGCCGAGATCGGCAAGCAATTGCCCCGCCCACGGCCCGGCCAGGATGCGGGCGAGTTCGATTACGCGGATGCCTTTCAGCGGAGGCTCGGTCATGGATCACCGTGATTGATCGAAAGCGCAGGCTCTGGTTTTCTTTTTATGCATGTCGTTATCCCAAAACCGCTGCGCACTTTTGGGCAACATGCACTATCAATCCCGCGTGCCGAAGTCACGGTTCTTGCAATGGGCCAACCGGACCGTGCCTATCTCGGTCAGGCTTGTTTCAGCACGCTGTCGGCCCATGCGGCGAAATCGTCCATGATGATATTTCGATTCACCTCGTTCAGGCTTTCGTGGCGGGTCTCGGCGTAAACCTTTGAAACGAGATTCGAAAAGCCCATCCTGTGCAGGCGCCCAGCGAGATGGCTGACCGCCTTGCCACCGCCGGTGGCGGGATCCTTTTCGCCGCCGACCAGGCAGATCGGCAGGGTCTTGCGGATGCCGGAAAATTTGGTGTCGTCGGCGCCGTCGAAGACAAAGCCGAACAGGTCGCGCCACATCGACACCGACGCATCCCAGCCGCACAGCGGATCGGCGATGTATTTGTCGACTTCGGCCGCGTCGCGCGACAGCCAGTCGAACGGCGTCCGGTGATCAGGGACGGCCTTGCCCCAGGCCTGGAAGGTCAGTCTCGGCAGCATGCGAGACGGCACGTCGGAGCCGAGCCGGAATTTTTCCCAGGCCAGGATCACTTGCGCTACACGGCCGGCGAGCCCGGCGGAGAAATTGGCGTTCCAGATGGCGGCGGCGTGCAGCCGGTTCGAATGATGAAGCATGAAATTCAGCGCGACGAGGCCGCCCATGGAATGGCCAAAGACGATGACGGGCAGGCCGGGATGGTCGCCGGCGATCAGGTCGTGCACGGCGGCGACATCGGCGATGACCTTGGCGCCGCCATCCACTTTGGCGAATGTGCCGAGCGGAGCGTCCGGCGCCTTGGTGGCGCCATGGCCGCGATGGTCATGGGCATAGACGTGGAAGCCGCACTCGCCCAGAAAGGTAGCGAAGCGGACATAGCGCGCCGCATGTTCGGCCAGTCCGTGATTGATCTGGACGACCGCACGCGGGCGGCCCTCGGCGCGTTTCACGTAAAGGTTGAGCTCGGCGCCGGTCGGCGATCGCAGCACGCGCTGCTGGCTGAATGACATTGTCGCTTCGTCTCCAACGCGTCTTTAGCGCCTGCGAACGTTTGTGTGCGCCGACGCCGGTTTTGCGTCAATCCGTTCGCGGTGTTTTGCAGCGCTGTTCTTGCGTCGCAACGCGGGTATCGCAATTCTGACATGGAGAATTTGCTACCGAGAGAGGGCGGCATCTGTTGCCCAGCATTATTCAACCGGAGAGTACCCATGCGTACGCTGACAGGTCTTGTTTTTGGATCGGCGCTTGTCGCCGCGTCGCTGACGGGTGCTGCGCGGGCCGAGGTCAAGATGAGCGGCTCCTTCATCGCCGACGCCACCTGTCCAGCCACCCAGGCCATCAGGAGCGGCAGGAACCCCGGCAATATCGCGATCGATGCGGGACAGAGCTACGAGCTTCTGGCTGGCAACAAGGATGCTCCCACCCACTATCTGATCCGCGTGCCCGGGGCCGATCCGGAGCGCCGCTGGGTGAAGGTCGATTGCGGCCATGTTTCGGGGGGCAGCGCGTCCACGGAACCGGCAGCACCGGTGCCGGCCGACCAGGAGAAGCCTGCTGAGCCGGCTTCGCGAAAGCCCGAATATGTCCTCGCGCTGAGCTGGCAGCCGGCGTTTTGCGAAACCAGGCCCGGCAAGACCGAATACAAGGCGCAGACCGCGGCCGGTTTTGAGGCGACGCATTTCACCTTGCATGGGCTGTGGCCGCAGCCGAACGGGAATTTCTATTGCCAGGTGGCAGCGGCCGACAAGGCGAACGACAATCCGGCGCGCTGGCAGGACCTGCCGCCGGTCGAGCTCGAGCCGAACACGCGGTCGGAGCTCGATCGGGTGATGCCAGGCACCGCATCCGCTCTCGACAGGCATGAATGGATCAAGCATGGCACCTGTTACGGCAAGAGCCAGCAGGCGTATTTTTCCGATGCGCTGAACTTGACGCGCGCGGCGAATGCTTCACCAGTGCGTGATCTTTTCACGCAAAACATTGGCCGGGATCTGACCTCTGGCCAGATCCGCGCCGCCTTCGACAGTGCCTTTGGTCCCGGCGCCGGCGAGCGGGTTCGCGTCTCCTGCGTGAACGATCCTTCGAGCGGCAGGCGGCTGATCGGCGAACTGACGCTCGGCCTGACCGGCCCAATCGGTCCGAACTCTTCGCTCAGTGAGCTGCTGCTGGCCTCAGTGCCGACGAACAATGCCGGCTGTCCGAAAGGCATCATCGATCCGATCGAGTTCCAGTGACACTGGATGCCTATGCGCCGATGCCGATCGCGCCCGTCTCGGCCGGAAGACAAATCCGAAATGCCAAAACAGTTTGCCGTTCGGCGCGGCATCGCCTACATAGCGCGCAACTTCCATTCAATCCGACATTCCAGTCGACTTTTCAGGGAAAGCGCGCGTGGCACGCCAGTTCATCTATCACATGGCCGGCCTCAACAAGGCCTACGGCACCAAGAAGGTGCTCGAGAATATCCACCTCTCCTTCTACCCGGACGCCAAGATCGGCATCCTCGGGCCGAACGGCGCCGGCAAGTCGACCATCCTCAAGATCATGGCCGGCATCGACAAGGAGTGGAGCGGCGAGGCGTGGCTGGCCGAAGGCGCCACCGTCGGTTACCTGGCGCAGGAGCCGGCGCTCGATGCGAGCAAGACCGTGTTCGAGAACGTCATGGAAGGCGTCGCCGCCAAGACCGCGATCATCGAACGCTACAACGAATTGATGATGAACTATTCCGACGAGACGGCCGACGAGTCGGCCAAGCTCCAGGACGAGATGGACCGGCTCAACCTGTGGGATCTCGAACAGCAGGTCGAGATGGCGATGGAAGCGCTGGGCTGCCCGCCCAAGGAAGCCGACGTCACCAAGCTGTCGGGCGGCGAGCGCCGCCGCGTGGCACTGTGCCAACTGCTGCTGCGCCAGCCCGACCTTCTGCTGCTCGACGAGCCGACCAACCATCTCGACGCCGAGACGACGGCGTGGCTGGAAAAGCATCTACGCGCCTATCCGGGCGCGGTGATGATCATCACCCACGATCGCTACTTCCTCGACAATGTCACCGGCTGGATCCTCGAGCTCGACCGCGGCCGCGGCATTCCCTATGAGGGCAACTACACCAAATATCTCGAAGCCAAGGCCAAGCGGCTCAAGCAGGAGGGCCGCGAGGACGATGCGCGCCAGCGGGCGATCGGCCGCGAGCGCGAGTGGATCCAGTCCAGCCCGAAGGCACGGCAGACCAAGTCGAAAGCGCGCATCCAGGCGTTCCAGGATCTGCTGGATGCGGCCGACAAGCGGCGTCCGAGCGACACCCAGATCGTCATTCCGCATGGCGAGCGGCTCGGCAATGTGGTGATCGAGGTCGAGGACCTGTCGAAGGGCTTTGGCGACACGCTGCTGATCGACGACCTCGAATTCAAGCTGCCGCCCGGCGGCATCGTCGGCGTCATCGGCCCGAACGGCGCCGGCAAGACGACGCTGTTCCGCATGATCACCGGCCAGGAAAAGCCGGATGCCGGCACGATCCGCGTCGGCGAGACGGTCAAGCTCGGTTACGTCGACCAGAGCCGCGATGCGCTCGACCCGACCAAGACCGTGTGGGAAGAAATCTCGGGTGGCGCCGAAGTGGTCAAGCTCGGCAAGTTCGAGGCCAACACCCGCGCCTATTGCGCCTCGTTCAATTTCCGCGGCGGCGATCAGCAGCAGAAGGTCGGCAATCTGTCCGGCGGCCAGCGCAACCGCGTCCATCTGGCCAAGATGCTGAAGACCGGCGGCAATGTGCTGCTGCTCGACGAACCGACCAACGATCTCGATACCGAAACGCTGGCGGCGCTCGAAGACGCGCTGGAAAACTTCGCCGGCTGCGCCGTCATCATCTCGCACGACCGCATGTTCCTCGACCGGCTGGCGACGCACATCCTTGCCTTCGAAGGCGACAGCCATGTCGAGTGGTTCGAGGGCAATTTCGAGGATTACGAGCAGGACAAGATCCGCCGCCTCGGCCCCGACGCCGTCAACCCGCACCGCATGACGTACAAGCGGCTGACGCGGTAGCAACGGATTGGTTGCAAGCCTCCCAGGCTGCTCGTAGAATCACCGGAAGGGGACAAACATGCTTAATGTCGAGCTTCCTACCGCGCTGGAAAAGCGCCTTGAGATCGTGGCAAGGAAAACTTGCCGGACAAAACACGACGTGGTCGTTGCCGCCATTGTCGAGCAAATTCAGGATTTGGAGGACGGACTGATCGCCCTCGAACGTCTTAACGATGATAAAGGTGACTGGCTTTCTCTGGCCGAAGTCAAGGAACGACTGGGATTGGACGATGCAAGCGACAGCTGTGACGTCCATCGGTGAATACAGTCGCAAAAGCAAAACCCGACTGGTCCGCCGCCCAATATCTCAAATTCGAGGACGAGCGCACGCGGCCGGCGCGCGATCTCGTCGCGCAGGTGCCGGTGGCGGTGCCGCGCCGGGTGATCGACATCGGCTGCGGGCCGGGCAATTCGACGCAATTGCTGGTCGAGCGCTGGCCGGGCGCTGAGGTCGGCGGTTTGGACAGCTCGCCCGACATGATCGAGAAGGCGAGGGCACGTCTGCCGGAAGTGGCCTTCGAACTGGCGGATGCGGCGGCGTGGCAGCCCGAAGAGCCGGTCGACGTGATCTTCGCCAATGCGGTGTTCCAATGGCTGCCCGAGCATCCGGCGATCTTCCAGCGGCTGATGGGATTTTTGGCGCCCGGCGGCGCGCTTGCCGTGCAGATGCCCGACAATATGGGCGAGCCCTCGCACCGGCTGATGCGCGAGACGGCGGCCGAAATGCCGTTTGCCGAAAAGCTCGAGGGTGCTGCGCGCAGACTGCTGCCGCCGGTGTCGTTCTACTACGATCTTCTGTCGCCGTTCTCCGACCGGCTCGACATCTGGCACACTGCCTACAATCATCCGTTGGCCGATGCCGGGGCGATCGTCGAGTGGCTGAAGTCGACGGGGCTGAAGCCGTTCCTCGATCCGCTCGACGCGGACGAGCGACGGTTTTTTCTCACGCGCTACACCGCTGGGATAACCGAAGCCTATCCGAAGACGGCGAACGGCAAGGTGCTGCTGCGTTTCCCGCGCCTTTTCATCGTAGCACGGCGCGCTGCCTAGAAACGATTGGCCACACCGAGACGCACTGCCTGGCTGCGCTTGATTCGGTTTCGCCACAATGCGCATCTCAGCCACGCAAGGTTGTGGTCTTTTGCCTCAGGCCCTTGATTTAAGCCGGCTTAAACTAGCTTGATGCGAATCATGTTGCGCCGAACTCTCGCGGCGCCCACATCAAGCCGCAGCGCCTGCGCATGGGACGAACTGAAAATGCATCGCGTCATCATCAGCGGCATCGGCGTTGAAATCCCCGAGCCTTCGATCACCAATGAGGAATTGGTCGACAGCTTCAATGCCTGGGTCGAGATGGAGAATGTCCGCCGCCAGGCTTCGGGCGAGACGCTGCTGCAGAAATCGGACAGCGCCTTCATCGTCCATGCTTCGGGCGTGCAGACGCGCCATGTGATCGAGCGGGAAGGCATTCTCGACCCGACCCGCATGGCGCCGCGCATTCCGGCGCGGCCGGACGACGCGCTGTCGCTGGAAGCCGAGTTCGGTATCGCATCGGCCAGGAAGGCGCTCGACCATGCCGGCCTGGAGCCACCTGATGTCGACCTGGTGATCTGCTCGGCCTCGCATCACCAGCGGCCCTATCCGGCGATCGCCATCGAGATGCAGCAGGCGATGGGCACGAAGGGCGCCGGCTTCGACATGGGCCTTGGCTGCTCGTCGGCGGCGGCGGCGTTGCATATTGCGGTCAATCTGGTGCGGGCAGGCGCACACAGGCGCGTGCTGGTGACGACGCCCGAGATCATCACCGGCCATCTCAACTTCCGCGACAGGCAGACGCATTTCATCTTCGGCGACGCTTCGGTCTCGATGGTCGTCGAGGGGCTTGCCCAGGGCGACAAGCGGCCGGGACGCTTCGAGGTGCTCGACACCCGGACCTGGACGCAGATGTCCAACAACATCCGCACCAATCTTGGCTACTACACGCGCACCACCCAGGACGATCCGTATATGATCAACCTGGAAGGCAACCTGATCAAGCAGGTCGGCAACAAGGTGTTCAAGGAAGTCACCGTCGCCGGGCACAAGTTCATCGTCGAGTTCCTGGCCGAGCATGGGCTGACGCCGCAAGCGATCCGGCGCTTCTGGCTGCATCAGGCCAATGCCCGGATGAACGCCATGATCCTGAAGCTGTCGTTCGGCCACGAGGTCGACCATGACCGCGCGCCGATGGTGCTTGAGCGCCTCGGCAACACTGCCGGCGCCGGTGCAGTCGTCGCCTTGGCGGAAAACCACGCCGACATGAACGCCGGCGACTATGGCCTGCTCTGCGCCTTCGGCGCCGGCTATTCGATCGGCGGGGCGCTGTTGCGCATGCTCTGATCTACTTTGGCGCGAACAGCACCAGCATTGCGTTAGAGGGCGCAGGTATAATCGCATCAGTAGGCTCCCTAACCGGGACGACATTTGCGAGTTTGCTTGAGGCATTCCTTCCCGATGTCCTCGGCAACGCAGTTCGATAATACTTGGAAGGGCGGGAAATCCCGGCGGAACGCCCAGCCAATGCACCGGTCTTTTTTCACCCCTGGAATTTTTGTCCAGTACTTGGCCAGTTGCTCCTTGCGCTTTTTTTCAGCGGCAGAGCAGTTTCGAAATTTATCTGATTTCGCGTCACTACTTCCTAAATAACAGTAGTAGTCGCTTCTAAACACCGAAAGTGCGGTGGTCGCCGGTGGCTCATCAGGGCTACAGAATACGCGACCATCCAGGCAAGCCTTTCCTAACGCGGAGGCAACAAATGAGCTGGCATTCAGGTAGGTTTGGAAGCGACCCTCCGTTAAGTAGTCTTTCTTCAATCTGTCGCTTTCGGCGCGTGTAACAAGGTACCAGAAGGGTTCCAGTCTGGCCCTCAGTGCTCTCTCTTCCAAGAGGCACTTGTCCCTTTCGACCTGCTGTTCCGTCTTGACGAGCATCTTTGACACCAAAGCAGTGCAGTAGCCCTCGGTATCCAAATCGGGAAAAGGTACCCCCTCCGCCGCACTGGCGATTTGTGAGATCAGCAAAGCCGCTATAACCAACAAAGTCTGTATCGTGCACACTCTCATCTCCATTGCCGCGCCTAAAGCAGCAGAAATTGTCCGGTTTGCGTTGTTCGGCCCTTGCGCAACCTTGATCTGCGTTGCGGGCTTCTCGACAATCATGGGACGTCGTCCGGTGCCGTGCCCTGTAGCGGCTTCGCCTCCGACCACGGCGCATTGAGCCGCGTTTCCGTTTCCTCTTGCGTCGCCAGGATCACCGGCATGGCCTTCTCGTGGATCGGCGCGACAAGGGTGTTGGTGATCAGGAAGCCATAGAACCTCGTGATCTCCGGAGCCTCCTTTGACCCGGCGGAGTCAACTCCAGCGCATCCTCTATAAATCTTCCTCACGCTCTCAATTGAGACCGTGTAGGAGCCGAGTGGTATTTCTTTGTTCAAAACACCCATCAGAGGCCCATCCGCCCAAGTTAATTGGCGCACGGTACTTTTACTTCGGGGGTTCTTCAACTTTGGGGCTGGCCATTGCACCAACGGTATTTGTTTTTCCCCACCTGATTTCCGACCACCGCCGGCGCCGGTGCGGTCGTCGCCCCGGCTGAAAACCATGCCGACATGAACGCCGGCGACTATGGCCTGCTCTGCGCCTTCGGCGCCGGCTATTCGATCAGCGGGGCGCTGTTGCGCATGCTCTGATTGGCGCGAACGGCACCGGCATTGGAAGGCGCAGGTGTAATCGCATCAGGCTGCTTGATTGGAGCATCAGCGCTTTCGACTGGACCTAATGAGCTCACTGCGGCTAATTGCTTGGCATCACGCAAGGAGCGAAGCCTGTGCTGGACCTCTTCCCCGAGACCGACAACCCGGTCGAAATCATCCTGGCGCGGAAGCTGGCCGCGCGGGTGGCCGGGCTTTACGTCGCGCCATCGGATCATTTCGAGACACGCGCGGTGGATGAATTGCGGCTTGGCTTCGACGGCATCGACGGCGATTTCCACGCTGGCGCGACGCGGCGCTCCGGCGGGCGCGAGCCCTGGTATCCACGCGGCACCGAGATGCGCAACGAGCGCCAGCTGTCGATCGTGGCCGCGGACGAGCTGGCGATCGTGGCAGGGCGGATGGCCATCGCCGAGATCAAGCCGGAGTGGATCGGCGCCAATCTGTTGATCGAAGGCCTGCCGCATCTCTCGATGCTGCCGTCCGGCACGCTGCTGTTCTTTAAAGGCGGCGTCACCGTCAAGGTTGACGCGCAGAACGGACCTTGCCGCATCGCCGGGCGATCGGTCGCCGAAAATGCCGGAATGGCCGACCGTGAAGCCGGCGCGCTGTTGTTCCCGAAGGCGGCAAAGCGGTTGCGCGGCCTTGTCGCCTGGGTGGAAAAACCAGGCCGCATCACGGACGGCGAGGCGATTTCGGTGCGTGTGCCCGAGCAGTGGATTTACCGGGCCTGAGGCCAGGGATGGTCAGGGATAGTGCACCGAGCTGCACCAGGCCGGATCACCGTGCTTTTGCCAATAGATCGCCATGAGGCGCCTGGTAATCGCACCGACCTTGCGGTCCGCGACCGGAACACCGTCGATCATCGTTACCGGCATGATGCCGCCGGCGGTCGAGGTGATGAAGACCTCATCGGACTGACGCAGCGCAGCGACGCTGACATCGGCCGCGGCAACGGCAAGCCCTGCCTCCGCGCAGAGATCGAAGACGGTGCGGCGGGTGATACCTGGCAGCACGCCGACAGCCGGCGTCAACAGTTTGCCGTCATCCACGCAAAAGACGTTGAAGCCGGGGCCTTCCGCGACATTGCCGTTGAAATCGAGGAGCAGTGCGGTCTCGGCGCCGCGGTCATAGGCGTCGTAGAGGCCTCGCACCAGGTCGAGCCAGTGGTAGTTCTTGATTGTCGGATCGATCGAGGCTGGTGGGATGCGCACCTTGTCGCTGATCGCCACATGCAGGCCGCGCTGCAATTGCTCAGCATTGGCAACCGAGCCGAAGGGAACGGCGAACGCCATGAAGCGGTTGATCGCGTCGCGCGGGTCGCGGCTGAAGGTCAGCGAGGCGCCGCGCGTGCACAGCATCTCGACATAAGCGGCGCGATGACCCGACAGCGCCACGCAGTTGTGGAGGATTTCGGCCACGCCATCGCGGTCGAACGGGACCGTCATGCGCAGTTTTTCCAGCCCGCCGAAGAAGCGATCGAGATGCAGATCGAGGCGGAAGAAACGACCGTCCCAAACATGCACCGTGTCGTAGGTGGCGTCGGAATGCAGCTAGCCCCAATCCAGCACCGAGATCTTGGCTTGCGACATCGGCAGATACTGCCCGTCCAGGAAGGCAATACCATCGGGGTAGGAGTGCGGGTCTATGTGATGGGCGGAGAGCGAGGGCAGTGGTTTGGTGTGCGGATCGATCAAGTTGCTCATCACGTTCTCCGTCAGGTCGTCTTCGTCGAACGCGATAGAGCGCTGCGGCGGTTGGCACAAGACACAGGCCGGGGTTGCGGATGAGTCGTCGGGGTATCTGGTTATTCCTCATCCTCATCCTCGAGCAGACGGGTGGCGCGCCAGCGGGTCAGCACCCTGTTGGTCTGTTCCATGACGAAGAAGCGCGCCGAATCGCGGTCATAGCCTTCGGCCAGCAGCTTTTCGTAGTCGGTGTGCATATGGCGGATATGAGCGATGGTTGCCAGCCACACGGCAATGCTCGGCGGCAAGCTCTTCATATGCACCGCGCCGGCGTCGGCGCGGATCTTCTCCATGTCGGCATAGGGCGCCAGCGGCAAAAGCGCTGTCAGCGCCTTGGCGATGGCGCGGCGGCGACCGGTCGGCGCGCTCATTGCTCGTCCCGTCCGGCGATGGTCGCGTCGGCAAAGGCATCGGTCGAAGCGAAATAAGGCTTGATGTCGATCACCGGCGTGCCGTCGAGCACGTCGATGGCATCGAGATCGATACGGCCCGTTTCGATGTCGAGGGCGACGAGTTTTGCGATATGCAACCCGACCGGGTTCGGCCGGGCCGGGGAGCGCAGCGAAAAAACGCCTTTCGGTTCAGCCGCATGGCGGGGTCTCTGAACAATCAAGGTCCGCGGTGCGTGGTGCAGCCAGGACAGGATGATGACGTGGCTGGCGCGTTCAAGCCCGAGCAGGCCATCGCGATAAGGCAGCTCGATCGTCAGAACCGCCGGCCGCCCCGTTTCCCGCGCGGCCTTCATGTTCTTGGGGCAAGTTTCCCGCGTGGTCCAGGGCGAGGCGATGCGGCCGATGAAGACGACATGGCCGTCGGGCGGCATATCGGCGGGATCAGTTTCCAGAAGCTTTTCGCCGCTGCGCGTTTCGAACATGGTTTTCCACCCCGATCATGCATCCGGCTGTTGGCGATCCGCACCGCATGCGTCATTTTCTTGTCCGGGAGCGACATAGCGCTTGCAAGCCAACCAAAATCGACATAAACATATGTTTATATCTTTTTCAAAGAGAATGCTCGCATGCATGTCGCGCTCGACACCATGGTAGATACATTGAAGGCGGCGGCCGAATCCAGCCGGTTGCGCATCCTGGCGTTGCTGTCGCGCGGCGACCTCACCGTTTCCGATCTCACCGAAATCCTCGGCCAGTCGCAGCCGCGCGTCTCGCGCCACCTGAAGCTTTTACTGGAGGCGGGGCTGATCGGCCGCTATCAGGAGGGCTCCTGGGCCTTCTTCCGGCTGTCGGATTCGGATGCGGCGCGGGGTTTCGTGCTCAGGCTGGTCTCCGGTATCCGGGGTGCCGATCCGCAGGTCGAGCGTGACCTCGAGCGGTTGGCGGCGGTCAAGCGCAAGCGGCAGGATCGCGCCGCCGAATATTTCTCCGCAAATGCCGCAAGCTGGGATCACATCCGCTCGCTGCATGTGCCGGACCGCGCCGTGGAGGCAGCGCTGCTCAAGCTCGTCGGCAAGCGGCCGTTCCAGTCGATGCTCGACCTCGGCACTGGGACCGGGCGGCTGCTCGAGATCTTTTCGCCGCTCTACCGGCGCGGCATCGGCATCGACATGTCGCGCGAGATGCTGACGGTGGCGCGCGCCAATCTCGACAAGGCCGGCATTTCGAATGCGCAGGTGCGTCAGGGCGACATTTTTGCGCCGCCGGTCGAGCGCGACGCCTTCGATCTCGTCACCATCCACCAGGTGCTGCACTATCTCGACGATCCTGCCCGCGCGATCCGCGAGGCAGCTAGGCTGCTGCGTCCGGCAGGCCGGCTGGTGATCGTGGATTTCGCTCCGCATTCGCTGGAATTCCTGCGCGACGCCCACGCGCATGTGCGGCTCGGCTTTGCCGACCGGCAGATCACCGAGTGGTTTTCCGAGGCCGGGCTCGACCTCGAGGAGAGCCAGGAATTCGAGCCGCGCGCCGGCAACGAACCCAGGCTCACCGTAAAACTGTGGCTCGGCCGTGACCAGCGCATGCTGATCGCCGATCCTTCCAACCACGCACAACCGGCCAATGCCTTTCCGATAGGGGAAACCGCCTGATGAACCAGTTCCGCTTTTCCCGCCGCCCTGACATTGGCGACAAGATCAGGGTTTCGTTCGAGTTCTTCCCGCCGAAGAGCGACGAGATGGAAGCAAGGCTGTGGGACACCGTCACCCGCCTGCAGCCGCTCAAGCCGAAATTCGTCTCCGTCACCTATGGCGCCGGCGGCTCGACCCGCGAGCGCACGGCGCGCACGGTCAAGCGCATCCTCAACGAAACGACGCTGACGCCGGCGGCGCACATGACGTGCGTCGATGCGGCGCGTCACGAGGTCGATGAAGTCATCCAGGAATTCGCCGACATGGGTGTCACCCGCTTCGTCGCCCTGCGCGGCGATCCGGCCGAGGGCGTCGGCGCCGCCTATCGTCCGCATCCGGACGGCTATGCCAACGGCGCCGAACTGGTGGGGGCGCTGAAAGGTGTCGGCGATTTCGACATCTCGGTCTCCGCCTATCCGGAAAAGCATCCGGAGAGCCCGGATTTCGCCACCGATATCGATATGCTGAAGCGCAAGGTCGACAATGGCGCGACGCGGGCGATCACCCAGTTCTTCTTCGACAACGACCTCTACGAGCGCTATGTCGAGCGGGCGCGGCGGGCGGGCATCTACATACCGATCGTGCCGGGCATATTGCCGGTCCACAATTTTACCCAGGTCGCCAATTTCTCGGCGCGTTGCGGTGCGCTGGTGCCGGCGTGGATGGCCGAGCGCTTCGACGGGCTGCAGACGGACCCGCAGACGCATGCGCTGGTGGCGTCCGCGGTGGCGGCCGAGCAGGTGCTGGACCTTGTCGAGCGCGGCGTCGGCGATTTTCATTTCTACACCATGAACCGCGCCGATCTGGTCTTCGCCGTCTGCCACATGATCGGCATCCGCTCGCATGAGGCTGAAGCCGCGGGGTCCGCCGCGGCGTAAGTCTCTGTCAAATCCGGGATGCAAAAAGGCCGGGTAAAAAACCCGGCCTTTTCAATGACTTGGACTATTTTGTGCTGCTTCCGTTGCTCGGCGGGTCTACGGAAGAAAGCCCATAATCAGCGCCCCGATGAATGCAAATGCAGCACAAATCATCAATGCGTTGATTGGCCTGGTAAGCCCCATGTCATAGCCTCCTCTTAAAGAGCTATGGCCAGAGTCTAGGGGCATTTCTGCCACAGGCAAGCGGAAACTATGCTGCAATGCGACGACAATGTGGAATTTGCGACAGGCCATTTGCCGTTAGGCATTGAAACTCTTCGGCAAAATCCCGCTTCGGCCCTGTGTACAAAATGTGACGGAGCTGGGGCAAGAATGGGTATGGCAGCGCTACCGTCGCCGAAAGTCGGGATCGATTTCGGGTCGATGCGAAGATTCGACGAATTGGAGCGTCGTTCGATTGGATACGAAGCTCTCAAGCGTGTCGCGCCTGGGCGCGCTTTGGTGACATGCATCAGCGTCGGCCGAACAGGCGGCCGTCGATGGTGACGAGGCCAAGCGCGATCAGCGCCATGCCGCCGAGCTCGAACAATTCGAGCCGTTCGCCCAGGAACAGAAAGCCGAGCAGGATCGCGCTGGCCGGCACGATGAGCGTGACCAGCGAGGCGTTGGTGGCGCCGGCCGAGGCGACGAGGTTGAAATAGAGGATGTAGGCGAAGGCGGTGGACAGCAGGGCCAGCGCCAACACCGCCGCCCAGACCGGCGGCGAGGCCGAAAACAGGTTGGCAGTGCCGTGGCCAAGCAGCACGATCGGGATCATGATGATGGTCGAAGCAGTCAATTGTCCAGTGGCGATGACCGGTGACGGCACACCCTTGAAGCGGCGGGCGATCATCAGGGCCACCGCATAGGACAGCGAGGCGCCGACCAGCGCGAATTTCGCCCAGACCGGACCGCCCAGCCCGGCAAGCAGGCCGGGACCGATCATCACCGCCGTGCCGACGATGCCGAGCGCGATCCCGGCAAGCTTGTTCCAGGAGAGCTTTTCGTCTGATGTCAGCGCGTTGGCGAGGATCAACGTCCAGAACGGCGTCGTCGAATTGAGCACCGAGGCGACACCGGCGCCAAGCTCGGTCTGGCCGGCGAAGATCAGCGAGAACGGTATGACGTTGTTGACGAGCGCCAGCAGAAAGAACAGGTCGGCATGCGGCAAGGCGATTCGGAAGGACGGACCGCGCAGGCCGAGATAGAGATGCAGCGCCAGCGCCGCGATGGCGACGCGAAACAGCACCAGCAC
The DNA here is from genome assembly GCF_055811215.1 of Mesorhizobium sp. WSM4819. Taxonomy (NCBI): domain Bacteria; kingdom Pseudomonadati; phylum Pseudomonadota; class Alphaproteobacteria; order Hyphomicrobiales; family Phyllobacteriaceae; genus Mesorhizobium; species Mesorhizobium sp. WSM4819. The sequence goes on from NZ_JBVVQO010000023.1 coordinate 16,850, forward strand.
CAGCGGCGGAATCTCGACAACCGCAATGCGGGCAAAGAAGAACGAGCCACCCCAGATCGCACCGAGCAGCAGAAGCTGCGCCCAGTCTTTCAAGACCATAGGCCCGCGCATTGCCGTCGTGGTTGTGATCGCCATGGAGAATCCTCCCGGATGGTTCTGAATGCCAAGTCAAACAGGCGTCTGTTCAGGCCATATTCTGTTCGACGGCAAGGGCCACCCGAAACCAGATCAGTGGACTAGCATTCCATCATCTGCCGTAGCGCCGCAGCGTCAGGGGTGCGAGACACAGAATTGTTTTCATTCCCGCATAGGTTGGATTAATTGTGCGCAGTCTAAGCCAAGGGATTCGTCCATGCAGCAATTCGAAAATGCGCGCGAAGCGGCGCTGGCGCTTCGCCCGGACGATCCGATCTATTGCTTCCGCCCGCAGGTGCTGAAGGCGGACGCCAGGCAGTTCATGGGCATGTTTCCCGGCAAGACCGCCTATGCGGTCAAGACCAACGGCGAGCAGATCGTGCTGAAGGCGCTGGTCGAGGCCGGCGTCGGCGCTTTCGACGTGGCCTCGCCCGGCGAGTTCGCCGCCGTGCGCGCGGTCTCGCTGGACGCCGAGATGCTCTACATGCATCCGGTCAAGGCACAGTCGGACATCAAGCTGGCGCTGGAGAAATATGGCATCCGGGTCATCTCGCTCGACCACGAGGACGAGATCACCAAGCTGACCCGCGTGGTGCGGGCGCTCGACATCGATCCGGGTGCGATCACCGTGTTCGTGCGCATCCAGACGAAAGGATCGGCCGCCTACGAACTGTCGAAGAAGTTTGGCGCAGGACCGGCCAATGCGGTCGAACTGGCCGAACGGCTGAACCGGACCGGCTACAAGGTCGGGCTATGCTTTCATGTCGGCAGTCAGATCGAGGATCCCGACACCTATGAGCGCGCGCTGGCCTCGGCCGACTGGGTGCGCAACCGCGTCAGCTTCGACATCGCCGGCCTCGACGTCGGCGGTGGTTTTCCCGCCGAATACGGCCATGATCCCAACCGCAAGCAGATCGAGATGCCGTCGCTCGGCCAGATCATGTCGCGGCTGTCGGGCGACCTCAAGGAATACCAGTTCGACCAGATGCCGCTGGTGGCGGAGCCGGGCCGGGTGATCGTGGCGCGCTGCCTGTCGCTGATCGTGCGTGTGCTGCTGCGCAAGGGCAAGCGGCTCTACATCAATGACGGCATCTGGGCGTCGCTGTCGGATTCATGGACCGGCAAGATCACGCTGCCGGCGCGCTTCATTCCAGACCCGGCGATCCGCTCGCGCAACGGCGAGGAGAAGACCATCGTGCCGTTCAAGGTCTGCGGCGCAACCTGCGATTCCGTCGACATCCTGTCGCGGCCGTTCTGGCTGCCGGAGACGGTCGATACCGGCGACTGGATCGAGATCGGCCATATCGGCGCCTATTCGCTGTCGCTGAGGACACGGTTCAACGGCTTCTATCCCGACACCTTTGTCGAGGTGACGACGCCGTTCGATGAAGGTGACGCGCCGCAGGGGTTTGCCAGCCTGGAGACGATGGCGGATTAGTGAATGGTGAATGGTGAATAGTGAATAGTGAATAGTGAGTAGTCAGTAGTCAGTAATGAATATCTAATTCCATTCACCATTCACCATTCACTACTCACTACTCACTACTCACTACTCACTACTCACTAAGCAACGCCGCCGCCGGCCTGGATGTTCTCGCCGGTCAGCCAGCGGGCCTCGTCGGAGGCCAGGAAAACCGCGACATCGGCAACATCGCGCGGCGCTCCGATCCTGCCGAAGGGCGACATGCCGGCAGCCACGGCCCGGTCCCGCTGCGGAAGCAGGTCGGTGTCGGTAAAGCCCGGCGAAAGCGCATTCACGGTGACGGAGCGCGGTCCGAGTTCGCGCGAGAGGACGCGGACGAACTGCTCGACGGCTCCTTTGCTGCCGAGATAAAGGGCGGTCTGGGTGAAGAACATCTTGGTTCCACCGGTGGAAACCGCGATGATGCGGCCACCGTCGCGCACGCGGCGCGCCGCTTCCTGAAGCGTGAAGAAGGTGCCTTTGGCATTGGCGCCGAAGACTTGGTCGAAGTCGGCTTCGGTGGCCTCGACGAACGGCTTTATGACGGCGACGCCGACATTGGCGACGACGATGTCAATCGCGCCCATCTGCTTCTCGGTTTCATCGAACAGCCGGCGAATGTCGGAAGCAATGGAGATATCGGCCCGAATGGCGACGGCCTTGCCGCCATTCTCGCGGATGGCGGCAACGGCTTCCTGGGCGGCTATCTCGTTGCCGACATAATTGACGACCACGGCCGCGCCGTTTGCCGCGAGCCCCTCGGCGATGGCGCGGCCGATGCCGCGCGAACTGCCGGTCACGAGCGCGGTTTTGCCATCAAGCGAATGATACATAGCTGCTGTCCTTTTCTCGTCTGGCTACGGCCGCTCCAAATCGAGCGTCGGTTCCATGTCGAAGTTAGGGGCATGCTATTGCTCAGATAATAGTCTATTATCGAACAGCCTTGTTAAGTCTGAGGTACATAATGCGAGGGACCGAGTTTTCCGAGCTGAAGGCGTTCGCGACGATCGTCGAGGAAGGCAGCTTTGTCCGCGCCGCGGCCAGGCTCAGGATTTCGCCGCCGGCGCTTAGCCAGACGATACGCGGGCTGGAGGAGCGTGTCGGTGTCCGGCTGCTCAACCGCACGACACGCAGCGTGTCGCCGACCACTGCAGGCGAAACGCTGTTTGCCCGCCTCGCTCCGGCATTCAGTGAACTCGAAGGGGCTGTCGCCGACGCACATGCATCGCGCGATCGACCGGCAGGCTCGTTGCGCATCAACGTTCCACGCATCGCCGCCATGCGTTTCATCGCTCCAATGCTCGGCGATTTCCGCCGGGCCTATCCCGACATTGCCCTCACCATCATCGTCGACGACACACTGACTGACATTGTCGAGGGACGATTCGATGCCGGAATCAGGCTTGGTGAGCGGCTGCATAAGGACATGGTGGCGGTGAAACTCAGCGACGAACTGGAGATGGCTGCGGTGGCGGCGCCCAGCTATCTCGAGGATCACCCCATGCCCCGTCATCCCGCCGATCTGCACCATCACCAATGCATCAATTTCCAGTGGCCCGGTGGCGGCAACATCTATCGATGGGAGTTCGCGCGAGGCCAGCGCGCTTTCGAAATAGCCGTGAACGGCGGTCTGACGGTCAACGACACGGAACTGATGATCAGGGCAGCCCTGGATGGGATCGGCGTGGTTTACATGCTGGATTACCAGGTTCGGCCGTGGATCGAAACCGGCAAGCTTATCCGTTTTCTCGAAGCCTGGTCGCCGAGATTTCCGGGCTTTTACCTATATCATACAAGCTCCCGGCAGGTTCCGCCGGCCTTGCGAGTGCTTATCGACTTCCTGCTTGCCAGGCGATTACGGATTAGTGAATGGTGAATGGTGAATAGTGAATAGTGAATAGTGAATAGTGAATAGTGAATAAGTCAGTAGTCAGTAGTAAGTAGTAAGTAGTCAGTAGTCAGTAGTCAGTAGTGAGTACCTAGTTCCACTCACCACCATTCACCATTCACCATTCACTACTCACTGCTATTCACTAACCTGCTACAGCTTCGCCAAAAGCTCCGGTGTCGGCCAGCCGTCGACCGGCAGGCCTAGCCGCATCTGCTCCTTGCGGATCGCTTCGCGGGTGTTGGTGCCCAGGATGCCGTCGACCGTTCCCACGTCATAGCCTCTGGCCTCGAGCTTTGTCTGCAACGCCCTCATCTGGTCGCCGTTGAGGCCGGGTTCGGGATTGCGCGGGTCGAATTGCGGCGCACCCGCCAGCCGCGCGGCGAGATTTGCCGCGGTCAGTGCATAGGTGAAGGACTGGTTCCATTCGAGGTAGACGTCGAAATTGCCGTAGACCAGGAAGGCCGGCCCCTTGCGGCCCATAGGCAGTGCGAGGCCTGCCTTCAGGCCGTTGTCGACAAGCGGCGTGCCGTTCGGGTTGGTGACACCCCACTGAGCCCATTGCGTCAGCGGCAGCTTGTTGGTGCGGCCGGTCTGGTCCCAGGGCAAGTCGTCGGGCACGCGGACTTCCTCGATCCAGGGCTGGTCGCGTTTCCAGCCGCGCGACGTGATCTTGTTGGCCGTGGTCATGATCACATCAGGCGCGCTGCCGCGCAGGTCGATCACTTCGTCGCCGTCGCCGTCGACGCCTCGGCCGAGATAGTCGGAAGGCAGCATCTGCGTCTGGCCGATTTCGCCCGCCCAGGCGCCGGTGACGTCGGCCGGGACCACGCCGCGATCGATCAGCGTCAACAATGGCACGATCTGGGGCCGGAAGAGCTGCGGGCGACGACAGTCGTGAGAGAGCGTGACCAACGCGTTCAGCGTTTGGAAATCGCCCTGCACGGCGCCGAAATCGGTTTCCAGCGCCCAGAAGGCGGCAATGACCGGGGCCTGAACGCCGAATTCGCGATCGGCGCGGGCAAAAACGTCGGCATATTCCTTTAAGATGACCGCGCCCTGCTTCAGCCGATAGGCCGATATCATGCGGTTCGAAAACTCGATGAAGGTCTGGGTAAAGACGCCTTGAGCGCGATCTCGCGCCAGCACCTTTCCATCGAGAGCGGCGGTTTCCAGCGCCTCGAGTCCGGCAGTGCCGACGCCGGCATTCTTCGCCTCGGCCACAACGCCCTGCTTCCATGCCTGGAAATCGCCACCACATTGCTGTGCCACCGCCGGCGCCGTGGCGGCCAGAAACAGCGCCGCGAGAATTTCCAAGCGCAATCGCATCGCCATCCTCCCGAGAAGATTACCGGCGGTTGCAGGCGTCCTTCATTGGCTGTGTCGAAAAGCAGGCTGCAGGCCCGCTGTCAACGGGTGTTCTGCCGCAGCCATTTGTTCCAGGAGGCTTCCGAGCCGTTGAACACGTTGATATCGGCCTTCCCTGAGATGCCCGGCACAATACCGGTTCCGGTGTACTGCCAGAAGGTGAACGGGTGGCTGCCGTATCTCTTGCGCGGGTGGCCGGCCACCGAACGCAGCCAGTAGGGATAGCCGCGGAAGGCCGACAGGCCGTTGTCATCGAAGAAATCGATCGAGGTGTAGATGATCGGCTTCTTGCCATAGTGCTTTTCGACGATTTCGAGGAAAGTGCTCATCTCGCTGCGCACCGTGGCCGCATTGGGACGCAGCTTGCAGGTCGGCGATTGCGGGTTCCATTCCATGTCGAGAACCGGCGGCATTGCCGAGCGGTCTCTGGGCACGTTCTGGATGAACCAGCGCGCCTGCGTCGCGGCCGGTGTGCAGAAATAGTAGAAATGATAGGCGGCGCGCGGGATTCCGGCGGCTTTCGTGCGGCTCCAATGCTCGTTGAAATATGCGTCGAAGCGATCGCCGCCTTCCGTCGCCTTGATGAAAACGAAGGAAATGCCGCTGGCCCTGGCCGCCGGCCAATCAACCGAGGTCTGGTATTTGGAGACGTCGGTGCCGTGAACGGCATAGCTCCAAGGGGCGCCGCTGTCCCACTCATGCGGGTCGGAGTCGTCAAAACGGGGTGCGCGCACCGCAACGCTCGGGGCGCTCGATGAGGGAGGCGCAAGATCGTCGACGGTCGAGCAGGCGCCCAGCAGCGTCAGCAAGATGAAAGCCGCGAAACGGCGCATCGCTACTCCTGAACCGGTTTCAGCCGGCCGCTGATGGGTTGTTGCTGCAGGTGGTCCCTCGACCGTGCCCCCAAGCGATCGCCCCACAGGACCGCTCTCCTATCCCTGGTATATCGCTGATCATGGTTGATATTCCGTTGACAGCGCTCGACCAGAACCGCGATTTTGCCGAAGCAATGACGGCAAATCGATGGCATAGATGAGCGTCCGGGGGAATCGGAAAATGCAGATTGCTCTGAGGCTGGTGAAGTGGCTGCTCGGGCTGGCCGTATTGGCGGTCGCAGCACTCGCCGCCTGGCTTTACATCGCGCCGCCGGAACTGATCCGAGTCGGCTCGGGTTATACGGCCAAGATCGTCTGCTCGAATGTCTTCATCGCCGGACGCGATGCCGATGAGGTGCTCGCAGTCGACGTGCAGGCGCCGGGCCATCCACTGCTGCGGCTGATGAGGATGTCCGTCGACAAGGAACAGGGCACGGTTTGGGCCGGGCTATTCGGCGTGTTCGGCAAGAGCGTCGCCGTCGTTCGAGACGGGCTTGGCTGCACCGCGGTTCCGGGCGGCGACATCGCCCGGGCCAAAGCAGTCGCCGGGCCGGCGCTGACACCGGCGCCGCGGCTCGACGCGCTCTGGCCGGAGGGCGACAAGGTCGACGCATCGCAAAACCCCGAGATCGCGAAAATCCTCGACGATCCTGCGATGACCGGCGCCGGTATGCGGGCGGTGGTGGTGGTCAAAAACGGCCGCGTCATCGCCGAGCGTTATGGCGCAGGTTTTACCGAAAAGACGCCGTTGCTTGGCTGGTCGATGACCAAGACGGTCAATGCCGCGATCGTCGGCGCGGTGGTGAAGGACGGCAAGATGGTGATGACCAACCAGGGCCTGTTCGGACCCTGGAAAACGGATTATGGCGACGTCACCGACGTGACGCGGATGCTCTATCTCGAGCCTGATATGGCGGGCTTTGCCGGATCCAAGCCGCTGACCGGCGAGGTGGGCAAGGTATTTTCCTATTCAAGCGGCACGGCAGCGATGCTGTCGCGGCTTTGGCAGGATGCGATCGGCGACAAGAACAAGGCGCTGGCGTGGCCAAGGATTGCACTGTTCGACCCACTCGGCATGCAGAGCGCGGTACTGGAGACCGACGAGCACGGCACCTTCGCCGGCTCGTCCTATCTCTACGCCACCGCCCGCGACTGGGCGCGCTTCGGCCAGTTCCTGCTGCAGGACGGTGTCTGGAACGGCCAGGAGATCCTGCCTGCGGGCTTCGTCGCCTGGATGCGGGAAGCCGCACCCGCCTCGAAAGTCTATGGCAGGGGCCAGGTGTGGATCGAGGGTCCGGGCGACGAGGAGAGCCCGGGCGCCGGCACCGCTGCGGGCCTGCCTGGGGATAGCTATTGGATGGAAGGCCATGACGGGCAGACGGTCTCCATCATCCCGTCGGAGCAGTTAGTGGTGGTGCGGCTCGGCCTGACGCCGGCCAAGCTCGGCTACCGGCCGCAGACCATGCTGGCAGCACTGGTGAAGGCGCTGGATTAGAGGAATGTGGCGGTCGCTCGCCGCAGCGTCTATGCAGCCGTCGCCAAAGGCCTTCCACGATCAACACGCGCCCGCTCGTCGGGCGAGGAGCGAAGCGATGCGACCGATCTTGGGATTCCGTGACCTTGGAGCGCTGCTGCGGTGCAGAACCTTCGATCGCGGAGCGAGGCGCCCCCCTCTGTCCTGCCGGACATCTCCCCCACAAGGAGGGAGATTGGCAGCTCGCGCGCCTCACCCTTCTTTCAACGTTGAAGATTGGGGAAGCCGGACGCGACATCTGATCTCCCCCCAAGTGGGGGAGATGTCCGGCAGGACAGAGGGGGGCGCGAAGGATCGCTACCGTTTTCGTTCTGAGCCGCTGCATCCTTCGGGTGATGTCACGGAATGGATCCCAGGGTCTGCGCCGTCGCTTCGCTCCTTGCTCGCCCTGGGATGACGAAGGCGCAGGGGGCTTACGGCTAATTGCAGACGTTGGAGATTGGCGGCTGCAGGTCGGTCGGCAGCGACCGTCCAGAGGGCTCAGTCAAGAGCCAAAAAACTAAATGGCGATCTTGGTGACGGCCAGCCACGCGTAACCGCGATAAAGCGTTCTAAACCGAAGGGTTGCGCCGCGTCTTGCAGATTCCGATTGCAGGACGTCCCGCAGGGCCTCACGCGGCTCGACGTGGAATTTTCTCAGCCAGCCGCGCAGCAGCGTGCGGAACCAGCGGGGCAGGGCTTCCTGCTGGCCGAAATCGACGACGTGCAGCGAACCGCCGGGTGACAGGGCTGCAAGTGCCGCGCAAATCGTCTTCTCCCAGCCGGGGATCATCGACAGCGAATAGGAGACAAAAATGCGGTCAAAGCTTTCGACGGAAAATAGCGCCTTCGCGTCGAAATCAGTGGCGTCGCCGCGCGCCAGCTTGGCGCGGCCGGAGAGACCTTCGCGGGCAATGGCAGCGGTGGCCGTTTCCAGCATCTCGGCTGAAATATCGAGACCGAAGAAGCGGGCGTCGGGATAAAGTCGGGCGGCGAGGACGATGTTGCGGCCGGTGCCGCAGCCAAGCTCGAGCACGGTGCCGCCGGCGGTCACATTCAGCCCCGCGATCAGCCGGTCGCGGCCGAGCAGGTAGTATTTGCGGGTCAGGTCGTAGACGTGGCGCTGCCAGCGGTAGACGCCGTCCATCAGTTCGCCGTGCCCGGCCGGCGGTTCGCCGTGCCCGGCCGGCAGCTCGCCGTGCCTGGCCGGCAGGTCGGTCGCGCTCATGCGGCTTGCTTCACATAGAGGTGGAAGCCGCCATAGATGGCCGAACGGTCGCGGGCCGAGAATTCGCGCGAGGCCTCGTCCGCATAGCTCCACTCGTCGAGCAGCGACTTCGAGACCCGGCCGGGCAACAGGCTGGGTTCGGCCGCAGTGCGGAAGATGACGCGAGCATCGATCGACGCGGTGCGGGTGACCTCGGCCCACAGCGCATTGAGCTGGTCGTCGGTCATCCAGTCCTGCGCGTCGAGCAGGACGAAGCGGTCGACCGAACCGGCATCCTTGCCGGCAAGGAACTCGATCAGATTGGCATGGTGGATGGCGACGCGGTCGACATTGTTGCGGATCGCTTGGTAGTTGCGTTTTTCGAGATAGGCAGGCAGCGCCGCCTCGCCGGGATTGGGGTAGCGGCGGGCAAAAGCCTGCCAGGCGAAATAGTTGTTCTCCAGCGGAAAATCGCAGGCGAGCTTTTCCAGCCGGGCCTTCAGCACGCTGGCCATGGTGCCGTCGCCCGAGGTGATCAGCGAATCGTACTGCGCCGGCGGAATGCCGAGGCCGAACAGCGAGGCTTTTCGCGATGTTGCCCATTTCAGCAGCGGTTTTTCGAAAACCGGCGCCAGTTCCTCGTCGAAGAAGCGGCGCTGGTCGACGAGGCTTTTGGCTTCCATGATGCCGGCCGGATCGACGCCGAAGAATTTGGCGGTGCGATGGCCCATGGCAATGAACAGGCCGAGCAGCCCGGTCTGGTAAAAATTGCTGTCGAAGACGGCGATGCGGCGACGCCGGCGCCAGTTGCGATGTTCCCAGTAATGACGGCTGACCGGGTCGAGATGCGGCGCGATGAAACGGTCGTAGGCTTGCGAATTGTGACGGGTCTCGGCAACGCCGAAGAAACGGAACAGGTCACCCTGCGACGGCAGATGGCGCACCGCTTCGAGCTTCATGCGGTTCAGCGCGATATGGGCGGCGTTGAGATCGACGGCGTCTATCCGTTCCGGTGAGCGGGTGAGATAGGCAAGGATGTTACAGCCGCCCGAGGCGATGGTGACGACGCGGTGGCCCTGGCCAAGCTGCATCGCCTCCATGTCGACGTCGGGGTCTTCCCAGATCTGCGGATAGACGAGGCCGGAAAACAGCAAGGCGAAGAGCCGTTCTGAGAGGCCGGCCTTCGACAGCGGGCGGTTCTGGTAGACGGCCTTGCCAACTTGCTTGCCGCGGCGAAAAACCAGTTCTCCGGAAATGTCGGTCATGGCAAGGCGATTCCCCGTTTGCTTTGCCGCAAGCGGGTAGCGCAGGTGGATGACAGGCCGGTGACAGTCTGTTGAGGCGAGTTCAGGCCTTGCCAAATCCGCCCGGCGTCGGCGTCGTCACGATGACGGCCTCGCCGGCCTCGAGCAGCGTCTGGTCGCAAGCCTTCAGAACTTCGATGCGGCCATCCTTGCGACGGACCTTGGTCGAGCCGACCTCGCCATCGCCGCCGCCGTCCAGGCCTTGCGGCGGGCGGTTGCGATGTGAGGACAGGATCGCGCATTCCATCTTTTCGAGGAAGCGGATGGTGCGTTCGGTGCCGTCCCCGGCATTCCATTTGCCTTTGCCGCCGGAGCCTTCGCGGATGTGGAAATCCTCGAGCAGGACGGGGAACCGCAACTCCAGCACTTCCGGGTCGGTCAGGCGCGAATTGGTCATGTGGGTGTGGACGCCGGAGGTGCCGGCAAAGCCACGACCGCTGTTCATCCGGCCTGCCGGCGAGCCGGAGCAGATCGTCTCGTAATACTGGTACTTTTTGTTGCCGAAGGTGAGATTGTTCATCGTGCCTTGCGCATTGGCCATCGCGCCCATGGCGCCGAACAGCGCATTGGTGACGTGCTGCGAGGTCTCGACATTGCCGGCGACGACCGCGGCCGGGTAGGTCGGCTTCAGCATGCAACCCTCGGGAATGATGATGTTGATCGGTCTCAGACACCCGGCATTCATCGGGATCATGTCCTCGACCATGACGCGGAACGCATAGAGCACGGCTGCGCGGGCGACCGGCTCGGGGGCGTTGAAGTTGTTCTTCATGACCGGCGATGTGCCGGTGAAGTCGACGGTCGCCTCACGCTTTTGCCGGTCGACCGATATCTTCACCTTGATGATTTGGCCGGTGTCGGTCGGATACTCGTATACGGAGCTGTCGGGCAGCCGCTCCAGCACGCGGCGCACGCTTTCGGCGGCATTGTCCTGGACATGGCCCATATAGGCTTCGACGACGCCAAGGCCGAAATGCGCGACCATCTCGCGCAACTCGGCCACGCCCTTTTCATTGGCGGCAATCTGCGCCTTGAGGTCGGCGATGTTCTGGTGCGGGTTGCGTGCCGGGTAGGGGTGGTCGGTGAGCAGTGTCTCCAGCTCCTTCTCGCGGAAGCGGCCGCGATCGACGATGCGGAAATTGTCGAACAGCACGCCTTCCTCGTCGACGGTGGTGGCGAGCGGCGTCATCGAGCCGGGTGCGGTGCCGCCGATATCGGCATGATGGCCGCGCGAGGCGACGTAGAAGAGGATCTTTGGCGATTGGCCGATCTCCCCCCTTGTGGGGGAGATGCCAAGTGGTGACAAAGAGGGCAGGGCAGAGGGGGGCAACGTCGAGCGCTCAGCTTCGCGGTATGCCGGCTCGCCAATTGGAGGCGTTGGCGGGACAGCGCCCCCCTCTGTCGGCTTCGCCGACATCTCCCCCACATGGGGGGAGGTTGGGCGCCTATCCTCAAAGACCGGCGTCACCACGGTGATGTCGGGCAGATGTGTGCCGCCATTATAAGGCGCATTCAGTGCAAAGACGTCGCCGGGGTGAATGTCGCCGGAGTTGAGCCGGATGATGGTTTCCACCGAACGGTCCATGGAGCCGAGATGCACCGGCATGTGCGGCGCATTGGCGACCAGCGCGCCATTGCGGTCGAAGACGGCACAGGAGAAATCCAGCCGTTCCTTGATGTTGACCGAATAGGCGGTGTTTTGCAGCGTCACGCCCATCTGTTCGGCGATCGACATGAACAGGTTGTTGAACACCTCCAGCATGACCGGATCGGCCTCGGTGCCGAGCGCCGCCAGCCGGCGCTTTTTCTCGATGCGACGCAGGAGCACGTGGTTCCTGGCGGTGATTTCGGCCTGCCAGCCCGGCTCGACGACGATGGTCTGGTTCGGTTCGATGACCAGGGCCGGGCCGCCTAGTTTGTGCCCCGGTTTGAGCGCCTCGCGGCGGAAAATGCCGGCGTCTTGCCAGGTGCTGTCGATGAAGATTTGCCGATTTTCCGAAGGGCTTGCGGCGATGTCCTCAAGGATTGAATCACTTTCCTCACGGCCGGCGTCGCCGCTGTCGATTCCTTCGACGCCGACCGATTCCACGATCATCGGCTTGTCGTCATAGACGAAGCCGAACTGCGCCTTGTGGGCGGCTTCGAAATCCGCCTTGGCCCGTGCGATCGAACCGTGCCCGAAATTCACCGGCAGCGCGGTGTCGGTGCCGTCGTAGCGGATCTGCAGCACCGGTTTCGAGGCGACGGCGTCCTCGGCAATGCCTTGCGCGGCAAGTTCGTCGATGACGGCTTTGCGCAGCATCGCGATGAGCTCGTCGATTGCCGGCCTGGACACTTCCGCCAGCGGTTTCAGCAGCGCCTGCTGGCGCGACGAAAAAATCGAGGACAATCCAATGCCATAGGCCGACAGCAGGCCGGAGAAGGGATGGATCAGCACCGCCTCCATGCCGAGTGCGTCGGCAACGAGGCAGGCGTGCTGGCCGCCGGCGCCGCCAAAACAGTTCAGGAGATACTCGGTGACGTCGTAGCCGCGCTGCACGGAAATCTTCTTGATGGCGTTGGCCATGTTTTCGACGGCGATGGTGACGAACCCTTCGGCGACCGCCTCCGGCGCGCGGCCGTCGCCGATTTCGGCGGCGAGTGCGGCGAATTTCTCGCGCACGGTTTGCACGTCGAGCGGCTCGTCCTGGCCGGGTCCAAAAATGGCCGGGAAGAAGCCGGGCTGCAGCTTGCCCAGCATGACATTGGCGTCGGTGACGGCCAGCGGGCCGCCGCGTCGGTAGGCGCCCGGGCCGGGATTGGCGCCGGCCGAATCCGGCCCGGCGCGAAAACGGCCGGCCTCGTAGTGCAGGATGGAGCCGCCGCCGGCGGCGACGGTGTGAATGCGCATCATCGGCGCGCGGATGCGCACGCCGGCAACCTCGGTGTCGAAGGCGCGCTCATAGTCGCCGTCATAATGGGCGACGTCGGTTGAGGTGCCGCCCATGTCGAAGCCGATGACCTTGTCGAAACCGGCGAGCTTTGCTGTCTCGACCATGCCGACGACGCCGCCGGCCGGACCGGACAGCAACGCGTCCTTGCCCTGGAACATATCGGCGGCGGTAAGGCCGCCGGATGACATCATGAACATCAGGCGAGGGGATTCCCTCCCCCTCGAGGGGAGGGTGGCGGTGAAGCCGCCGGGAGGGGTCGGTTCGACTGGGTTCGACGCTCTGGCGGTGCCTTCTGAGATGACACTCTCTGGCTGCGCAGCCATCTCCCCCTCGCGGGGGGAGAGGACGCCCAGCTCTTGCGCCACCTTCTGCACATACCTTGCCAGAATCGGCGACAGATAGGCGTCGACCACGGTGGTGTCGCCGCGGCCGACCAGCTTGATGAGCGGCGAGATCTCATGACTGACCGAGATCTGCGAAAACCCCAGTTTCCTGCAGACTTTTGCAACCGCCTTTTCGTGGTCGGGATATTTCCAGGCATGCATGAACACGATCGCCACCGCGTCGATGCCGTCGGCCCTGGCTTGTTCGATGGCCGGGCGCATGGCGGCGATGTCGAGCAGCCTTTCAACGCGGCCGTCGGCGCGCACGCGCTCGTCGACCTCGATGACGCGCTCGTTGAGCTGTTCGGGAAGGATGATCTGCTTGGCGAAGATATCGGGCCGCGCCTGATAGGCGATCCTCAGCGCGTCGCGAAATCCCCTGGTGATGAGCAGCAGCACACGGTCGCCCTTGCGCTCCAGAAGCGCGTTGGTGGCAACGGTGGTGCCCATCTTGATGTCGCCGATCAGGCCGGATGGGATCGGCGCGCCGGATTTTAGCCCGAGCAGATCGCGAATGCCCTGGATGGCGGCGTCGGCATAGGCTTCGGGATTTTCGGATAGCAGCTTGCGCGGGTGCAGCCCGCCTTGCGGGTCCCGGCCGATGACATCGGTGAAGGTGCCGCCGCGGTCGATCCAGAAATCCCATTTGACGGTCACGGCAGCTCTCCCGGGCATTTTATTGATTCAAATGTGCTAATTCGCCATGGTCTGGTGTTAATTCGCCATGGCTTCGCCGGCAACGCAAAAGCAGATGATGTTACATACGGAAATGCAACGTTATGAAACCCATGGGGCATTTGGTGCATTCTGTCCTCGATCGTCACCGGTAGCGGGGGCGTGATTAGAGGAGAGATGTCATGAAGAAACTCATTCTTGCGTCGGTTTCGGCGCTTGCCCTGCTTGGCGTTGCGGCTTGCAGCGACAGCGGCACGGGCGGGGACGCTACCACCACGCAGAGCACCAATCCGCCGGCGAACGAACAGCCGATGCAGCCGGCTCCCGACGCGACCAAGCCGGCCGAGCCGGCTCCGGCACAGCCATCTGCGCCGGCGCAGTAATTCTTATGTGATGAACGGAAGGCCGGCATCCTGCCGGCCTTCTGACTTCAGGACAGTCTTCTTGCGGGCAGCCGCCGCAAGCTCGGTTTCGCCTGTCACTTTTTGGCACCAGCAGAAGGGGCCGAAATGGCGAGGTGACGAAGGCTTGCAGTTTCGCGCGCCATGGCCGTTGCTGCCTGCTAATTTCCATGATCGACGGTTGCGCCAGCTGCTCAGGGAGGCCGCCTGCTCAGGAGGGCGCGAAATCGGCTGGGCCGGCCCTGCGGCATTGTCTTCAGCTTGATAGCGGTGGGCTTGATAGCGGCGGCCAGTTAGCCCTAATAGGTGCCCATGTCGATTTGGGATCGCCTCGGCGACTTCATCACCCGCGTTTCGTCCTCAACCTCGTCCGGCGTCGCCGACGTGGTCGAGGCTGTGCGCACGGTTTTCTCCGGCGACCCCGACCTGCGCCGGCGCGTCGCCTTCTCGGTGGCGATGATCGCGCTGTCGGCCAAGATGGCCAAGGCCGACGGCATCGTCACCCAGGACGAGGTGCGCGCCTTCCAGCAGATATTCGAAGTGCCGAAGGAGCAGACGCGCAATGTGGCGCGGCTCTACGATCTGGCCAAGCGCGACATCGCCGGCTTCGAGACCTATGCCGCGCGCATGGCGCAGCTTTGCGGCTCCGGCCATTCGAACTGCGCGATGCTGGAGGACATTCTCGACGGGCTGTTCCATATCGCCAAGGCCGACGGGCTGGTCCACGAGCGCGAAGGTCAGTTCCTGCATCGCATCGCCGAGATCTTCCGGATCGAGGAGGCGCATTACCAGAGCATTCTGGCCCGGCACGTCGATCTGGGTGCGGCCGATCCCTATGTCGTGCTCGGCATCGAGCGGGGAAAAACCTTCGAGGAGGTCAGGAAGCGTTACCGCAAGCTGGTTTCGGACAACCATCCCGACCGGCTGATCGCACGCGGCCTGCCGCAGGAATTCATCAAGATCGCAACCAGCAGGATAGCGGCGATCAACGCGGCCTATGAGATGATCGAACGGGGCCTGCGGCACGCATGAGCGGCTTCCTGCCCGACGAGCCGAGCGCCGAGGTCAGGGTATCGCCGAATTTCGGTCCACGACGCGAGACAGTCGACATGATCGTGCTGCACTACACCGGCATGGAGACCGGCGCCGGCGCCGAAGCCTGGCTGTGCGATCCAGCCAGCGAGGTTTCGTCGCACTACCTCGTCCATGAGGACGGTCGCATCGTCCAGATGGTCAGGGAAAGCGACCGTGCCTGGCATGCCGGCAAGAGTTCCTGGTTCGGACGTAGCGACATCAACTCCTGTTCGGTCGGCATCGAGATCGTCAATCCGGGACATTCGCTGGGCTACCGGAATTTTCCGAAACGGCAGATCGATGCCCTGATCGGCCTGTGCAAGGGGATTGTTCAGCGCCATTCCATCCCGGCTCAACGGGTGCTCGCGCATTCCGACGTGGCGCCAGGACGCAAGATCGACCCGGGCGAGAGATTCCCCTGGAAGGCCCTGTTCGAGGCCGGTGTCGGCCATCTTGTCGAAGCGGCATCCGTCAGGCGCGGCGCGGTGCTGAAGGCCGGCGACGCATCTGCCGAGGTCGAGGCGCTGCAGTCGATGCTGGCGCTCTACGGTTATGGCGTGGAGATATCAGGCGCTTTCGACCGGCAAACCGAAATCGTGGTCGAGGCTTTCCAGAGGCATTTCCGGCAACGCAAAGTGGATGGCGTGGCCGACGGATCGACAATTCGCACGCTGGAACGGCTGCTTGGCTCGGTGAGGGCAGTTCCGTCCAAGTAGTCTTTTCCTGGCTGTAAGTTACAGCCTGTCATTTAAAGTGACTTGCCCCGCCTTTTTTGCCGCCAATTCGACCGTCAAAGGCGATCCGTGCAAGTTGTCGGACCTACAGCCTCCCAAATGTTCCGACGTTGATTGGCGTAGCTGCGTGAAGTTCTTCGCGCGGTTCAAACAGAACAGGATCCCATGCAGAAATTGACCGTTTTAACGGCAGCTGTTGCTGCCGGCGTAATGACTTTTGCCATCGGTGCGGCCAATGGCGCGCCTTTGAGCCAGCGGGCCGACCAGGGTTTCATGACCGCGTCCGAAAAGACTGCCACGCCGAAAGCCGGGCAAGATGCCGGAGAAACAGCCTCCGCAAAGGCGAAAAAAGTTGCTGTGGTGAAAGCGAAAAAGCCAGCATCCGCAAAGGCGGAAAAGGTCTCTGCAAAGAAGGCAGTCGTTGCAAAGAAGGCAGTCGTTGCAAAGAAGGCAGCCGTTGCAAAGAAGTCAGTCTCCAAGCGGCATGTGAAGCGCAACAGGACCCGCATCGACCAGGCGACGACGGCGTCGATCGGCCGGCAAAGCCGGGCGGCGGCGCCGAAGCCGGCGGCCGCTGGCGAGAGCGGCCAGTATTCGACGATCATCGAGCGTCATGCGGCCAGCAATGGTGTGCCGGTCTCGCTCGCCAAGGCCGTCATCATGATCGAGAGCAGGTTTCAGCCGAACCAGGTCGGCCGCGCCGGTGAGATCGGCCTGATGCAGATCAAGCCGTCGACGGCGCGGATGATGGGTTACAGCGGCTCGATCAAGGGTCTCCACGATCCCGAGACCAACATCAAATACGGCATGAAATACCTCGCCATGGCGCGCAACCTCGGCGACGGCACGACCTGCGGCACGATCCTGAAGTACAATGCCGGCCATGGCGCCAAGCGGATGAACCCGATTTCCGCGGCCTATTGCGGCAAGGTCAAAGTGCAGCTGGCCGCGCTTGGAGCGCCGGCGTAATAGATCGTAATAGACTGGGACCTGCTTTTTTGTTTGCGTTTTCGAATGTGAATCCCTTTATACGCCTTGCCAGCTGGCCGGGCGGCCGCACCCGCGAAGCCGAAAGGCTGCGGGTGAGGAAAGTCCGGGCTCCATGGAGACACGGTGCCGGTTAATGGCCGGCGGGGGCGACCCTAGGGAAAGTGCCACAGAAAGCAAACCGCCACGATCCGTCGTGGTAAGGGTGAAAGGGTGGGGTAAGAGCCCACCGCGCGACTGGCAACAGGAGCGGCACGGTAAACCCCACCGGGAGCAAGACCGAATAGGGGCGGTGCGAGGGGAAACCCTCGAGGGCTGTTTCCGGCTCACCGCCCGGGTAGGTTGCGTGAGGCACATGGCAACATGCGCCCAAGATGAATGGCCGCCACGTTCTCGCGCCGCAAGGGGCGAGGGCCATACAGAACCCGGCTTACAGGCCAGCTGGCAATTTTCGTCCAGATTCTACGTTTTCGTCCAGATTCTTGGGGGGAAACTCCCTGATATCAGCAGGTTGCGTCTTCGGGCGCGCTTGCTGGTTCAGGCGCTTCATTGACTGAATCAGCTTTTACTGGGCTGTGCATGGAGCAAGCGTTTCTTGAAACTGGTGCGATTAAATCGTACTTTCCTAAAGCGCGTCGCGTTCGACCGTCCTCTCGCGACGCGCTTTAGGTTGTTGTTTATGCATGTCGTTATCGCAGAACCGCTGCACACTTTTGCGCGACATGCATTAGTACAGGCAGTATCAGGAGCGCATCATGGGTCAGGTCGACAAGCGCAGCATTACGCTCTCGCCGGAATTGGCGGCGGCGGTCGACGATGTGGTCGCCGCCGGCGAATATGCTTCGGCGAGTGAGGTGATCCGCGACGCACTCAGGCAATGGAAGGACCGCCGTGACTTGCACGGCTACACGGTCGAGGAGTTGCGCAAACTGGTGCAGGAGGGGATCGACAGCGGACCGGGACGATTTGCGTCGATCGATGAAATCAAGGCCGAAGCACGTAGGCGATTGAAATCCGATAACGCAGCATGAATTTGCTGCCCATCGTCCGAACTGCAAATGCAGAAGAGGATTTGATCGCGATCTGGCTTCATATCGCGCGAGGCGACGAGGCTGCAGCGGACCGGCTGCTCGACCGGATCGAAGCGCGCTGGCAGCAACTGACGACTTATCCTTTCTCGGGCGCACCGCGCGAAGACATTGCGCCCGGCATCCGGCATCTGGTCGTCGGCGAATACCTCACCTTGTACCGTGTCGGCGAGGATGCAGTCGAGATCCTGCGTGTGCTGCATGGCCGGCGCAATATCGAAGCCGACGATCTGGCTTCGTGATCGGTTCGGTCAACCGTCGACGCCGTCCAGCGACGCCTCGATCGCCTGCCAAAGCGCTTCCACCGGCTCGCAGCCGACCGACAGGCGAACAAAGCCGGGCGGCACCGCATCACCCCAGCGGGCGCGCCGCTCGGCCGAAGAGTGGACGCCGCCGAAGGAGGTCGCCGGCTGGATCAGGGCGCAGGCGCCGATGAACGCTTCGGCCCTGGCTTCACTGCCCAGGTCGAGGCCGACAAGGAAGCCGAAACGCTGCATCTGGGTGGTCGCCAGATTGTGCGAAGGGTCATCCTCCAGTCCAGGAAAGCGGACGGATTTCACGGCCCGATGATTTGTCAGGCGTCGGGCGATCAGCTCGGCCGATGTGCACATGCGCTCGAAGCGGACTTCCAGCGTCTCGAGGCCTCGATGGACCAGCCAGGCTTCGAATGGTCCTGGGATCGAGCCCGACAGTTTGCGCCACTCGCGGATGGCGGTGATGATCCCGGCGTCACGGCTGGCGACATGGCCGAACAGCGCGTCGGAATGGCCATTGGGCGCTTTTGTGTCAGCAGCAACGACGATATCGGCGCCGAGGTCGAGCGGGCGCTGACCGTAAGGCGTCATCGTGGTGTTGTCGGCGACGACCAGCGCGCCGGCCTCGTGCGCAAGGCGCGCCACGCCGGCCAGGTCGCAAATGTCCAGCCCAGGATTGGATGGGGTCTCGACGAACACCAGCCGGTAGCCGGAAAAACCGCCGTCCACAAAGGACTTGGTCGGTCGTGTGTCGAACGGGAGGTCGAAAGGTTTGAGGAAGCGCTCGGCAAGCAGACGCGGCGTGTAGTAACCATCGGACGGCAACAGGATGCGATCGCCGGCCTTGAGCAGCGCGAAGAAGACCGCCGCGATCGCCGCCATGCCCGACGGGAACGCTACGGACGGCGCGTCCTCGAGATGGCCGAGCATGTCTTCCACCGCCTCCCATGTCGGATTGTCGTAGCGCCCGTACTGGCTGACGCCGGCCGGATTGCCGGGCAGATGGAAAGTGGTCGTCATTGTCAGCGGCAGCGAGACCGGGTCGCCCTTGGCGAGCTTGACGCCACGCAAATGGGCGAGGGTGGCCGCGCGCGACTTGGCTGTTTCGGACATGTATTTTCAACCTTCTGACCGAGAAAAGAACCTGTTTCTGACCGAGAAAAGATAGGCCAACGCTATGCGTGGTGGCCCTCCTCGGCAAGCCGCCTCCGGTTTGGCCAATCGGCTCTAAACGCTTCGTTAGGCTTAATGGAGCATAAACACGGGAGTGCCGTCAAAGCTGCCCTCATCGGTTGTGGCGCGCGTTTTGTGAAGCCTGTTCCCGTTGACGCCCATAGTGCCCCATGATATCCCATTCAGATATTCAAGCCTTCGTTCCGCGTCAGGGTGAAGCGTACGCCAATCGGGCAGCCGCGGCGGCTGCGCGTTCGCCTGTTTTTGCCATCTGGAACGAAGTGAGTTTTGGGCAGGGACCGCGCTGCGGCGGCGCGGGCGGGAAGATGCAGAGGGGTGCGGCGGCGCAAGCGGCCGTAACGCGTAATGGACCGGTTTCTGTCAAGCGCGGTGAACAGGATCGATGCGAAGGGGCGGGTGTCCGTTCCAGCGCATTTCCGTGCGGTTGTGCAGAAGCGCGGTTATTCGGAACTCTATGCGCTGCGCTGCCTGGACCGTCCGGCGATGGATGTCGGCGGGCTCGACCTGCTCGACCGCTACGAGCAGCGCATCGCGCAGGAAGACCCCTTCCGGCAGACCTCGGACGACATGTCGTTCTTCTGCCATGGCGATGGAACCTTTCTCAAGCTCGATCAGGACGGCCGCATCTCGATGACCGATTTCATCCGCGAGCATACCTGCATTGCCGCGGAAGTGGCTTTTGTCGGCCGCGGCAATTTCTTTCAGATCTGGGAACCTGGACGGCTCACCGCCTATGGGGCGGAAGCACGCGCCCGGCTTTTGCAGCTTCGGCAGGGGACGAAGCCTGGGGAGCGGCCGGAATGATGGCGGGCTACGGCGATGACCCTCACGCCGTTGGCGGACCAGCCCGTCACATTCCGGTCCTCCTTGCCGAAGTGCTGGAGGCGCTTTCGCCCAAGACGGGCGAGGTGGTCGTCGATGGCACATTCGGCGCCGGCGGCTACACCAAAGCCATTCTGGCGAGGGGCGCCTCGGTTGTCGCGATCGACCGCGATCCGGATGCGATTGCTGCCGGTCGTGTTCTCGAGCAACAATCGGGCGGCAGGCTCCGGCTCGTCCAGGCGCCGTTCTCGACATTGGACGAGCATGTCGAAAGCGCTGACGGCGTCGTGCTCGACATTGGCATCTCCTCCATGCAGATCGATCAGGCGGAGCGCGGTTTTTCGTTTCGTGCCGACGGACCGCTCGATATGCGCATGGCGCAGGCTGGCCTCAGCGCCGCCGATGTCGTCAACTCTTTCAAGGTGGGCGATCTTGCCCGCATCTTCGGGTTTCTTGGCGAAGAGCGCCATGCCGGCCGCATCGCCCGCATGATTGAAAGCCGTCGCGAAAAACATCCGTTCGAGCGCACGCTCGACCTTGCAGACGCCATTGAGACGCATATCGGCCGCGCGCCGAAGGACAAGATCCATCCAGCGACCCGCGTCTTCCAGGCGCTGCGCATTTTCGTCAATGACGAACTCGGCGAACTGGCCAAAGCGCTGTTTGCGGCTGAACGCGTGCTGAAACCGGGCGGACGGCTGGCCGTGGTGACGTTCCATTCCCTGGAAGACCGCATCGTCAAGCGCTTCATCGCCGATCGCGCCGATGCGGCGACCGGATCGCGGCACCTGCCCGAGGCGCAGGCGCGCAGCGCCACCTTCAAAAAGGTGGGCAGCGGCGTGACGCCCGGTGAGGCCGAGATATCGGCCAATCCGCGGGCGCGCTCGGCAAGGCTGCGCGCGGCGATCCGCACCGACGCGCCGGCGCGCGCCGGCGATTTTTCGATTTTCGGGCTTCCAAAACTTCCTGATCCAAAACTTCCCGGTGCCGAGCGGCCGGGAGAGAGGTGAGCACGTGTTTCGTACCAGCGACATAGTCCTTATCGCCGTCATGGTTTCGGCCGCGGCCTTGACCTTCAAGACCAAGCGCGAGGCCGAGGAACAATTGGCGGCGGTGCACAAGATCCAGGCGCAGATCCGCTACGAGGAGGATACGATCGATCTCCTCAAGGCGGACTGGAGCCTGCTTACCCAACCGTCGCGCCTGCAAAAGCTGGCCGAGACCTATAAATCGCAACTCGAGCTCGAGCCGGTCAGCGCCCGCCAGATCATCGGGCTGGACGATCTGCCGGCAAAACCCCTCACCATCGAGGACCTTTCGTCCGAGCGGCTGGGCGGCATGGCCGACAGTTCCAGCAAGGAACCAATGGGCAACGACCCCGTGGTCACCGGAGGCATCGTCCAATGATCGCCAGACTTCCAGTGATCACCAGTCTGCTGACGCGCCGCGCCAAGTCCGGCGACGACGGATCGATTGTGGTCGAAGGCGCCCGCAAGGCGACCGGCGGCAAGGGCAGGACCCGCGTCGTGATGACGATGGCGGTGTTTTTGGGCATCTATCTGACCATCACCGGGCGGCTGGTCTATCTCGGTTTCCAGAACCCCGACCTGTCCGGCGGTCCGCAGAGCCGGGTGACGGCGTCGCGGCCCGACATCGTCGACCGCAACGGCGAAGTTCTGGCGACCGACATCAAGACGGCGTCGCTGTTTGCCGAACCGCGCCGCATTGTCGACGCCGACGAGGCGATCGAAAAACTGGCGACGGTGCTTCCCGAAATCGACTACGAGCAGACCTATCACAAGCTGAAGAGCGGCGCCGGCTTCGTCTGGCTGCAGCGGCAACTGACGCCCAAGCAACAATCGGAGATTCTGCAGCTCGGCATTCCCGGCATCGGCTTCCGCACCGAAAAGCGCCGCTTCTACCCGGCCGGCGAAACCTCGTCCTACATTGTCGGCCTCACCAACATCGACAACCAGGGCATCTCCGGCATGGAGAAATACATCGACGAACAGGGGCTGAGCGATCTTCAGGCGTCCGGCCTAGCGGTGGCCAAGGATCTGAAGCCGGTGCAGCTTTCGATCGACCTGCGCGTCCAGCATATCGTGCGTGACGAGGTCGCTACCGGCATGGAAAAATACCGCGCAATCGCGGCGGGGGCCGTCGTTCTCAACGTCAAGACCGGCGAAGTGGTCGCGATGGCCTCGGTTCCGGACTTCGATCCGAACAACCCCTATAATGCGCACGACAAGGACCGCTTGAACCGCATGTCGGCCGGGCTCTACGAGATGGGCTCGACCTTGAAGAGCTTTACCACCGCCATGGCGCTCGATTCCGGCAAAGTGACGCTGGAAAGCCGTTTCGACGCTACGCGCCCGATCAGGATCGGCCGCCAGACCATCCATGATTTTCATGGCAAGTCCCGGGTGCTGTCGGTGCCCGAAGTGTTTATCTATTCGTCCAACATCGGTTCGGCCAAGGAAGCCGAAGCGGTCGGCATCGAGGGGCACCGCGAATTCCTGCATCGCCTGGGCATCCTCGAGAGAATGCAGACGGAACTGCCTGAGGTCGCCCGCCCGACCGAGCCAAAGGTCTGGAAACAGGTCCATTCGATCACCATCGCCTTTGGTCACGGTGTGTCGACGACGCCGCTGCAGACGGCGGTCGGCTGTGCCGCGCTGATGAACGGCGGCTATCTGATCCAGCCGACATTCCTGAGACGGGCGCAGGAACAGGCGATGTCGGTGGCCAAGAAAGTCGTCAGCGACAAGACCTCCGAGAACATGCGCTATCTCTATGCACTCAATGCCGAGAAAGGCTCAGGCAGGAACGCCAGGGTTCCAGGTTATCGCGTCGGCGGCAAGACGGGAACGGCCGAGAAGGTTGTCAACGGCCGCTACTCAAAGGACAAGAACTTCAACGCCTTCGTCGCGGCTTTCCCGATGGATGATCCGCAATACATCGTGCTTACCATCGCCGACGAACCGAAGCCGGAAAAACCCGGCATGGGTGCGACGGCCGCCTCGAATGCTGGCGCCATGGCTGCAAACATTATCCGACGTTCGGCTTCCATGCTTGGCGTGAAGCCAGATTTCAGCCATGAAAATGGCGCAACGCTGGTTTCCTATCAGTGATTCTGAGGGCGCGCCGGCAACTGCGCGCTATTTTGTTGCTATGAACGGGGTTCGATGAAGCTGAAAGACCTAGCCGGTATCCTGCCTGTCGAGGGGACAGCGTCCTTCGATACGGAGGTTACCGGGATTTCTTCGGATTCCCGCCAGGTAGGACCGGGCGTGGTCTTCTTCGCGCTCGCTGGCACCAAGACCGATGGCGCGGCCTATTCCGCCGATGCCGCCAAGCGCGGCGCCGCAGCGATCGTGACCGGCAAGGGCAGCGGCGCCGTCACCGGACTGCCGGTTCCGGTTTTCGCCGTCGACGATCCGCGCCTTGCGCTGGCGCTGAGTGCGGCCCGCTACTTCGGCAGGCAGCCGCAAACCATGGTCGCGGTGACCGGAACCAGCGGCAAGACATCGGTTGCGGCTTTCACCAGGCAGATCTGGGAGCAGTCAGGCTTTGCCGCTGCTTCGATCGGCACGACCGGCGTGGTGGCGCCGGGCCGCAACGAGTACGGCTCGCTGACCACCCCCGACCCGGTCGACCTGCACAGGCTGCTGCGCGAACTGGCGGATGCCGGCGTCACCCACGCATCGATGGAGGCCTCCAGCCATGGTCTCGATCAGCGCCGGCTTGACGGCGTGAAACTCGCAGCCGGCGGGTTCACCAATCTCGGCCGCGATCATTTGGACTATCATCCGACAGTCGAGGACTATCATCGCGCCAAGCTGCGCCTGTTCGACGCGCTGCTGCCGAAGGGCGCGCCGGCCGTCATCTTTGCCGACGATCCCTGGTCGGAGCCGACGATCCAGGCGGCAAGGGCCGCGGGACTTGATGTGCTGACGGTCGGCCGCCACGGCGGGTTCCTGACACTGAAGCGGGTCGAGCACGAGCGCCACCGCCAGCGTGCCGAGGTGGAAGTCGATGGCGTTCTCTACGAGATCGATCTGCCGCTGGCCGGCGATTTCCAGATCGCCAATGCCCTGGTTTCGGCGGGCCTCGCCATTTCTACTGGAACACCTGCCGCCAAAGCCCTGATGGCGTTGGAGAAATTGAAGGGCGCCCCGGGCCGGCTGGACCTTGTTGGCACCGCTGCCAACGGTGCGCCCGTCTATGTCGATTACGCGCACAAGCCGGACGCGCTGGAAAACGTGTTGGCTTCGGTCCGGCCGTTCACCACCGGCCGCGTCATCGTCGTGTTCGGCTGCGGCGGCGACCGCGACCGTGGCAAGCGTCCGATCATGGGCGAGATCGCCACGCGGCTCGCCGATGTCGTCATCGTCACCGACGACAATCCGCGCTCGGAAGTGCCCGAAACGATCCGTGCCACGATTCTTGCCGCTGCACCCGGCGCCATCGAGATCGGTGACCGGCGCAAGGCGATCCACCAGGCAGTCGCCATGCTCCATGCCGGCGATACGCTGATCGTGGCCGGCAAGGGGCATGAGGAAGGCCAGACCGTCGGCGCCGAAACGCTGCATTTTTCCGACCATGAGGAAGTCCGCGCCGCGCTCCAGGAGCACGCCGCATGAGCTTCCTGTGGACCTCAGAGGATCTCGTCGCCGCCATGGGCGGACGACCGCTCGGTCCGATGCCGGAGGGTATCAGCGGCATCTCGATCGACAGCCGCAGCCTTGAGCCGGGCGATGCTTTCTTCGCGATCAAGGGCGAGGCGATGGACGGCCATGATTTCGCGACCGCCGCCATCAAGGCCGGCGCCGGCGTGCTGGTCGTCGCCGAGGGCAAGCTGCCGTCGCTCGGGCGGCTGACGGCGCCGATGATCGTCGTGCAGGACGTCTTGGCCGCGCTGGAAAAGCTGGGGCTGGCCGCCCGCGCGCGCTCGAATGCCAAGATCATCGCGGTGACCGGTTCGGCGGGCAAGACCACCACCAAGGAAGCGCTGCGCCATGTGCTGTCAGTGGTCGGCAAGGTGCACGCATCGGCGCAGTCTTTCAACAACCACTGGGGCGTGCCGCTGACGCTGGCGCGGATGCCTGTGGATTGCGACTATGCCGTGTTCGAGATCGGCATGAACCATCCCGACGAGGTCCGGCCACTGGCCAGGATGGTCCGGCCGCAAGTCGCCATCGTCACGCTGATCGCCGCGGCACATCTCGGCTTCTTCCGCAATCTGGACGAGATCGCCAAGGCCAAGGCCGAGATTTTCGAAGGACTGGAACCGGACGGCGCCGTCCTTCTCAACCGCGACGACCCGCGCTGGAAGCTTCTGGACAAGATGGCGAGAACCGCCGGCGTCGAGCACATCTACGGCTTTGGCGAGAATGCCCGTGCAACCTTCAAGCTGCTGACATGCGCGCTGCATGCCGATCATTCCGTCATCACCGCCAAGATCGGCGGTCAGGAGATCACCGCCAGGGTCGGCGCGCCGGGCCGACACATGGTGCAGAATGTGCTGGCTGTGCTGGGCGCCGCGCACCTGGTCGGGGCCGACATCGCCAGGGTGGCGCTGGCGCTGGCCGATCTTTCGGCCGAACGCGGACGCGGCAAGCGCCATGTGCTGCGCCACCCGAAAGGTCCGATCACGCTGATCGACGAGAGCTACAACGCCAATCCGGCGTCGATGAGCGCAGCGATGGCGCTGCTCAATGCGACGCCGGTGTCAGGCGAAGGCAGGCGCATCGCGGTGCTCGGCGACATGCTCGAGCTCGGCGATCATTCGGCGAAGCTGCACGCTGCCCTTGCCGATCTCATCATCGGCACCGAGACGCGCACGGTGTTTCTCGCCGGCCCGCAAATGCGGGCGCTGGCTGACATCTTGCCTGATGAGATCGAGACAGAGTATCGCGCCGGCGCAGAGGATCTGAAACTGGTGCTTCTGTCGGCGCTGAAGCCGGGCGACGTGGTGATGATCAAATCGTCGAAAGGCATCGGGTTTTCCAAACTGGTCGACGCACTGCTCAGCAAATTTCCGGCGGCAGCCGCAACCGCCAAACAGACCTAGAGCCAGGTCCGGGGACCGAATCGCATGTTCACACTGCTCGTCGAATTCGCGGACAAGATCTCGGTCTTCAACGTCTTCCGCTACATAACCTTCCGCACCGGCGGCGCGCTGATCACCGCGGCGCTGATCGTCTTCATCTTCGGCCCGGCCATCATCAATTCGCTGAGGCTGCGGCAGGGCAAGGGCCAGCCGATCCGTGCCGACGGGCCGCAGACGCATTTCAAGAAAGCCGGCACGCCGACCATGGGCGGGCTGATGATCCTGTGCGGCATCATCGGCTCGTCGCTGCTGTGGGCGAACCTGTCCAGCATCTATGTCTGGGTGGTGCTGCTGGTGACCCTGGGTTTCGGCTCGATCGGGTTCTACGACGATTATCTCAAGGTGACGAAGCAATCGCATCTCGGCTTTTCCGGCAAGGCGCGGCTGGGGCTTGAATTCGTCATCGCCGGCATCGCCGCCTGGGTGATCATGCACAACGGCCAGGCGCCGTTCTCGTCGTCGCTGACCTTCCCCTTCGCCAAGGAGTTCCTCATCAATCTCGGCTGGTTCTTCATCCCGTTCTCGTGCTTCGTCATCGTCGGCGCCGGCAACGCGGTGAACCTGACCGATGGCCTCGACGGCCTGGCGATCGTGCCGATCATGATCGCGGCGGCGTCCTTCGGCGTCATCGCCTACCTGTCCGGCAATGCGGTGTTCGCCGAGTATCTGCAGATCCATTTCGTGCCCGGCACCGGTGAATTGGCGGTGGTCCTCGGCGCAGTGATCGGCGCCGGCCTCGGCTTCCTGTGGTTCAACGCACCGCCGGCGGCGATCTTCATGGGCGATACCGGCTCGCTGGCGCTTGGCGGGCTGATCGGCACGGTTGCGGTTGCCACCAAGCACGAAATCGTGCTGGTCATCGTCGGCGGCCTGTTCGTCGTCGAGATCCTGTCGGTCATCATCCAGGTCGGCTACTTCAAGATGACCGGCAAGCGGGTGTTCCTGATGGCGCCGATCCACCATCATTTCGAAAAGCTCGGCTGGACCGAAAGCCAGGTGGTGATCCGCTTCTGGATCATCGCCGTAATCCTGGCGCTGGTCGGCTTGTCGACCCTCAAGCTCCGATAGGAGGCCGCTTGATCCCCGCCGCGTCCTTCGCAGGCAAGCGCGTTTCGCTCTTCGGGCTCGGCGGCTCGGGGATCGCCACTGCGCGCGCGTTGATCGAGGGCGGGGCGGAGGTGCTCGCCTGGGACGACAATCCCGGCAGTGTCGCCAATGCCGCGGCCGTCGGTATCGGAACCGGCGACCTGCGTGGCGCCGACTGGGCGAAGTTCTCGGCCTTCGTGCTGTCGCCCGGCGTGCCGCTGACGCATCCGAAGCCGCACTGGACAGTGGAACTGGCGCGCGCTTCAGGCGTCGAGATCATTGGCGACATCGAGCTGTTCTGCCGGCAGCGGACCTTGCTGGCGCCGGCTGCACCCTTCATCGCCATAACCGGCACCAACGGCAAATCGACGACCACGGCGCTGACGGCGCATATCCTGAAATCGGCCGGACGCGACACGCAGATGGGCGGCAATATCGGCCGCGCGGTGATGACCCTCGATCCGCCGGAACCGGGGCGGCACTATGTCGTGGAATGCTCGTCCTACCAGATAGACCTGGCGCCCTCGATCAATCCGACCGCCGGCGTCCTGCTCAACCTAACGCCCGATCATCTCGACCGTCATGGCACGATGCAGCACTACGCCGCGATCAAGGAGCGGCTGGCGGCCGGCAGCGAAACGGCCATCGTCGGCGTCGACGATTCCTGGTGCGCCCAGCTCGCCGACCGGCTGGAGCGGGCAGGCCGGCACGTCATCCGCATTTCGAAGCGCCTGCCGCTGACCGACGGCTATTTCGCCGACGGCACCGATCTGATGGAGGCGGTGCACGGCCGTTACAGCCGGGTCGCCTTTCTCGAAGGCATCGGCTCGCTGCGCGGCCAGCACAATGCGCAGAATGCGCTAGCCGCTCTCGCCGCCTGCCTCAAGGTCGGGCTCGAGCTGGGCGAGATCCAGTCGGGGCTGGAGAGCTTTCCCGGGCTGGCGCACCGTATGGAGCAGGTCGGCCGCATGGGCCATGTGCTGTTCATCAACGATTCCAAGGCGACCAATGCCGATGCGGCAGCGCCCGCATTGTCCAGCTTTCCGCGCATCTACTGGATCGCCGGCGGGCTGCCGAAAGAGGGTGGCATCGAGCCGTTGCGCGACCTCTTTCCGCGCATCGCCAAGGCCTATCTGATCGGCGAGGCCGCACCAGCCTTCTCGGCGACGCTCGGCGAGGCGGTGCCCTACGAGATCTCCGGCACGCTGGCCGCAGCAGTCGAGCATGCGGCAAGCGACGCGGCCAGGGACGATGGCAATGGCGAGGTGGTGGTGCTGCTTTCGCCGGCCTGCGCCAGTTTCGACCAGTTCAAGAATTTCGAAGTGCGCGGCGAAGCCTTCAGGCAAGCTGCGTGCACTATTGATGGCGTGAAGCTCATCGGAGGGGCACGATAATGCAAAGCCGTCTCGACAAAAGCCCGGTTGCCACCTGGTGGTGGACGATCGATCGCTGGTTCCTGGCCGCGTTCCTGTCGCTGATGGGGCTCGGCATCGTGCTGTCCTTCGCGGCAAGCCCGGCGGTGGCCCAGCGCATCGGCCTGGACAGTTTCCACTTCGCCACGAGGCAGATCATCTTCACCATTCCCGCACTTGGCGTGATGCTGGCCGTCTCTTTCCTGGAATCGCGGCAGATCAGGCGCATGGCCCTGGCGATGCTGTGCATCACGCTGGTGCTGATGGTGGCGGTGCTCTACATCGGCGTCGAGGTGAAGGGCGCGCGTCGCTGGGTGTCGCTCGCCGGAGTGTCGCTGCAGCCGTCGGAATTCCTGAAGCCTGCCTTCGTCGTCATCTGCGCCTGGCTGTTTGCCGAACACAAGCGCCAGCCCGACATTCCAGGCAATCTGTTCGCCATGCTGCTGCTGGCCCTCGTCATCTCGCTGCTGGTGGCGCAGCCCGATTTCGGCCAGACCATGCTGGTGCTCGGCACCTGGGGGGTGATGTTCTTCATGGCCGGGCTGCCATGGCTGTGGATCATCGCGCTGGGCGCTGTCGGCGTCGGCGGCGTGTTTGCCGCCTACACCGTGTTCCCGCATGTCGCCGGCCGCATCGATCGCTTCATGACCGGCGAGGGCGACACGTTCCAGGTCGATATGGGCCGCGATGCGCTGATCAATGGCGGCTGGTTCGGGGTCGGGCCGGGCGAGGGCACCGTCAAGCGGGTGATACCCGACAGCCATGCCGATTTCGTCTACTCGGTGGCCGGCGAGGAGTTCGGACTGATCATGTGCTTCTTCATCATGACCATCTTCGCCTTCATCGTGCTGCGCGGCCTCGGCACTGCGCTCAAGGAGCAGGACGATTTCACACGCTATGCGGTCGGCGGCCTGGTCACCGTCTTCGGTCTGCAGTCGGTCATCAACATGGCGGTCAATCTGCAGCTGATGCCGGCCAAGGGCATGACCTTGCCGTTCATCTCCTATGGCGGCTCCTCGCAGATCGCCATCGCCATCTCGATGGGCATGGTGCTGGCGCTGACGCGCAAGCGGCCGGAAAAGCGCAAGCAATTGGGCTTCGCGCCGTCGCGGCGCGCCATGCCGGCGGAGTGAAATGTCGAGGGGCGCGATCCTTCTGGCGGCCGGCGGCACGGGCGGGCATCTCTTCCCGGCCGAGGCGCTGGCGCACGAGCTGATCAGGCGCGGCTGGACGGTGCATCTGGCCGCCGATGATCGTGCCGAGCGTTTTGCCGGCCAGTTCCCGGCGGCGGGCATCCATCCGATCCAGTCGGCGACCATCGGCTCGAAAAACCCGTTCGCCGTGCTCGCCGCCTTCTGGAAGATATGGGGCGGCGTGCGGCAGGCATCGGCCGTGATCGGTCGGGTCAAGCCAGCCGTGGTGGTCGGTTTCGGCGGCTATCCGACGCTGCCGCCGCTCTATGCGGCGACGCGGCGCAAGGTGCCGACGCTGATCCACGAGCAGAACGCGGTGATGGGGCGCGCCAACCGGGCGCTCGCCGGCCGTGTCGATGCCATCGCCGGCGGGTTTTTGCCAGAAAATTCAAGCGCTGCAGGCGCCAAGACGGTGATGACCGGCAATCCGGTCAGGCCGCAAGTGCTGGAGGCGGCAAAGACGCCCTATGCGGCGTCGACCGGGGAGCAGCGGTTCCGCTTCCTGGTGTTCGGCGGCAGTCAGGGCGCACAGTTCTTTTCCGATGCGGTGCCGGCGGCGGTTCGACAGCTTTCCGATGCACAACGCAAGCGGCTTGATATCACCCAGCAGGCGCGTGCCGACGATGTCGAGCGGGTGAAGGCGGCCTATGCCGCCCTTGGCGTCGAGGCTGAGGTGTCGCCCTTCTTCACCGACATGGCGGCGCGCATGGCTGCGGCGCATCTGGTGATGTCGCGGTCCGGCGCATCGACCGTATCGGAAATCGCGGTGATCGGCCGGCCGGCGCTGCTGGTGCCCTATCCGCATGCGCTCGACCACGACCAGGCCGCCAATGCCGCGGCATTGGCCGCGGCAGGCGGCGCCGAAGTGCATCCGCAATCGACGCTTTCGCCCGAGCGCATCGCCGCGCTGGTCGGAGCGCTGATGGACGATCCGGAGCGGCTGACCACAATGGCAGCGGCGGCGAAATCGGCCGGAAAACCGGACGCGGCACGGTTGCTCGCCGATCTGACAGAGGCTATTGCGTCGAAGAAAAGCGTATCGGAATTCAGGAAGGAGACGCACGCATGAAGATGCCGCAGACGATCGGCCTCGTGCATTTCATCGGCATCGGCGGTATCGGCATGAGCGGCATCGCCGAGGTGCTGCATAATCTCGGCTACCAGGTGCAAGGGTCCGACCAGGCCGACAGCGCCAATGTGCAGCGGCTGCGCGACAAGGGCATCGAGTGCTTTGTCGGTCATCATGCCGACAATATCGGCGATGCCGAAGTGGTCGTCGTCTCGACGGCGATCAAGAAATCCAATCCCGAGCTGAAGGCGGCACGCGAGAAACTGCTTCCCATCGTCCGTCGCGCCGAGATGCTGGCGGAACTGATGCGCTTCCGGCAGGCGGTGGCCATCGGCGGCACGCATGGCAAGACGACGACGACCTCGATGGTGGCGACGCTGCTCGAGGCCGGCGGGCTCGATCCGACCGTGATCAATGGCGGCATCATCAATGCCTACGGCACCAACGCCCGCATGGGCGATGGCGAATGGATGGTGGTGGAGGCCGATGAGAGCGACGGCACGTTCCTGAAGCTGCCGGCCGAGATTGCCGTCGTCACCAACATCGATCCCGAACATCTCGACCATTACGGCTCCTTCGACAAGGTGCGCGAGGCCTTTCGCCAGTTCGTCGAAAACGTGCCGTTCTACGGCTTCGGCGTCATGTGCACCGACCATCCCGAGGTGCAGGCGCTGGTCAGCCGCATCGAGGACCGGCGCGTCATCACCTATGGCGAGAACGCACAGGCCGACGTGCGTTTCATCAATCACCGCATGGATGGCCCGATCTCGGAATTCGACGTGGTGATCCGCGACCGCAAGAGCGGCGGCCAGTCGACGATATCAGGCCTGCGCCTGCCGATGCCCGGCCGTCACAACGTCGCCAATGCGACGGCGGCAATCGCCGTCGCGCATGAGCTCGGCCTTTCGGCCGAGGCGATCAGGAAGGGCCTGTCGTCCTTCGCCGGCGTCAAGCGGCGCTTCACCCGTACCGGTTCGTGGGACGGCGTCGATGTGTTCGATGATTACGGCCACCATCCGGTCGAGATCACGGCGGTTCTCAAGGCGGCGCGCGATGCCACCAAGGGCCGCGTCATCGCGATTGCCCAGCCACACCGCTTTACCCGGCTTCACGACCTGTTCGACGAGTTTTCCGTCTGCTTCAATGATGCCGACACGGTGATGGTGGCGCCGGTCTATGCGGCAGGCGAAGAGCCGATCGACGGGGTGACGTCCGAGGCATTGGTGTCGCGCATCCGCTCCGGCGGCCATCGCGACGCGCGCTACATCGAAGGCCCCGCGGCGATTGCGCCGGTTATCCGCGACCTGGCCAAACCAGGCGATTTCATCGTCTTCCTCGGTGCCGGCAACATCACCCAATGGGCCTACGCGCTGCCCAGGGAACTCGGCGGTACTGCCTCATGATGCGTGGCCAGGCATTGATCGACAAGCTTGGCGGCCGGCTTGCCGGCCTGCGCGGCCGCATCACGCCCAATGCCGAGATGGACAAGATCACCTGGTTCCGCGCCGGCGGGCTGGCCGACGCGCTGTTCCAGCCGGCCGACGAAGACGATCTCGCTGCGTTCCTGGGAGCAGTGCCCGAAGAGATACCACTGACCACCGTCGGTATCGGCTCGAACCTGCTTGTCCGTGACGGCGGTATTGCGGGCTTCGTCATCCGGCTTTCGGCCAAGGGCTTTGGCGAAGCCGAAGTGATTGCGCCGACCACGATCAAGGCGGGCGCGGCCACGCCCGACAAACGCCTTGCCGCTGTCGCCTATCAGGCTGGCATAGGCGGCTTTGAGTTCTACCACGGCATTCCGGGCGCCATCGGCGGTGCGCTGAGCATGAATGCCGGCGCCAATGGCGTCGAGACGCGCGAGCGCGTTGTCGAGGTGCGGGCGCTCGACCGCAAGGGCAATGTGCATACGCTGAGCAACGCCGATATGGGCTACGCCTATCGCCATTCGGCAGCACCTGCCGGGCTGATCTTCACATCAGCGGTGTTCGAAGGCGTTTTGGCAGACAAGGCCGCGATCAAGGCGGCAATGGACGCCGTCCAGCATCATCGCGAGACCGTGCAGCCGATCCGCGAAAAGACCGGCGGCTCGACCTTCCAGAATCCGGAGGGCACCTCGGCCTGGAAGGAGATCGACAGAGCGGGCTGTCGGGGGCTGATGATCGGCGGTGCGCAGATGTCGCCGATGCATTGCAACTTCATGATCAACACGGGAACCGCGACCGGCTACGACCTTGAATATCTTGGCGAGACGGTGCGCGCGCGCGTGCTCGAAAGGTCGGGCATCCGGCTGCATTGGGAAATCAAGCGCATCGGCAAGTTTCGGCCAGGGCACGAGGTCCAGGAATTCCTCGGACAGTTGCTGTAAGGTCTCAACAACACAGTTTTCGCAGCCGTTTTTGCGGAAAGTGAATCTCGCGGAATCGTAAGGACTTGCCAGCGATTCAACTCTCTGATTCTCTGCCCTGAAGCGTTTCCTGATTTGAGTCGTTTCGACGCGTCACCAGCGTTTTTCCGTCAGGGGCTGCCTGCCGGGAGGCTTGGGGACTCGATGGTGCAGAAATCGTCAGAGCAGGGGCTGCTCCGAGCGTTTGAGTGTATGGCCCTTTCCGGGGCGTGAGATGCAGACCCGCCGTGAAAGGGCCCGCCGTGAGAGGGAATGACGGGAAATGAAAAGCAAGCACGTGGCCGTCCTTCTGGGTGGATTCTCGTCCGAGCGGCCCGTGTCCTTGTCTTCGGGGAAAGCCTGTGCTGATGCGCTCGAGACGGAAGGCTACCAGGTCACTCGCGTCGACGTCTCGCGCGATGTTGGGTCGGTGCTGGCCGAGCTCAAGCCTGATGTCGTCTTCAATGCGCTGCATGGTCCTTTCGGCGAGGACGGCACCATCCAGGGCATCCTCGAATATCTTGCCATCCCCTACACCCATTCCGGCGTGCTCGCCTCCGCGCTTGCCATGAACAAGGAGCAAGCCAAGAAGATCGCCAAGTCTGTCGGCATACCGGTCGCCGAATCGAAGGTGGTCAATCGCTTCGCCATCCAGAACAAGCACCCGATGAAGCCGCCCTACGTCGTCAAGCCGGTCAATGAGGGGTCGAGCTTCGGTGTCGTCATCGTGCACGAAGGGCAGTCGCATCCGCCGCAGGTCATCGGTTCGTCCGACTGGAAGTATGGCGATACCGTCATGGCGGAGCGCTATGTGCACGGGCGGGAGTTGACCTGCGCGGTGATGGGCGATGTGGCGCTTGGCGTCTGCGAGATCATCCCGACCGGCCATTCCTTCTACGACTATGATTCAAAATACGTCGCGGGCGGATCAAAACACGAATGCCCTGCAAAAATTTCACCGAATATTTACCAAAAAATACAGACACTGACGCTCAGGGCTCACCAAGCCATCGGCTGCCGGGGCGTTTCCCGGTCGGACTTCCGTTATGATGATCGACACTCCGAGAACGGCGAAATTGTCTGGCTCGAGGTCAACACTCAGCCCGGCATGACGCCGACATCCTTGGTGCCTGAGATCGCCGCGCAGGCGGGACACTCGTTCGGCGATTTGTTGAGTTGGATGGTGGAGGACGCTTCGTGTCTGCGTTGATGTGGGGACAGGGCAAGGGGAAGGGCGCGGCCGGGCCGACGCTGTTCGGTGTGGCGTTGTCGTTCGACCATTTCGTGCTGCCGCGCCTGCTTCGCCGGCCGGCGCGCATGCTGGCGCGTCTGGGCGAGGACGACTTCGAGGTGCCGCCGTTTTCCGCAGCCGTGCTGTCGGCGGCGCTGCTCGTATCGGGCAGTGCCTATGGCGCCTATCTCGGCGGGCATGTCGACGCTATCGTCCAGGGCATCACCGCCCGCACCGGCTTTGCCGTCGACCAGATCAAGGTCGTCGGCAACCGCGCAACCTCCGAGATCGATATTCTCGACAGGATGCAGCTCGATGGCTGGACGTCGCTGATCGGCTTCGATGCCGAAGCCGCGCGGGAACGCATCGCCACGCTGCCCTGGGTCGAGGTTGCGGCGGTGCGCAAGGTCTATCCGCACACGCTGGAGGTGCGCATCGAGGAGCGTGAGCCCTTCGCGCTCTGGCAGCAGGGCAGCGAGCTTTCGGTCATCGAGCGCTCCGGCGCCGTGATCGCGCCATTCTCCGGCGGCAAGCAGTCGCTGCTGCCGCTGATCGTCGGCACCGGCGCCCCGGCCAAGGCGCCGGATTTCCTGGCCAGGATCAAGAAATACCCAGAGCTTGCCGCACGGATCAAAGGCTACATCCGCATCGGCGAACGGCGTTGGGACCTGAAGCTGGAAAACGGCATCACGGTCAAGCTCCCCGAGGATGGCGAGGACCAGGCGATCGCCGATCTGCTCAGGATGGACCGAGAGAACGGGCTTTTGACGCGCGATATCGCCGCCGTCGACATGCGCCTTTCCGATCGCCTCGTCGTCCAGTTGACGCCGGAGGCGGCGACGCAGCGTCAGGCCGCGCTCAATGAAAAGCCGAAAATGCCGAAGCGAAAGCCGGAGACGAAGATATGAGCTGGCTTGGCGGCAACAGCGATGCCTCGTCGCGCCGGTCCGGCATCATGACGGTGCTGGATGTCGGCTCGAGCAAGGTCTGCTGCGTGGTGGCCAAGCTCAAGCCGCGCGAGGACGGCATGCTGCTGCGCGGGCGATCGCATCGCATACAGGTGATCGGCATCGGCCACCAGAAATCGCAAGGCGTGAAATCGGGTGTCGTCATCGATCTCGACAGGGCCGAACACGCCATCCGGCTTGCCGTCGATGCCGCCGAGCGCATGGCCGGGCTGACCGTCGATTCGCTGATCGTCAACATGACGGCCGGCCGGCTGAAAAGCGAAAGCTTCTCGGCAACCATCAACCTTGGCGGCCATGAGGCCGACGAGGCCGACATCAAGCGCGTGCTTGCCGCCGGCGCCAAGCAGGCGCTGCGGGCCGAACGCGAAGTGATCCATTCGCTTCCCGTCGGTTTTTCGCTGGACGCCGAGCGCGGCGTGCGTGATCCGCGCGGCATGGTCGGCGACCAGCTCGGCGTCGACATGCACGTGTTGACGGGTGACGCGGCACCGTTGCGCAATCTGGAGCTTTGCATCAACCGTTCGCACCTGTCGGTCGAGCGCATGGTGGCGACGCCCTATGCCAGCGGGCTTGCCGCACTGGTCGACGACGAACTCGAGATGGGCGCAGCCTGCATCGACATGGGCGGCGGCACCACGACGATCTCGATGTTTTCGGAAGGGAAGTTCGTTCATGGCGACGCCATCGCCATCGGCGGCAACCACGTCACGCTGGACATGGCCAAGGGCCTGTCAACTTCGCTCGACGCCGCCGAGAGGCTGAAAGTGATGCATGGCTCGGCATTGCCCGGCAGTGCCGACGACCGCGACTTGGTCTCGATACAGCCGATCGGCGAGGACGGTGAGGTGCCGCTTCAGATCCCGCGTTCGGTGATGACGCGTATCATCCGGGCGCGCATCGACGAGACGCTCGAACTGTTGCGCGACCGGCTGAACAGGTCCGGCTACGGCAACGCCGCCGGCAAGCGCGTCGTGCTGACCGGCGGCGCCAGCCAGCTTTCCGGCCTGCCCGAGGCGGCGCGCCGCATTCTCGGACGCAATGTGCGCATCGGCCGTCCGCTCGGTGTAGCGGGCTTGCCGGAGGCGGCCAAGGGGCCGGCTTTCTCGACGCCGGTCGGGCTTCTGATCTACCCGCAGATGGCGAATTTCGAGAGCCATCCGGCGAAAGGAATTTCTGGTCTCAGGATGACCGGGACAGGCGGAAAACTGCATCGAATGAGTCAGTGGTTGAGAGACAGTTTTTAAATTGGCGGGGACAGCCCCATAGGCGGCCGCAGCGGCGAAGCGGCGGGAAAGGCAAAGGACGGAGACAATGACCATCAATCTGCAAAAGCCGGACATCACCGAGCTGAAGCCGCGTATCACCGTGTTCGGTGTCGGCGGCGGCGGCGGCAATGCCGTCAACAACATGATCACCGCCGGCTTGCGCGGCGTCGAATTCGTGGTGGCCAATACCGACGCGCAGGCACTGACCATGTCCAAGGCGGATCGCCTGATCCAGCTCGGCGCGCATGTCACCGAGGGCCTGGGTGCGGGGTCGCAGCCGGAAGTCGGACGCGCCGCGGCGGAGGAATGCATCGACGAGATCGTCGATCATCTCTCCAACACCCATATGTGCTTCGTCACTGCCGGCATGGGCGGCGGCACCGGCACGGGGGCCGCGCCGGTCGTTGCACGTGCGGCGCGCGAGAAGGGGATTCTCACCGTCGGCGTCGTCACCAAGCCGTTCCATTTCGAAGGCCAGCGCCGCATGAAGACGGCGGATCTGGGCATCGAGGAATTGCAGAAATGCGTCGATACCCTCATCGTCATCCCCAACCAGAACCTGTTCCGGCTGGCCAATGACAAGACGACCTTTGCCGACGCTTTCGCCATGGCCGACCAGGTGCTCTATTCCGGCGTCGCCTGCATCACCGACCTGATGGTCAAGGAAGGGCTGATCAATCTCGACTTCGCCGACGTACGCTCGGTCATGCGCGAGATGGGCAAGGCGATGATGGGGACGGGCGAAGCTTCCGGCGAGGGGCGCGCCATGGCCGCCGCCGAAGCCGCGATCGCCAATCCGCTGCTCGACGAGACTTCGATGAAGGGTGCCAAGGGGCTGTTGATCTCGATCACCGGCGGCCGCGACCTGACCCTGTTCGAAGTCGACGAGGCGGCGACCCGAATTCGCGAGGAGGTCGACCAGGAAGCCAACATCATCCTGGGTGCGACCTTCGACGAGGATCTCGAAGGCGTCATCCGCGTCTCGGTGGTTGCTACCGGCATCGACAAATCGGCGGCAGAAATCGCTGCCGCGCCGATCGCCATCCGCACGGCTCCGCCAAAGCCGGTCAGCCGCCCGGCCGCTCCGGTCACCGAAAGCCGTCCGGCGCCTGTCCAGCAGGGAGGCTACGAGCCGCGCGCCGCCGATCCTGTCGCCGAGGCAATCCAGCTCGCCGAGGCGAATGCGGCGGCGATGGCGCGTTCCGCGCCGGCCTCCCAGGCGGAAGATTTCCGCCCGCAGAGCAAGATCTTCCAGGCGCCGCCGGCCCAGCCGCAGCCGATGCTGCAGCCAATGGTTCAGCAAACGATGCAGCCCGCGCCGCAGCGTGAAGTGCTTCAGCCGGCAGCGCCCCAGCGCATGCCGCGCGTCGAGGACTTTCCGCCGGTGGTGAAAGCCGAGGTGGAAGCCAAAAGCCGTCCGGCCGACCACGAGAACAGCGGACCGATGGGACTGCTCAAGCGCCTGACCAACGGCCTTACCCGTCGCGAAGAAGAGCCTGCACGGCTGCAGCCGGCGCAGCCGCGCGAGCCGAAACTGCGCCAGGCGGCACCCGAAGTGCGCCGCCTTGCCAGCCAGGATCCGCAGCTTTACGCGCCACGCCGCGGCCAGTTGGACGACCAGGGCCGGCTGACGCCGCAGAGCAGGGCTGTCCAGGAAGACGATCAGCTGGAGATTCCGGCATTCCTGCGCCGCCAGGCCAACTGACCTGTTAACGGTCCGTAACAGTTGTTAACAGGCAGACAAGAAATTGTTTGCCTGTTAATGTTAAAAGCGGCTGTAAAACAAGAAGTTAGGAGACCGCATCCGGTTCGGATCGCGGTTACAGAAAGTAAGAAACCGTGATTTGGAGACTTTCTGCCGGACCACTATCTTCGCCGCGATCAATTTCGGTTTGCTGGGATTCGGGGAAGTGGCCCTGCCTGCCGATCAAAGAGCCGCGCCCTTGGGCTTATGAAGCGGACGTAGGCAGTATGGGCTATGGGGTTTGTTTTGCACGACTATCAGACGACACTTAGATCGCGTGCGACGCTGACCGGCACCGGTGTTCACAGCGGCAATTCCGTTACCGTTCATTTCTTGCCGGCAGACGCTGATACGGGTGTCGTGTTCCAGCTTTCGAATGGAAGCGAAGTCCGGGAGTTCCGCGCGCTGGTTTCCGAGGTCGGCGCCACCGATCTGTGCACCATGCTCGGCGATCCGGCAGGCGAGCACATCGCCACAGTCGAACATCTGATGGCCACGGTTTTCGGGCTCGGCATCGACAATGTCGTCATCGAGATCGACGGCCGTGAGGTTCCGATCCTCGACGGCAGCGCCATTGCGTTCGTCGAGGCTATCGACCAGGCGGGCATCGATACGCTGCCGGTCAAGCGCCGCTACATCAGGGTGGTCAAGCCGGTTCGCATCGAGAACGGTGCCTCCTGGGCGGAGTTCAGGCCCTATGACGGCACGCGCTTCGAAATCGAGATCGATTTCGAAAGCCCGGCGATCGGCCGTCAGCTGTTTGCATCCGACATGAACGCCGACATTTTTCGCCGCGATATCGCGCGGGCCCGTACCTTTGGTTTCATGAAGGACGTCGAGCGGCTGTGGGCAGCCGGCTACGCGCTCGGCTCCTCGCTGGAAAACTCCCTGGTGATCGGCGACGACAACCGCGTGATCAACATCGGAGGCTTGCGCTATCCCAACGAATTCGTGCGCCACAAGACGATGGACGCCATGGGCGATCTGGCGCTGGCTGGCGCCCGGTTCATTGGCTGCTTCCGTTCCTATCGCGGCGGCCACAGGCTGAATGCGGCAGCGCTGCGCCGCCTTTTGTCGGACCGTTCGGCGTTCGAGATCGTCGAGACGACACGCCGCGAGCGCGGTCGGACCATCGAAAAGAGCGCCGTCTATGCACCTGTCTACGCGCCCTGGATGATCTGATTCTTAACGTTTCTCGGGTTTTATGGCCGCCGGCCTGTGTTGCATGAATGCACCATCGGCCGGCGAAATCACGCAAGTGTGCGGGTTGCGCCAGGCTGCCACAAAAATGTGCGAATGGCCGGAGATAGCGTTGCCGGGCACGGCGATTATGGTTATGCCTGCTGCCCCAGGGCGAAATGTCGACTGAAATGACGCCGAAAGGGCGGAATCCAATCATGTTCTTCAAGCGAATTGGTCAATCGAAAGCGCCGCATCGGGCTGTTTTCCTGGCGCTTTCGGTGGTTGTTCCATCGCTGTTCCTGTCGGCCTGCATGTCGTCCGAAAAGGATGTCGACCTGTCGACCTATGTCGAGCAGACCGAGCCGGCAGACGTTCTCTACAATCAGGGCCTCGCCAATCTGAATGCCGGGCGCCTGCAGGAGGCGAGCCGCAAATTCGGTGCGGTCGACCGCCAGCATCCCTATTCCGAATACGCCCGCAAATCGATGGTGATGGGCGCCTTTGCCGACTATCGCCAAGGCAACTATACCGAGGCGATCGGTTCGGCCAAGCGCTATCTCACGCTCTATCCGTCGACCGACGACGCTGCCTATGCCCAGTACATCATCGGGCTGAGCTATTACCGGCAAATCAGGGATGTCACCCAGGATCAGAAAGAAGCGCGTCAGACCGTGCAGACGATGCAGGATCTGGTGACGCGCTGGCCCGATTCCGAATATGTCGACGACGCCAAGGAAAAGATCCGCTTCGCCAACGACCAGCTCGCCGGCAAGGAGATGCAGATCGGCCGCTATTATCTCGAGCGCCGTGAATACATCGCCGCCGTCAAGCGGTTCCGCGTCGTGGTGGAGACCTATTCCAACACGCGCCATGTCGAGGAAGCGCTCGCGCGTCTTACCGAAACCTATTACGCGATGGGGCTGACATCGGAAGCGCAGACTGCCGCTGCTGTGCTCGGCACCAACTATCCCGACAGCGTGTGGTACAAGGATTCCTACAAGCTCCTGCAGACTGGTGGGCTCGAGCCGCGCGAGAATGCGGGCTCGTGGATCGCCAAGGCCGGGAAGCTGATCACCGGCGCCTGAGCGGCGCGTCACATGCTTTCCAGACTGTCGATCCGCGATATCGTTCTGATCGAGAAGCTGGACATCGACTTCTCGTCCGGTCTTTCGGTGCTGACCGGCGAAACCGGTGCTGGAAAATCCATCCTGCTCGACGCGCTGTCGCTGGCGCTTGGCGCCCGCGGCGACGCCTCGCTGGTGCGGCATGGCGCGGCACAGGGCCAAGTCATCGCCGTGTTCGACGTGCCGCGCAACCATCCTGCCCGCATGCTGCTTGCCGACAACGCTATCGAGGACGATGGCGACATCATCCTGCGCCGCGTGCAGACGGCGGATGGCCGTACCCGCGTCTTCGTCAACGACCAGCCTTCCAGCGTGACACTGATGCGCGATGTCGGTCACGCGCTGGTCGAGATCCACGGCCAGCATGACGAGCGTGCCCTGGTCGATTCCGGCGCCCATCGCGAATTGCTCGACAGTTTTGGCGGTCATCTCGGCGCTGTGCGGGCGACCGGCGAGGCATGGCGGTACTGGCGGGCCTGCGAACTGGAACTTTCGCGGCATCGTGCCAAGGTGGAAGCGGCGGCCCGCGAGGCCGACTATCTGCGCGCCGCGGTCGCCGAATTGACGAAGCTCGATCCCCAGCCAGGCGAGGAAGCCGACCTCGCCGAGTTGCGCGCCTCGATGATGCGGGCGGAAAAGATCGCCTCGGAAATCCACGATGCGCAAGATGTGCTCTCGGGCCCGTCTTCGCCCCTGCCGCAACTCGCCAGCCTGTTGCGACGGCTGCAGCGCAAGGTGACCGAGGCGCCCGGCCTGCTCGAAGACGTGGTCAAATCGCTCGATGAGGCGATGCTGTCGCTCGACGCAGCGCAATCGGGCGTGGAAGCGGCACTTCGCGCCACCGAATACGATCCGCGGCGGCTGGAACAGGCCGAGGAGCGGCTGTTTTCGCTGCGCGCCGCCTCACGCAAGCACAGTGTGGCGGTCCACGATCTGGC
Organism: Mesorhizobium sp. WSM4819; assembly: GCF_055811215.1. Classification (NCBI taxonomy): domain Bacteria; kingdom Pseudomonadati; phylum Pseudomonadota; class Alphaproteobacteria; order Hyphomicrobiales; family Phyllobacteriaceae; genus Mesorhizobium; species Mesorhizobium sp. WSM4819. The sequence goes on from NZ_JBVVQO010000023.1 coordinate 58,854, forward strand.
GCAATTGCGCGATACGATGGCCGCCGATCTCGCCGATCTCGACGCCGGCGAGGAGCGCCTGCACGGGCTGCAGAAGCAGGCCGCCGCCGCGTGCGAGACCTATGACATTTCCGCTGCCCAGCTTTCGTCGCTTCGCCATGCGGCGGCGGTCGGATTGACCAAGGCGGTGATGGCCGAACTGCCGGCGCTGAAGCTCGAACGGGCAGCCTTCATCGTCGAGATGGCAAGCGAGGCCGAGAGCCGCATGGAAGACGGCATCGATCAGGTCGAGTTCTGGGTGCGCACCAATCCTGGCACAAGACCGGGCCCGATGATGAAAGTCGCCTCCGGTGGCGAACTTTCGCGGTTCCTGCTGGCGCTGAAGGTGGCGCTGGCCGACCGCGGCTCGGCGCCGACGTTGGTGTTCGATGAAATCGACACCGGCGTTGGCGGCGCGGTGGCTGACGCCATCGGGCAAAGGCTGGCGCGGCTGTCGAAGCGCGTGCAGGTGCTTTCGGTCACGCACGCGCCGCAAGTGGCGGCACGCGCGGCGACGCATTTCCTGATCTCCAAATCCGGCGGCGCCGATCGCGTCGCCACCGGCATCGCCGAGATGGACCGGGCGGCGCGCCAGGAAGAGATCGCGCGGATGCTTGCCGGGGCGACCATCACCGACGAGGCGCGTGCGGCCGCCGAGCGGCTGCTTCGCGAAAACACAGCAGCATAGCGGAGCTCATGCTCGGCGTCGTGGATCGAGTCAGGATGTGGCTCCATCCCGCTGTTCAGCAATGATTTTTTCGTGCCCGGTCTCTCCCTCATGAGAGAATCCTGTTCTATTGTGTCGCGCCATCGGGAAGGGAGCAATGCATGGCCGAAAAACCAGTTGATTCGCTCAGCGAAAGCGAGGCCGCAAGCGAGCTAAAGCGGCTGGCGGCTGAGATCGCCGAGCATGACCGGCGCTACCACACCGAGGATGCACCGATTATAACGGACGCGGAATATGACGCGCTAACGCGGCGCAACCTCGCCATCGAACAGCGCTTCCCCGCTTTGGTGCTAGAGGATTCGCCATCGCGCCAAGTGGGCGCGCCACCGGCGGAAGGCTTTGCCAAGGTGCGCCATGCGGTGCCGATGCTCAGTCTCGCCAAGGCCTATACCGACCAGGACGTCACCGACTTCATCGAACGTGGCCGGCGATTCTTTGATCGCGACAAGGATCTCGATATCGCCTTCACGGCTGAGCCGAAGATCGACGGGCTATCGGCTTCTTTGCGTTATGAAGGTGGTGTGTTCGTGCAGGGAGCAACGCGCGGCAACGGCTCCGTTGGGGAGGACATCACCGCCAATCTCAGGACAATCGCCGACATTCCCAAGACACTGAAGGGCTCAGGCTGGCCTGATATCATCGAAATACGCGGTGAGGTCTATATGACCTATGCAGAATTCAAGGCGTTGAAGGAACGGTCGGCAGCGGTCGGCGGCCAGGACTACGTCAATCCGCGCAACACTGCGGCCGGTTCCTTGCGCCAGAAGGATCCGTCCGTTACCGCCAGCCGCAAACTCAACTTCTTTGCCTACGCATGGGGCTATACATCCGAGGACCCAGCTCCGACCCAATACGATTCAGTGCAAAGATTCGCGGAGTGGGGGTTCAAGATCAGTCCGCTGATGGTGCGGGCAAAGTCGGTCGAGGAACTGGTCGCGCACTATCACCTTATCGAGGCCCAGCGCTCATCGCTTGGCTACGACATCGACGGCGTCGTCTACAAGATCGACCAGTTGGAGTTGCAGCGTAGATGGGGTTTCGTCACCGGCGAACCACGCTGGGCCATCGCCCACAAATTTCCGGCTGAACAGGCGATGACGACCGTGCTTAGGATCGACATTCAGGTTGGCCGTACCGGCACGCTGGCGCCCGTTGCACGGCTAGCTCCCGTCACCGTTGGCGGCGTGGTGGTCGAAAATGTCACGCTTCACAACGAAGACTACATCAAGGGTCTGGACAGCAACGGCCAGCCGATCCGCGACGGTTATGACGTACGTATCGGCGACACAGTCGTGATCCAGCGGGCAGGGGACGTTATTCCGCAGATCGTCAGCGTCGTTATCGACAAGCGTCCGCCTGATGCCGTGCCCTACGAATTCCCGCACAAATGTCCGATCTGCGGCTCACCGGCGACGCGCGAGATCAACGAAAAGACCGGCAAGGAAGATTCCCGCCGACGCTGCACCGGCGAACTGATCTGTCCCGCGCAGGCCGTCGAAGGATTGCGCCACTTTGTGTCACGCGGCGCCATGGATATCGAAGGCCTGGGCGCCGAATACATAGACCTGTTCTTCAATGCGGGGTTGATCAAAACAGCCGCCGATATCTTTACTCTCAGGGATCGCCGTCCCGCAGTCACCAAGGCTCTGGCTGAGCGGCGCGAGGAGCAGGCCAGACAGCGCGAGGCCGCATCGGGCAAGACGCGCAAGAATGTACGCGGTGTCGAGGAACGCAACTACGAAGGTCTCGACAAGCTCTTCGCCGCCATCGACGCTCGCCGCGAACCAGAACTAGATCGCTTCATCTTCGCGCTGGGCATCCGCCATATCGGTGAAACGACGGCCGCTGTGCTTGCCCGATCCTTCTCGACCATTGAGGAGCTGATCCGCATCGGCAAGGACACAGCAGCGGCTGCCGATCCACACACCGTTTTCCCATCTATCAACGGCATCGGCGACACGGTGATAGGTGCGCTTCGCGATTTCTTCGGCAATGAACGCAACGACGACGTGCTTGAAGCGCTGCTCGCGCAGGTCCACCCGAAACCGTACATTGTAAACGTCTCGGCCGACAGCGCGGTCGCCGGCAAGACGATCGTGTTTACAGGCACGCTGGAAAAGATGACACGCCCCGAAGCCAAGGCGATGGCGGAACGTCTCGGCGCGAAGGTCGCGGGCTCGGTTTCTGCGAACACCGATCTCGTCGTTGCCGGGCCAGGTGCTGGCTCCAAGCTCAAGCTTGCCACCGAACTCGACATCGAGGTGATTGACGAAGACGCTTGGTTGGCGCGGATCGGCAAGGCGTGACGGTGGCGTTCAGCGGTTTCGGCCAAAACGCCATTCCCTTCCTCAAGGCGCTCGATTTTCATCAGAGCCGGGAGTGGTTTCTGGAAAACCGCGACCTCTTCGAAAGCGAGCTGCGCGACCCCTTCGGCGATCTGGTCGAAGCGCTCTCCGAGCGCTTCGCGGCAGCGGGGCTGGGCTTGCGCGGCGATCGCAAGAAGTCGCTGTTCCGGATCAATCGCGACGTGCGCTTCGCCAGGGACAAGCGGCCCTACAACCGGCATCTGTCGGCAATCCTCTCGCCTGATGGCACCAAGATGGAACAGGGCGTGTTCTTCATCCATATCGGGCTTGAGCGCTGTTTTGCCGGCGTCGCCTGGTGGCAGCCCGGACCGGCGCTGCTGCTGGCAATGCGCAACGCCATCGCGACGCGGCCGGGTGAATTCCGGGCGCTGATCGAGGCGCTGAAGCAAAACCGCCTCGAACTCGATGCGGAAGGCTGCATGAAGCGCGCGCCACGCGGCTTCGAGCATGTCACGGCGGCCGATCTCGCGGCGGCCATCCGCAACCGGCATTTCGCCGTCCGGCACGAAATCGACCCTGCGGGAATCCACGGGCCGGCGCTGGTCGACGAGCTGGTCGATTTCGCCTTACGGGCCAAGCCGCTGCTCGACTGGGGCAGGGCGATCGAAGCCAAGGTCCCGGTGGACTGAGCACTGGCCGAAACGCGCACGCCTGAACCTGCGACGAGGATCACTTCCGCTGATCGTTGGCTCAAGCGAATTGGTGTGACAAGGCTGACAGCGCTCCCTACATACCAGCTTTCCCCCGCATCGGCCCGAAAATCGGGATCGATTTTCGGATGGCCCGACGCGTGGATTCAAAGTGTTAGAGCGTCCTTTGATCGTCCAAAAGGACGAGCGGCGCTCTAAGGTGTGGCTGATGTCGGCGGAAGCAATCTCCGAAAACCGCGCAAAAAGCGATTTCTGGCAAGGCGTGCGGCTCAGCATGCCCGTCGTGGTGGCGGCGGCGCCGTTTGGACTGCTGTTCGGGGCGCTCGCCGTCGACAACGGATTTTCGGTGCTTGAAGCCTTGCTGATGAGCGCCATGGTTTTCGGCGGCGCCAGCCAGATGGTCGGCATCGAATTGTTCGGGCAGCATGTCGCGCCATGGCTGATCGTGCTGTCGATCTTCGCCGTGAATTTCCGCCATGTGCTTTACTCCGCGGGCATCGGCCGGCGCATCGCGCACTGGCCGCCGCTGCAGCAGGCGGTCGGCTATTTCCTGCTCACCGATCCGCAGTTCGCCGTGGCCGAGCGCAAGGCGGAGGCTGGCGAGACGGTCGGCTTCGCCTGGTATATGGGGCTTGGCCTGCCGGTCTATGTGTTCTGGGTGACCGAAAGCGCGCTTGGCGCGGTATTCGGCAGGCTTATTCCCGATACCCATGCGCTGGGCATCGATTTTCTGCTGCCGATCTATTTCCTCGGACTGGTCATGGGCTTTCGCAAACGGCCGCTGTGGCTGCCGGTGGTCGTCGCCAGTGCTGCTGCTTCCATCATCGCCTACGAGACGGTGGGCTCGCCCTGGCACGTCTCGATTGGCGCCGTGGCTGGCGTGCTGCTCGCGGTCATCCTGCCGCCGCGCCACAGCGGCGTGGAGGCGCGGCCATGAGCACGACCTTCTGGATCATCATCGCCGGCGCGATCGCGACCTATCTGACCCGCATCGGCGGCCATCTGGTGATCTCGCGCTTCGAAAACATCCATCCGCGCGTCGAGGCCGGGCTGAACGCCGTGCCTGCCGCAGTGCTGACGACGCTGGTGGCGCCGGCAGCACTTGGCGGCGGGCCGGCGGAATGGGCGGCATTGATCGTCGCCGGGCTGGTCTCGCTGCGCGGCGGGCTTATGGCGATGTTTTTGGCCGGCGCCGTCGTGCTGGTGCTGGCCCGGCAATTCGTCGGATAACCGGACCGGCTGAGTACGCCAGTCCTATTTGCGCACGATGTTGGAGATCGCGGGATCGAATTGACCTCCTGCAAAGAGCCTACGCATCGTCTCTTGCGGATCGAGACCAAACGTTTCGGCTGATGTCACCGCAATCAGCGCGTCGAGGTCGAGCGTCGGGGCGAGGTCGCGTCCTTGGTAGAGTGCACCGGTAGACAGTCCCGGCCAGTCGGCCAGCACCCGCCCGCCATTCACCGCTCCGCCAGCGATCATCGCAGCCGATGCCGTACCGTGGTCGGTGCCGCCAGTGCCGTTGACGGCGACAGTGCGGCCGAACTCGGTGGCGACCAGCACGGTCGTATCCTTCCAGATATCGCTGAGGCCAACGTGCAGCCCATCGATGAGCGCGTCGAGCGCTCTGAGTTGGTTGGCCAGCCTGGCTTGCTGGCCACTATGGGTGTCCCAGCCGCTGGTTTCGATCATGGCAACGCGCGGACCGTCGGCCTTGGAGAGGAAGCCCGCAGCGGTGCGGCCGACGCTCGCTGCATCCTTGCGCTGCGCGTTCACCGCGCCCAACGCCCGTGTCTCCATCGCGCTGCTCCACAGCGCATGCAGCTGTTCGTCGGCGACATAGAGCTTGCCGACGCGCATCATCAGGTCGTCCGGCGCCTCCGGCAGGGCGGACGGCGCATAGGAGGTGACGTCTGCCTCGCCTCGCAGCGCCAGCGGGATGATCGGTGCAAAAGCGATTGCTTCGCCGCGAGACTTCGGCAGCATGCCGACCAGCCGGTTCAGCCAACCGTCCTTGCGCTCATAGGGCGAGCTGCCGCCGCTTTCGAGCACATTTTGACCATCGAAATGCGAGCGCTCGCGATAGGGCGAAGCGACCGCGTGGACGAACAGCGCCTGCTTGTCCTGATGCAGCTTGCGGAGACCGGTGAGCGAAGGATGCAGGCCAAACGTGCCGTCAAGCTTTATCGGATCGTCGATGGCCAATGGGCCGCGCAGTGCGCGGTAGGCGGGGTCGGCATAGGGAACGATGGTGTCCAGCCCGTCCGCGGCGCCGCGCTGGATGATGAAAACGAAGCGGCGATCGGTTTCCACATTGGCGAAGACGATGCGCGGCGCGATCAGCGAGCCGAGGCCGGCGCCGGCGAGAGTAAGGAATTGACGGCGTTCCATCTTGGTCATCTCCTCTGGAAATCATCTTCGCTGAAAGTCATCTTCGTTGGAATTCGGGCGACACGAGCAGCAGCGCGATGCCGGTGCGCCGGCTCTCGGCGCGCTCGATCTCGGCCATCGTCAGGTCGCTGAGTGAGCCGGCAAAGAGTTTTCGCGCGAGATCTCGCGGATGGATTTCGCCAACCTGCGCGGCGAGGCGCTGCGCCACCTCGACCCGGCGGACCAGTGCGTCGGGTGCTGCCCAGCTCCCGGCAACATCGTCATAGCCGGCCGGCGAACGCGGCCGCCATGCCGGTTGGCCGAGTTGGTTGAGCAGTTGCGCCAGACGCGGCTTGCCGAGTTCGCTGCGGCCCAGGCCGCGCAGCGCCGAGATCGTCCATTCCCACGGCGTCTTGAACTTCGCCGCTGCTGGTTGCCAGGCTTCTGGACTGTCGAGGAGCGCGCGGTAGACGGCGACGAGATCGCCCTTTGACCGGCGAAAGGCTTCGGCGAGCCGCGTCACGACCGCGGCCGGCGGCTCGTCGGCGATGAAGTGGCGCGCCAGCTTGGTTGCGATGTGCGTTGCGGTTGCCTCGGCCGCCGCGAGGTCGCCGAGCACGGCGAGCGCCTGTTTGTCGCCGCGCTGGTCGTAGGTCTGGCCGATGATCGTGCGTTGGCCCGGTTCGTGCAGCCCGGGTCGAAAGGTGAAAGCGCCGGCCTGGCCTCGCCCTTTAGCGCGTCCGGTGCTGAAACCGGTCAGCGCCAGTGCGAATTCGGTCACGTCGGCCTGGCTGTAGCCGGAGCGTGCACCGAGTGTGTGCAGTTCCATGATTTCGCGGGCCAGGTTCTCGTTGATGCCGGGTTTGCGCTTGGCGCTGCGTTTTGCGGCGCGTTTGGCAACTTTCGAGTTGGGACCGATCGAGCGCACCTGGTCGAGATAGAACAGCATCGCCGGGTGGCGCTCGGCGGCGAGCAGCATATCTTCGAAGCGGCCGAGCACATGTGGGCGGATCGCCTCGCGCTCGAAGGCGCCGGCGATCAGGGTCACCTGCGGTTTCTCCGCCGAGATGGCGAAATGGTTCGACCAGAAATGCACGAGCCGTTCGACGAAGGGGGTCGATGTTTCGAGCGCTGCGCGTGCTCGCATGTCGACCTCGTCGCGATAAAGCGCTTGAGCCTCCTGGCGTGCCGCCTTGCGGGCGGCCATCTTTGCGGCCGCGTCGGCGTCTTTGGCCTCGAGCATCGCTTCGGCATAGCCGGCGCCGAGTGTGGCCGAGTCCTGCGCGCCGGAAAAGACCGCCGGGTTTGCGTCGTAACTTTCGAACTGAGCTATCAGCAAGGATTTCGGGTCGGCCGGCGCCTCGTCGTCGGGCCGGGCGCCCAGGCCGAATCGGTTGAGCGCAACCGCGACATCGCTCGGACTTGCCAATGGTGCCTCCGTCAGCATTGCTTTTGGAGGCTTCAACGCGGCAGCGACTGGAATCCGTCGCTGTTTCCAGCGCTATTTTTCGCCCGCTCGGCGCAGCATGTTGCTGCGGCCGCGCAGGCCGTCGACAAGTCGCGCCCTGTCGGCTGGCGTCAGTCCCGTCGCGAAGGTCACGATTGCCTGTTCGAGCCAGCCGCGCAGCGCCATATCGGCTTGCCGGACCGAGGCGAGCGTCTCATTGACCGCCGCTGCGTCGATCGGCTCAGCCTCGATCAGGCGCGCCACCGCCTCGCGGCCGACCCGAGCCGCTTCGATGTCGGCAGCCGACTGGCGCCGCGCCTCTGCGAGCGCCTGGCGGAACGCCTTGCGCTGGTCGGGCGACAGGCCGGCCGCGGCGAAGCGCAGGCCGCGCTGGTCGCCCGCTCTGTCGCGCTGCCCCTGCTGCGCCTGCCATATATAGCCAGCGCCGGCGGCGGCGCCGAGCACGAAGACGTTCAGTGCCAACGAGACGGCAAGCAGGATCCTGATGCTGCGTTCGCTCATTGCACGTCCCCCTGCATGTCGCCGAATGCGGTCAGCGCATAGGTGTCGCCATCGTCAGGGGCGCTGTTGGGCGTCAGCAGCACGGCGACTGTCAGCGCCCCGGCCAGCGCGCCCGCCAGTCCGATGCCGGCCAATCCGGCACACCGCCAGACGAGTTGGGTGCAGCGCCAAAGCGCAGACGGCGCCGTGGCGACGATCCTTCGCGCGAGCGCGCCGTCCGGAACTGCGACGCGATGGTGCGACAGCAGATCGTCGAGCTCCACCGCCGGTGCAAGTGCGGCTTCGGCTTCAACCGGGTTGGCGGCGATGAACTCCAGCGCCGCCGCCCGCTCGTTCTCAGGCCAGCGCTGCGGGGACCCGCCATAGGCGGCAACGAGCTCGGAAAACCTCTCTGGAGTCATGTCATTTCGTCCCTGTCTCGTCCGAGCCTGGAGCGCAGCTGCCGCCGTGCCCGCGACAGGAGGCTTTCCAATGCCTCGATGCTGATCCCCATGACTTCTGCCGCATCGCTGTTCGAAAGCTCCTGATAATACTGCAGCACGATCGCCTCGCGCTGGCGCTCCGGCAGCTCGGCCAGCGCGCGCCGCACCTGGTGCCGATCGTCGGCCGCGAGCATATCCGCTTCTGCGCCCGGGCGTTCGTCGGGGCGATCGGGAAGTTCCGCCACCGGCGTCTCCCGCCGCCTGCGCAGCCGGTCGTAGCAGAGATTGAGCGCGACGCGATGCAGCCAGGTGTCGAACTTCGCCTCGCCGGCGCGCCAGCCCGGAGCCGCCCGCCAGATGCGCAAGAAGGTCTCCTGCGCGACATCCTCGGCCTCGCCGCGGTCGCCCAGCATTCGCGTGGCGAGACGGATCAGCCGCGGCAGCTTGCGCTCGACCATGGCTTCCACCGCAGCCGCATTGTTCTGAGCGATCAGCGCCAGAAGCCGCTCGTCGGTTTCGCCCACGTTCTGCCTTCTCGTTCCACCACGCCAGACCTTGTGCCGACACGACCGTCATCCTGCACCCGCCATGTGTCTTCAACGGGTTTCAAAGCGAAATCCGTCGGCGACCGTGCCAGGGCGATAGAAATGGTCCTGGTCTCGCGGCACACCATTGGCGGAATGTTCTGTTGAAGGACGCCCCACCAATCATTCCTGGAAGGTCGCCTTTCTACGGTATCCTCCCGTCCATCTCCGGGAACAGGACGACGCTTTCCTGAGCGGTCGGTTCGTTGCGGGCGCCAATAAAAATGGCCGGCGTGCTTGCCCTGTTCACTGCAACGTGGAGCACGTTGGCCGGAATATAGAGATAGTCGCCGGGATGCACGACATCCCGAAATTGCAGTTCGTCCCCGCTCCACATCTCCAGCTCCTCTCCGCTCAGCATATAAAATGCTGTTTCGTGACGTGCGTGGACGTGGGCCTTGGTCCGTTTCCCCGGAGGCATCGTGACGACACCCAGCCAAAGCGCCTTCGCGCCGACGGTCTCAGCACTTATTCCCGGCAGATAGTCCGACCCCTGTTCGGCTCGATAAGCCTCGCCACCCCCGACGACTACAGCTTTTCTGTCGCTGGGCGTGACGTTGTCCGCTCCGGACGCTTGCTTCAACATCGTCATTTTGACCTCCATATGTGTTAGTCTGTGCGAAGAACGGCCAAGATGACCGCACGTCCGGCGGGAGTCCTAAAAGGGGAGGCGAAAAGTTCCGAATTCTTCCGAAGCCGGCAAGCGGAGTGCCGTAGCGCCGCGATGCTTAGCGTTCGGCCCGTTCGTGCTGGACATGCTGCGCGGGGGGCTTGTCCGCGAGGGCCGGCCGGTTGCGCTCGGGCACAAAGGCTTGTCGTTGCTTCAAGCCCTGCTGGAGGCACCGGCTCAAGTGCTGAGCAAGACGGCGCTTATGGAAGCGGCTTGGCCCGATACCGTTGTCGAAGAAAGCAATCTCTCTGTGCAGATTGCCGCCCTGCGCAAGCTGCTCGGGCCACAGCCAGACGGCAGCGAGTGGATCGCCACGGTTCCCCGCACCGGATATCGTTTCGCCGGCAGCGTCCATGTGCTGGACGCCGCTGCAGACGGCGCGCTGCCAAGTTCCGGCCAGCCGCCGGGATTCTCCGAAAGACCGTCCATCGCGGTCTTGCCGTTCGCCAATGTCAGCGGCGACAGGGAACAGGCCTATCTGGCTGACGGCATCACGGCGGACATCATCACAGCACTGACGAAGTTCCGCTGGTTTCGGGTGATCGGCCGCAATTCCAGCTTTATCTACAAGGACAAGCCCGTCGACTCCAAACAGGTGGTCCGCGAGCTTGGCGTCCGTTATGTGCTGGAAGGCAGCGTGCGCCGGTCCGGCCAGCACATCCGGGTCTCGACGCAATTGGTCGATGCGGCCTCGGCCAATCAGATCTGGGCCGAACGATACGAGATGGAACTGACGGAGGCATTCGCCGTCCAGGATGCCATAGCCGAGCGGGTGGCTGGGGCGATCGAGCCCGAACTTCTCAAGACGGAGTCGCTTCCAGCCGCTGCACGCAGCAGCGGAAACGCGACGGCCTGGGACCTGGTGCGGCAAGGTACCTGGCATTTCCACCACGTCGGCCGTCAGACTCACTTGAGTGCCCGCAGGCTGTTCCGGGAGGCATGCAGGCTCGATCCTGAACTCGCAGAGGCCCACCTTTGGCTCGGTCGCGTCAGCGCCGGCATCGTCGCTTACGGCTGGAGTGACGAACCGCAACGGGACATCCGGGAAGGCCTCGATGCAGCCTTGAAGGCGGTTCGGCTCGATGAGAAGAATCCCTATTCGCATTACGCGCTGGCCATCTGCAGCATCTACGCCAATGCACCGGAACAGGCTATTCTTGCCGCGGAAAAGGCGATCGAGATCAGCCCAAGCTTCGCCCTTGGTCATCTGGTGATGGGAATGGGGCAGCTTTTCCGCGGCAGCGCATCCGAGGCAATAGCGCCGCTCGAACACGGCCTTATGTTGAACCCTTACGATCCGCAGAACTTCGTCTGGTTCAATATCCTGGCGCTCGCCTACCTGTTTGGAGGACAGGCAGGCGAGGCGCTTGCCGCGGCCATCAAGGCGCGCAAGATCGCTCCGGCATGGCGGCCCACCCACGAAACACTAGCCTGCTGCTACGTTTCGCTCGGCCGCTTGCCGGAGGCTGGATCTTGCGTTGAGCTGATGCGGGAAATGGAAAACCCTTCAGGCGATGCCTTGGCGCCGTTCAGGCTGCGCAATCCACATTGGGCAGACGAGATGGCGCATCTGTTGAAGAAAGCCGGTTGGCAGCGATAAAGCCACAGGCCGTTCCCGGCCTTGCCGAAAATCAGATCTTTGCATCGTGCGGCAGCGGTGCGGTCGCCTTTTCCAGCCAGGCCAGCGCCTCGCCGTCGAGCATCGGTCCGATCTCGGCCAGTACGCGGGCGTGGTATGTGTCGAGCCAATGCAACTCGTCGCGCGTCAAAAGGTCCGATCGCACCAGCCTGGTGTCGATCGGCGCCAGCGTCAGCGTCTCCAAGCCGTGCATGGCGATGTCGCCGCCCTTTATCGGCTCGGCCGGCGTCACCAGGATGAGATTCTCGATGCGGATGCCGTAAGAACCTTCCTTGTAGTAGCCGGGCTCGTTGGAGACGATCATGCCTGCCAGCAGCTTTTCGGTGCCGGTCCTGGCGATGCGTTGCGGGCCCTCGTGCACGGCCAGATAGGAGCCGACGCCATGGCCGGTGCCATGGGCGAAATCGCAACCGTGTTTCCACAGGGCAAGGCGCGCCACGGCGTCGATCTCGGAGCCGCGCGTGCCCGGGGGAAAGCGCAGCATGGAAATGCCGATCATGCCCTTCAGCACCAGCGTGAAGCGTTCGCGCATTTCCTCGGTCGGTGTGCCGATCGGCACGGTGCGGGTGATGTCGGTGGTGCCGTCCTGATACTGCCCGCCCGAATCGAGCAGGAACAGTTCGCCAGACTGAAGCTTTCGGCTGGTGGCGCGGGAAACGCGGTAGTGCATGATGGCGCCGTTCGGGCCGGCGCCGGCGATGGTGTCGAAGGACACGTCGCGCAGCGGCATCTGTGTTTCCTCGCCGGTGCTGCGGCGGCACTCCTCGAGCTTGGTGACGACCGCGATCTCGTCGAGCCTGCCCGGTTCCTGGCGGTCGAGCCAGCAAAGCAGCTTGGCAACGGCGGCGCCATCGCGGCGGTGCGCGGCGCGGGCGCCGCTGATCTCGGCCTGGTTTTTCGTCGCGCGCGGAATGCGGGCAGGGTCGGGTGCGGTGATGACCGTGCCGCCATTGTCCTCGACCAGCATTCTCAGTCTCTCCGCCGCCAGCACCGGATCCAGCGCGATCTTCGCGCCGCCCTTGGCCAGGGCTGCGATAGCAGCTTCGAATTCACCGGGTTCGTGCAATTCGGCGAGCTGCGTCAGATAGGCCGCGACGGTGCGTGAAAACTTACGCTGGTCCATGAAAAGCAGGTGCGATCGATCGGCGGCGAGCACGGCGAAGCCGAGCGCCAGCGGCGTGTGCGGCACATCGCCGCCGCGGATGTCGAAGGCCCAGGCGATGGAGGACGGGTCGGTCAACACGGCATGGGTGGCGCCATCCTTGCCGATCGACTCGGCCAGCCGCGCCAGCTTGTCCTTGGCCAATTCGCCGGCAAAGCCGATAGGATGAAGCTCGACCGGCGCCAGCGGCGGTTCGGGCTGGTTCTCCCAAATGGCGTCGATCGGATTCCTCTCGAGCGGCACCAATGTCGCCCCGGATTTTTCGGCCGACGCTTTCAGCGCTTTCACGTCGCCGATCGTCTGCAGCCACGGATCGAAGCCAAGCCGCACGCCCTTGCCGAGATTGTCCTTTATCCAGGCGGCGGGCGGATTGTCGATCAGGCTTTCGATCGAAAAGATGTCGAGATCGACCTCGTGGCGCACCTGCAGCGTGTAGCGGCCGTCGACGAACATGATGGCACGGTCGCCGAGCACGATGGCGACGCCGGCCGAGCCGCTGAAGCCGGTCAGCCATTTCAGCCGCGCCGAGCGGTCGGCGACATATTCGCCCTGATGCTCGTCGGCACGAGGCACGATGAAGCCATCCAGCCCGTTGGCTCTCAGCCATTGACGCAGCAGCGCCACACGCGGCTTGCCGACAGTGGGGTCGCCTGCGGATTCAAAGGTCTGGAACATCATGGCCTCTCCTCGGATGCTGGATGTGAGCGGCGGACTTTCAAGTCGAACCGTGCCGCCGCTCACATCTAGCCTCTTGTTTGAGCATCGGGTTTTCCCAAAACCGGTTTCCACTTTTGGGCCCGATGCTTTGGCGCGACCGTAGCGCATGACCCCGGAAATCGGAATCGACTTTTGCTGCGCCAGGCGCAGGCCGGATTCGGTCCAGCAGGGCAATCGCTTCAGGTCTGCGCTGCCCCTCATTGCCCTGCCCGTCCTCCGCAGCAGCTGCGGAGGATGGACCGGACTCTCCCCGTATAGTGACGGAGAAGGTACCGGCAGGCGGATGAGGGGCGGCGCCGGCATCGACAGTGGTCATCGACGTGCGCTTTTGCGCATGGACGCCATGCAGAATCAGCGATTTTCAAAAAGGTCAGCAGAGCTTACCTTTTCGACGTGGAGGAACGAGTCTTACTGCCCTGCAAAGGAGACCATCATGTCCACGAATTCAGCCAGACGCGGATTTTTCAGAAGCGCTGTGAACGCTCTCATCGAAGCGCGCCAGCGCGAAGCGAGCCGTTATGTGAGCGGCGTTCTGCTTGGCTTTGACGACGAAACGCTGAAAGCCAACGGCTACAATCGCGAAGAACTGAAGAAGGCGGCAAGGTCGCGCTACGTCTGAGCGATTTTGCGGTGTGCGACTGAAGGCGCTGCGCGTCACCGCTTGAGGTGGATTGTCACCCAGCCTTCGCGATGCAACGTGCTGACATGGCGGAACTGCTGGCCGACATAGGCCGAGATCACCGCGTCGCGCTGCCGGTCGAGGATGCCTGACAGCACGATCGAGCCGCCCAAGGCGATATACCCGGCCATTTCGGGCGCCAGCCGCATCAGCGGCCGCGCCAGTATGTTGGCGACGATGAGGCCAAAAGGGCGGCGCGCGGCAAAGATCGGATGATGAAAGCCCGGCGCTGTCACCGTTTCGACGAGCGCCTTGACGTGATTGAGCCGCGCGTTGGCGGCGGCGACTTTTGTGGCGACCGGATCGATGTCGGTCGCCAGCACCGGGATATGGGCGAGCTTGGCCAGCGCGATGGCCAGCACCGCGCTGCCGGTGCCGAGGTCGAGCGCGTTGCGCGGGCGCTCGCGCCGCACGACCTGTTCCAGCATTTCGAGGCAGCCGGCGGTTGTGCCGTGATGGCCGGTGCCGAAAGCCAGGCCCGCCTCGATCTCGATGGCGAGCTCGCCGCTGTGGCGCTTCCTGCGGTCATGCGCGCCGTGGACGAAGAAACGGCCGGCGCGCACCGGCTTCAGTCCCTCCAGCGAACGCGTCACCCAATCGATATCAGGTACGGGCTCGCGCGCAATCGGCCTCGACAGGGCCAGCCTGGCAAGGATCTCCTTCAAGCGCGCCTCGACGGCATCGACATCGCCGTCGGCATAGAGCGACACTTCGTGGATGTCGCGGTCCTCGTCGACTTCGACCAAGCCAATCGGCAGGCCCTCATCTTCGAATGCCGCTTCGAACGCCGCGAAGATACGGTCGGCCTCGATCTTTCCAGTGCTGAAGTAAAGCCGCGTTTGGGTCATCAAACGATTTTCTTTGTGCGCATGATCTTATCCGAAATCCGGTTCCCACTGTTCGCTGGTGCGGAGCTTCGGTTCGGGATCATGCACTAGCCTGCCGCCGCCAGCCGCTTGAGCTTGGCGATGGCGGTGTCGGGGCTTTCGCCATAAGCGATGGTGCCGGCGAAATCGCCCCTGGCGTTGAGCAGCAGCACCGAAGCGGTGTGGTCCATCGTGTAGTCGCCGTCGCCGGTATCGACCTTTTTCGAATAGATGCCGAAGGATTTGGCCATGGCGCGGACGTTGTCCGGGTCGCCGGTGATGCCGAGGATGCGGTCGGAGAAGTTGCTGATATAGGCGTTCATGATTTCGGGCGTGTCGCGCTCCGGGTCGACCGTCACGAAATAGGCGCGCAGGTTCTTGCCATCGTCACCCATCGTCTTCAGCCAGCCGGCCAGTTCGAACAGCGTGGTCGGGCAGACTTCCGGGCAGTGGGTGAAGCCGAAGAAGACGACGCTGGGGTGGTCGCGAAAGGCAGACTCGCTGATCGGAGCGCCATTCTGGTCGACCAGCGTGAACGGCGCGCCGAACGGCTCGCCGCCATAATGCCCGCGGTACCACTCGAAGGTGAGCCAGCCGATGCCCGCCGCCATCAGGACGAGAATGCCGACCAGTATTGAACGCATCATCAATTGGCTGTCCGTCGCGATTTTTCATTGGCGCCGTGTCGGCGCCTTTGGAGCTTGTTGGGCGAACACTCTTAACGGTTTGATCTCGCTCGCGCAAAGATGTCGCGTTGCCGCAACCGGCTTTCCCTTAAAAAATGATCCGCTTGCAAAGTGCTGCCCGCCGTCCCACCTGAGGTCGGCAAAACTCGAACGGCAGGAGGCTTCCTTGCAGGGACTGATTGGGCAAGGACTGATTGGGCGAAAACTGATCGGCGGCGCTCTGGCCGCGTGCCTTGTCGTCGGTGCTGGTGCGGCTGTCGCCCAGGAGGTCGGCAAGGTCGGCGTCGACTGGCTCGGCAACGACATCATCGTCGAGGCGATCAAGGACCCGAAGGTCGAAGGCGTGACCTGCCATGTCTCTTATTTCGACCGTGGCGTGATCGACCGCCTGCAAAAGGGCAACTGGTTCGAGGACCCATCCGATTCCTCGATCGCCTGCCGCCAAACCGGGCCGATCACCATCGGCGACATCGACATGAGCGAGGCCGGCGAGGAGGTGTTCAAGCAAGGCATCAGCCTGATCTGGAAGAAACAGGTGGTGAACCGCATCTACGACAAGACCAACGAGACCCTGATCTATCTGTCGCATTCGCGCCAGGTGCAGGACGGTTCGGCGAAAATGTCGGTCACCACGGTGCCGCTCTATGGCCAGAACGTGGTGTGGACCAACGGCAAGCCGAAATAGGCTCTGGAAACAGGTGACAACGATTGGTCCCCGCTTGCGGGACTAATCGCTCGGGCGTAAAGCCGCCGGCATGGACCCTCCCGAAAATCTTGTCCTGAAAGACCCCGAGCCGCGCATTCATCCGACCGCGGAATTGAAGGCATGCAAGCTTGGGCGCTACGCCTCGATCGGCGAGCGGGTCATCCTGCGCGAAGTCATAGTCGGTGACTTCTCCTATTTCGAGCGCCATGCCGAGGCGATCTACACGACAACAGGCAAGTTCTGTTCGATCGCCGCCAACAGCCGTATCAACGCGCTCGAGCATCCGATTGAGCGGTTGACCCAGCACAAGGTCAGCTACCGGCCAAACGAGTATTTTCGCTGGCTGGGCGTCGACGCGGCGTTCCGCGAACGGCGGCGGGCGACGTCCGTCACCATCGGCCACGACGTCTGGATCGGCCATGGCGCGGTAATCATGCCTGATGTGACCATCGGCAATGGCGCGATCGTCGGCGCCAATGCGGTGGTGACGCGCGATGTACCTGCCTATGCGATCGTCGCCGGCGTTCCGGCCAAGCCGCTGCGCCAGCGTTTTGCCGAGAAAACCGCTGCGCGGATTGAAAGCCTCGGCTGGTGGGACTGGTCGGTCGAAAAACTCGCCAGGGCCATTCCCGACATGCAGGCGCTTTCCATCGAGGCCTTTCTCGACCGCTGGGAGCACGAAATCCCCTGATCCTTGCGGGTCTCTGAACGGCTACGTCGGTGAAAGGAGGGAACCCGGAGCGGATGCTGGTTGTTTCTCCTGCCATGATGGAGAAGCTTTTCACCAGGATCGCCACCTACGTTGCCCATCTTGCCGGTCTGCCGGCGACATTCGCCGTCTGTTTTCTGATCATCGTTGGCTGGGCGGCAAGCGGACCGATGTTCGGGTTTTCCGATACGTGGCAGCTCATCATCAACACCGGCACGACGATCGTCACCTTCCTGATGGTGTTCCTCATCCAGAATACCCAGAACCGCGATGGCACGGCGATTCAGACGAAACTCGACGAGTTGATCCGGGTCGGCAAAGCTCACAATACCTTTATCGGCATCGAGCACCTGACCGAATCCGAGGTCGAGGAGATCCGTAGAAAATGTGAACAGGCGGCGAAACGGCATGATACGGCGGGCATGAAAGCCACTGCACAAAAGCGCGGCTCGAAGACGCATGCGGCGTGAGCGTCAGCTTTCCATGAACGTCGCGAAAGCGTCCTTGTGGTCCGGGTGCCAGCGCGACAGAGCAGGGCGATTTTCGATGATGTCGCCGATCGCCCAGGCCATGCGCTTTTCGTCCATAGGCCGCGTCGCCTCGTTGTCGGGGCACAGGATGTAGAAGTCGCCACGCACCAGCGCGGCCAGCATGAAGTCGATCACCTGCTCGCCGGTCCAGGCGCCGGCGGGCTTTTCGGTTGCACCCTCGGTCAGGCCGGTAAAAGTGAACCCCGGAATGAGCAGATGCGCAGCAATCTTTCCGCCGGGCTCGTTGCGCAGCGCATGCGCCAAGCCTTCGGTAAAGCTCTTCACGCCCGATTTGGAGACGTTGTAGGCAAGGTTGCCGGGCGGCGTGGTGATGCCTTGCTTGGAGCCGGTGTTGACGATCAGGCCCGGTTTTCCTGCAGCCAGCATGCGTGGCACGAAGGCCTCGACGCCATGGACGACGCCCCAGAAATTGATGTCCAGCAGCCGCTTCCAGGCGTCGCGGTTCTCCCAGGGTTTGCCGGGATTGTTGCCGACGCCGGCATTGTTCATCAACAGCGACACGCCGCCGAAGGCATCGAATGCCTTTTCGGCCAGCCGGTCGACTTCGTCGGCTTTCGAGACGTCGGTGGCGACCGCGAGTACCGCGCTGTCGCCGGCAATGGTTGCAACCGCGCCGGCAGCCTCGTCGAGCCGCGCGCCGCCGATGTCGGCAAGCACGATTTTCAGGCCCATTGCCGCCAGCCGCCTGGCCGCGGCAAGGCCGATGCCGCTGGCGCCGCCGGTGATGACGGCAACGTTGCCGGAGCCAAGGGCAGGCAAAGCGCTCTGAATTTCGGCGTCGGTGGTCATCGATCGTGTCCTCGTTCAGGTTGCGCCGAACTTAACGCGGCGACAGGCTCGCGCAAGCCCGTTTGGGCGTCCTCGGGTTGACCACGTCGGCAGGCGCTGCGCATGCTGTCCGCGTAAGAAGGAGATTACCGATTGACCGACTGGATCGAGATCCTGAAAGAACAGACCGCCACCGGCGACCAGATGAGCCGTGAGGTGCCGCAAATGCTTGCCAATCCCGACATCAGCGAAGCGCAAGTGAGAACGCTGTTTTCGGCGCTCGAAAAGCAGGCGGAGTTCGTCGAGAAGCTGCGCATGGCGCTGGAAAAATTCGGCCATGATTTTTCGGTGATCAAGGCGGCCGAGCGGCTGGAGGAGCGCTATGCCGATCTTGCGGCCTCGGTGGCGGAAAAGCTGAAGGCGATGCGGGGATAGGGCGGGCCTATTTTTCGATCTGCCTTTCGAAACGCTTGTCCGGCACGAACCAGATCATGGCAACCAGCACATAGAGCGCGACGCTGATCCATTGATTGACGAAGGTCAGCGGAATGGCAGCGATGTAGAGGACCACCGAGATCTTTTCCTTGCGATCGGTGCCTGCCGCTCTGGCGAAGGCAGTGTCGTTGCCATGCAGCCGGTGCAGGAGGACGACCAGAATGAAGTAGGCGGCCGCGCAAAGCGCCAGGACAACACCGTAAACGGCGACAGGCACCGGCGCGAAATGGTTTTCGCCCATGAAGGCGGTGGTCACGGGCATCAGCGACAGCCAGAACAGCAGATGCAGATTGGCCCACAGCACGCGGCCATCGACCCGCTGCACGGTGTGGAACATGTTGTGCAGATTGTTCCAGTAGATGCCGACATAGATGAAGGACAGCACGTAGCTGAGAAAAGTGGGCCATAGCGGTGCCAGCGCGGAAAAATCCGCGCTATGCGGCACCTTCAACTCGAGCACCATGATGGTGATGATGATGGCCATGACGCCATCGGAAAATGCCTCGACCCGTCCCTTGCCCATGGATTCTCCCCTGCTGCGCGTGGCTCATCCTAGGCGATCGACGTGGCTGGAGGGAAGGCCCGGCCATCATCAGTCGCTGTCGCGCGCGATCAGCTCCAGCGGCCAGACCTCACGGATGATCCGCGCGCCTTCGGGGCCGGCGAAGGCCGGGATCGACGCCAGCAACATTTCGGCAAGCCGCCGTCCCATCGGCTCCAGGCGAGGGCGGAAGCCGGTCAGTGCCGGCGAAAAATAGCGGCAGAGCGGCGTGTCGACGATGACGATCACCGCAATGTCGTGGCCCGGCTTGATGCCCATCTCGGCCAGCGCCTTGCAGCCGCCGAGTGCCATCGCGTCATTGTTGAAGATGATGGCGGTCGGCGGGTCCTTGCAGCGCATGACCTGCGGCGTCACCGCGTCGCCGCCGGCCTCGTTGATGAAGCCTTTCGCGATCAGCCCGGGGTCGACCTCGATGCCGTGCCGCCGCAAGGCCTTGCGATAGCCGGCCAGGAACAGGTAGCCGAAATTGAGGTTGAGGGACGGGCGGATGGCGGCGATGCGGCGGTGGCCGCGCGCCACCAGGCGGTCGACCGCGTCGGCCCCGGCTTTTTCGAAATCGAGGTCGAGCGACGGATAGGTCTTGCCGCCGGAGCGGCTGCGGCCGAGCGTCGCGAATGGGAAGCCGACCCTGGTCAGGTAATCGATGCGCTCGTCCTCGCGACGCGTATAGGCCAGCACCACGGCGTCGGCGCGGCGCGTCTCGACCACCCGGCGCAGGCGCTCCTGCTGGTAGTCGCCCGGCGCGCCCATCACCACGATCAGATCGAGCCCGCTTTCGGCGAGTTTCGCCTGCAGCCCGGTCAGGAATGGAATGAAGAACGGCTCGCCATATTGCTGGTCGCCCGGGTGCGGCTGCAGCATGAAGGCGATCGAGTGGGTGGCGCCGCGGCGCAGGCTGCGGCCGGACTGGTTCGGCGAATAGTTCAGCTTTGCCGCCGCATCGAGCACGCGCTGGCGGGTGTCGGCATTGACGTCGGCACGGCCGTTGAGCGCGCGCGACACGGTGCCGATCGAAATGTTCAGGTGACGCGCAAGGTCGTGGATGCTGGACGCCAAAGGACAGTTCTCCCCCTTGCCTGGCTATCATCAGCCGCTCTTCAGGCCAAGGTGATCTAGGTGATTTTCGCGAGCGGCCAATTGACATTCTACGCCTTCCGGTGTGTTCTCGTAAACGTTTACGGAAAAACGTTTACGGTCATGCCGTGAATGCCGTGACGATCGGTCTGGAGGGGCCGAGCGGAGGAGGAGCGCTGGATGATGAATGTCGTCCTGGTCGGCTGCGGAGCGATGAGCAAGCACTGGCTCGATGCGGCGAGGCAGATCGACGGGTTGGCTATTGTCGGCCTTGTCGACCTCGACGCCGACAGGGCGAAGGCAAGGGCGCGCGAATACGAGCTTGCCGGCGCCATTGTCGGGACCAATCTTGACGCCGTGCTCGACCAGGCCAAGCCCGACGCTGTGTTCGACGTCGTGGTTCCGGCGGCCCGGCGCGATGTCGCGCTTTCGGCCTTTGCGCATCACTGTCACCTCCTGACGGAGAAGCCGCTGGCTGACAGCCCGGAGAACGCGCGCGCCATCGTCGAGGCAGCCCGACGCGCCAGGCGCGTGCACGCCGTCGTCCAGAACCGCCGCTATGTCGCCAACGTCAGGCGCATCAGGCGTTTTCTCGATTCCGGCGCCATCGGCGCGCCAACCAGCATCCACGCCGAATTCTTCGTCGCGCCGCATTTCGGCGGGTTTCGCGAGGAGATGCGCCATGTCCTGCTGCTCGACATGGCGATCCATACTTTCGACGCCGCCCGCTACATGGTCGGCGGCGCGCCGGCCAGCGTCTACTGCCAGGAATGGGAGCCGGTCAATTCCTGGTACCGGCAGGGATCGTCGGCCACCGCAATCTTCGAGCTCGGCGGCGGCAAGCTGTTCACCTATGCCGGCTCCTGGTGCGCCGACGGGTTCCGCACCAGTTGGGAGAGCACATGGCGCATCGTCGCCGAGCACGGCAGCCTGGTCTGGGACGGTGAGGATGGGCTGAGGGCGGAAGTCGCGCGGCCTATCCGTGAAGGCCTGTTCGATCGCACAGAGCCGCTCGCCGTGCCGCCGCTCGATCCGAGAGACCGCATCGGCGGCCATCTCGGCATCATCCAGGATTTTGTGCGCGCCGTCGAAACCGGCAGCGAGCCGGAGACGCGTGGCGCCGACAACATCAAGAGCCTGGCCATGGTCTTTGCCGCGATCGAAAGCGCCGAAACCGGGCGCCGGGTCGCGATCGCACAGGAAGGGTGACGATGCCAAACCCGCTTCTCGACATCAGGATCGGCACCATGGTGCGGGCCAATCTCGATGACCCGGCCGCCTATATCAAGGCGATCCTGCCGCTCGGCTTCGAAAGCATCCAGCCCTTCTTCTGGCAGACGCTGGGCGGCAAGGATCTTCCGCGGCTGGCCGGCCAGATCCGCGAGGCGATCGGCGACGCCGACGTCGTCGTCTCCTCGCTCGGCGTCTTCGGCAATCCGCTGGAAAGCGGCGATGTCGATCACGGCGTGCTTGATGCCTGGGAAACGGCCATCGACCATGCGCATCTGTTCGGCACCGCGATGGTCAGCGGCTTCACCGGCCGCCTCCGCGGCAAGCCGCTGCCCGACAGCCTGCCGCGCTTCCGCGAGGTCTGGGGACCACTGGCCCGGCGCGCCGCCGACAAGGGCGTGCGCATCGCCTTCGAGAATTGCGCGATGGACGGCAACTGGGCCGATGGAGACTGGAACATCGCCCATAATCCGGACGCCTGGGAGCTGATGTTCAACGAATTGCCAGATGACAATCTCGGCCTGGAATGGGAGCCCTGCCACCAGCTCGTCTACCTGATCGATCCGATCCCGCAGATCCGCAAATGGGCGCCGCGCATTTTTCATGTCCACGGCAAGGACGCGACGGTGCGCTGGGACGTGATCCGCGAGCATGGCGTGTTCGGCCGGCTGCCGTTCGTGCAAATGCGCACGCCTGGCTTCGGCGACAGCGACTGGACGCGGGTGATCAGCGAATTGCGGCTGGCCGGATACAGGGGCGCCATCGACATCGAAGGCTGGCACGACCCGGTCTATCGCGGCGACCTTGAGATTACAGGGCAAGTTCGGGCGCTGGACTACCTCAAGCAATGCCGGGGAGGTGCGACGTATCTGCCGAACCCGCGTGAGGCTAATGCATGTCGCGCAAAAGCATGCCCTCGGGCCTGACCAAGGGTGTGCAGCGGTTTTGCGACAACGACATGCATCAAACAGGGAGCCGGCCAGCGAAGCATTGCGGCGAGAAGCCGAAGCATTCGTCGAAGACCCCTCGGCTTGCGAGGGAACGAAGGGAGGATAAGTGCATGAGCATCACGATGAGAAGGACAGTTCTGCGCTCGACCGTCATGGCGGCCGCCACGGCGTTCGCCGCCGCAATCTCTACCTTGCCTGCCCAGGCGCTCGATGCCCAGTGGTGCAAGGACGTCCACATCCGCTTCTTCGTTGGCGGCGCCGAGGGCGACGCCTTCGGCACCATCGTCTACAATGGCGCCAAGCAGGCCGAGGCCGATCTTGGGCCGAAGGTCGACTACATCTTCTCCCAGTGGGATGTCGAGAAGATGGTGCAGCAATTGCGCGAGGCCGTCGCGGTCAAGCCCGGCGGCATCGCCATGATGGGCCACCCGGGCGATGCTTCGATCATGCCGCTGGCCGAACAGGCGCACAAGGACGGCATCAGGATGATGTACCAGAACGTGCCGGTGCCGAAGGTCACGGCAGCGTTCGGCGGCGGCTATGTCGGCGCCCAGCAGGAAGAGCAGGGCCGCGCGCTCGGCGCCGAGGCGTTCAAGCTGGCCGGGCTCAAGGCCGGCGACAAGGCGATCATGATCGGCCCGTTCGAGAACGAGAGCCGCGGCGCGCGCGAGCGCGGTACGGTCGCCGCCCTGAAAGAGGCGGGCGTCGAGGTCATCCAGCTCTCCTCGCCGCCGAGCGGCGAATGGGCTTCCGACCCTAATCTGGCCATTCCGGTGATTACCGCAGCACTCCTCAACAATCCCGACGTCAAGGCGGTTGGCTATCCCGGCGGACAGATGCTGGGCAACGTCCCGACCTACATGCAGGCGGCGGGCAGGAAGGCTGGCGATATCTTCAATTTCGGCTTCGACACCAGCCCGCAAATCGTCGAGGGCTTCAAGGGCGGCTGGGTCCAGCTGACGGCCGACCAGCAGCCGTTCCTGCAGGGTTATCTGCCGATCCTCAGCCTCTGCCAGCAGGTGGTGCTGGGCCTGGCGCCAATGAATGTCGACACCGGCGCCGGCTTCGTCACGCCTGACAATTACGAGATCGTCGCCGAACTCGCCAAGCAGGCGCTGCGCTGACCTTTTGACACGGCTGCCGGTCTTGCGACCGCAGCCGGAACCAAGTGAGGATCGCCATGGCAGAACGCCTTATAGAACTGCGCGACATCAGCAAGTCCTATGGCCAGGTCTATGCGCTGGGCGGGGTCAATCTCAGCGTCGACCGCGGCGAGGTGGTCGGCCTGATCGGCGACAACGGCGCCGGCAAGTCGACGCTGATCAAGATCCTCTCCGGCGTGGTCAAGCCGACCAGCGGCGAGATCCTCATCCGCGGCCAGCCGGTGACCGGCTGGAGCGCCGCGCGCTCGCGCGACGCCGGCATCGAGACGGTATTCCAGGACCGGGCGCTGGCCGTGCAGCAGACGATCGTGCGCAACATCTTCATGGGCCGCGAACTCACCGGCTTTCTCGGCTGGCTGAAGGTCAACAAGGAAATCGAGGAGGCGAGCCGGCTGATGCGCGAGATCGGCTTCACCTCGAAAGTGTTCACGCCGCAATCGATCGTCGGCCAGCTTTCCGGCGGCGAACGCCAGGGCGTGGCGATCGCGCGGGCAATCTACAAGCAGGCCGACCTGATCATCCTCGACGAGCCGACGACGGCGCTGTCGCTGACCGAAACCGCCAAGGTCTTCCATTTCGTGCGCCAGGTGCGGGCGAGCGGACGGTCGATCCTGTTCATCGGCCACAACATCCACCACGTCTTCGATATTGCCGATCGTTTCGTCGTGCTGGACCGCGGCAAGGTCGCGCTCACCGCCGACCGCAGGCAGGTCAAGTCGGCCGAAGACCTCATCAACTTCATGGAAGACGTCGCGCATCCGGGTGGATTGCCGGGACTGCACGACGCCGGCGACCCGGAGCAGAGAGCACGATGAGCAAGACAATGGAGCCCGATCTGCACGAGCCGTCCGCAGGCATCTCCCGTCCCGGCAACCCCCGGAAGGAGTGGAAACACCCATCCGATCACTGGATGCGCGGCTTCATCCTCGACAACCGCGCCGCACTTGGCACGCTTGCCGTGTTCGTGGTGATGATGACGGTGTTCATGATCGCCAACCCGACCGTCTTCACCACCTGGTATCTCTACAGTTCCGTGCTCACCACGCTGCCGGTTGCGCTGTTCGTGGTGGTGCCGCTGGTCTTCGTCGTCACCTGCGGCGAGATCGACCTGTCGTTTCCGGCGACGATGGGTTTTGCCTCATGGGTGTTCGCGCTGGTCGTGCAGGCCGGCTACGACCCGTTTCTCGGTATTGCCGCCGCCATTGGAACGGGCACGTTGCTCGGCTTCCTTGTCGGGTCACTGGTCGTCTATGGCGGGCTGTCGTCGCTGATCGCCACGCTCGGCATGAACTTCCTGCTGCGCGGCCTGATCCAGATCATCAACGAAGGCAGGTCGACGGCGCTGACCAGCCTTGCCGACAGCTGGGCCTACAAGATCTTCTCCAGCCAGCTTTACGGCATCCCGGTGCAGATCTTCTGGGCCATTGGCTTTGTCGTGCTGTCGGCGCTGCTCTACAACAGGCATCGTTTCGGCGCGCAGGTGAAGGTGGTCGGCGACAATCCCGACAGCGCCCAGCAGATGGGCATCGACGTCAAGCGCGTGCGGGTGAAAGTATTCGTCTTCGTCGGCATCGGGGCGGCGATCGCCGGCACCTTTTCGGTGATGATCAACTTCACCTGGTGGCCGACGGCCGGCGACGGCTATCTGCTGCCGGTGCTGGCATCGGTGTTCGTTGGCGGCACGCCGACCTGGGGCGGCATCGGTACCGTCGTCGGCGGCGCCATCGGCGCGGTCACCGTGTCGTTCATCCAGACCGGCGTCGTCGCGGCAGGCCTGAGCGGTTTCTATGTCCAGTTCTTCAACGGGCTGATCATCATCCTGTCGCTGCTCGGCCACAAATGGAACCAGGCGCGCTATCGGTGAGGGGGATATTCACACCCCGGTGACAAACCCGTCCAGCACGCGTTTCTGGCCGGCCTTGTCGAAGTCGATGGTCAGCTTGTTGCCGTCGATGGCAGAAATGTTGCCGTTGCCGAATTTCTGGTGGAAGACGCGGTCGCCGACATTGAAGCGGGATGGCGTGTCGGCGACGGATTTGGCGACCAGCTCGCCGTCGATGGTGCGGCCCTTGATCGAGGTGCGGCCGGCGCCATAGCCACTGTCGGTCTCGCCATAGCCGATGCGCTCGACCTGGTGGCCGGAGCGCGAGCCCCAGTTGCGGTCGGTCGCCTCGGTGCGGTTCTGTTGCGCGCGCTGCCAGCCCGGCGTCGCATAGGTGCTGGAGAAGGCGCCGGATTTTTCTGCGCCGACATTGTCGAAGCGCGAAGCGCCGTAAGGATTTTGCCGTCCTGCCGCCTGGCCGCCCCGCCCGGAGGCGAAAGAGCCGCCGCCATAGGCATTGCCGTAGCCGCCATAGGAGCTGCCGCTCTCGGCGACCTCGACATGGGCTTCCGGCAATTCGTCGAGGAAGCGCGACGGGATCGTCGATTGCCACAGGCCGTGGATGCGGCGGTTGGAGACGAACCACAAATGCAGGTTCTTCTTGGCGCGGGTCAGCCCGACATAGGCCAGCCGCCGCTCTTCCTCGAGCCCGGAGCGGCCGCCCTCGTCGAGCGCGCGCTGATGCGGAAAAAGACCTTCCTCCCAGCCGGGCAGAAAAACCGTCTCGAATTCGAGGCCCTTGGCCGAATGCAGCGTCATGATGTTGACGGCGTCGAGCTCGGCGTTCTGATCGGCGTCCATCACCAGCGCGACATGTTCGAGGAAGGAGCGCAGCGATTCGTACTCCTCCATGGAGCGGATCAGTTCCTTGAGGTTTTCCAGCCGGCCCGGCGCTTCTACAGAGCGGTCGTTCTTCCACATGTCGGTGTAGCCGCTCTCCTCCAGGATGGTCTCGGCCAGTTCGGTGTGCGGCGTGGTCTCCAGCGCCTTTTGCCAGCGCTCGAAATTGGCGGCAACTTCGCGCAGCGCTGCGCGCGGCTTCGGCTTCAGCTCGTCGCTCTCGGCGAGTTTTTCCGCAGCCTCCAGCATCGGGATGCGCAGCGCCCTGGCGGTGTCGTGGATCTGGCGGATGGTGGCTTCGCCCAGCCCGCGCTTCGGCACGTTGACGATGCGCTCGAAGGCGAGGTCGTCTGCGCCTTGCGCGACGACGCGGAAGAAGGCCAGGGCGTCGCGGATTTCGAGGCGCTCGTAAAAGCGCGGGCCGCCGATGACGCGGTAGTTGAGGCCGAGGGTGACGAAGCGGTCCTCGAACTCGCGCATCTGGAAGGACGCGCGGACAAGAATGGCCATGTCGTTGAGATTGTGCTTCTGCCGTTGGTAGGCCTCGATGGTTTCGCCGACGGCGCGGGCCTCTTCCTCGGAATCCCAGGCGGCATGGACATGCACCTTCTCGTCGTCCTCGGCGATTTTTTCGGTGAACAGCGTCTTGCCGAAGCGGCTTTCATTGTGGGCGATGAGGTGGGAGGCGGTGCCGAGGATGTGCGCGGTGGAGCGGTAGTTGCGTTCCAGCCGGATGATGGTGGCGCCGGGGAAATCCTTGTCGAAGCGCAGGATGTTGTCGACCTCGGCCCCGCGCCAGCCGTAGATGGATTGATCGTCATCGCCGACGCAGCAGATATTTACTTTGTTTTCGCTCACGGGCTGTTCCGCGCCTGCCGGCGCGGGCCCGACCCCCCTTTTTTGCGCGCCTTCGGCGTCGCGGGAGGGGCCTCGCAAGGGCTCGGACGCCCGGTCGGGCTTGCGGCCTTCGGCCGTTTGCAAACCTGTTGATGTTGAAGCTCGTCCGGCACCCGGCCGCTGCGCCAGCAGCCGCAGCCACATGTACTGGGCGGTGTTGGTGTCCTGGTACTCGTCGACGAGGATGTACTTGAAGCGCTTGTGGTATTCCTTCAGCACGTCCGGATTGGCGCGGAAGATACGGATCGGGTGGCACAGGAGATCGCCGAAGTCGCAGGCGTTCAGCGTCTTCAGCCGCTCCTGATAGGCCTTGTAGAGCTCACGCCCCTTGCCGTTGGCGAAGGCGCGGGCGTCGCCCTCGGCAATCTCGGCGGGGCCAAGCCCCTTGTTCTTCCAGCCGTCGATCATCTGGGCGAACTGCTTGGCCGGCCAGCGTTTGTCGTCCAGTCCTTCGGCCTGGATGAGCTGCTTGATCAGGCGCACGACGTCGTCGGTGTCGAGAATGGTGAAGTCGGATCTGAGCCCGGCAAGTTCGGCGTGGCGGCGCAGCAGCTTCACTCCAATCGAGTGGAAGGTGCCGAGCCACGGCATGCCTTCGACATTGCCTTCGCCGATCAGCAGGCCGATGCGCTGCTTCATCTCGCGCGCCGCCTTGTTGGTGAAGGTGACGGCGAGGATCTGCGACGGGAAGGCCTTGCCGGTGGCGAGGATGTGAGCGATGCGGGTGGTCAGGACGCGCGTCTTGCCGGTGCCGGCGCCGGCCAGCACCAGAACCGGACCCTCGGTGGTTTCCACCGCCAGCCGCTGCTCGGGGTTGAGCCCGTTCAGATAATCGGGCGCATTGGCATGGCCGCTGCGGGCAGCCATGGCGCGCGCAGCAATGCCCGACGGGGCCACGGGGCGCGCGTTCCGTTCATCAAAAAAAGGCATATCTTCCGAAAAGCCGGACATCTCCCCCGAATGTAGTGATTCGGCAGCGAAAGGCCAGAAGTGTCTCCGTTTTGTTCTCTGTCCAGCCGGGGGAGCTTCAAATCCGATGGCACGCCAGCCGTAGCGCCGGCCTGCTCGACAGGACGGCGGGTCGGAGAAAGTGGGACAGCGCACCAGTCGAACGGTGTCATCCTGGACCAGCCGCCGGTCTGGCGGACCTGCGCTTGCGTCAGCAGCGCCTCACCGATCCGTGACTGGACCGTGCGGGCTTCTGCCCTATCTTGCGCGGCGGACATGTTCCCGAAGCCGAGGAGAGCGCCATGACAAAACCGAGCCCTGCCAGCCCCGCCGTCACCAGACCCGCCATTACCCAGGCGATGATCGACGCCTATGACGAATACACGCATCTGACGCTCGACCGGCGCCGCTTCATGGAACAGTTGACCAGGCTTGCCGGATCAGGTGCGGCGGCCGCCGCAATTGTGCCGCTGCTGGCGGCGAATTCGGCCCGGGCGGCGATTGTTGCCGGGGACGATTCACGCGTGACCGGCGAGGACATCAGCTATCCCGGCAGCGGTGGCGAGATGAAGGGCTATCTGGTCAAGCCGGCCGGCCAGTCCGGCAAGCTCGGCACCGTCATCGTCGTGCATGAGAACAGGGGGCTGAACCCGCATATACGCGATGTGACGCGGCGCGTGGCGCTGGAAGGCTTCGTTGCACTGGCCCCGGACTTCCTGTCGCCGCTCGGCGGCACGCCGGCCGACGAAGACAAGGCGCGCGAGCAGTTTTCCAAGCTCGATCCGGCGCAGACCACCGCCAATGCGGTCGCAACGGCCGCTTTCCTCAGGGGCAGCGAGGATGGCAACGGCAAGGTCGGCGCGGTCGGCTTCTGCTGGGGCGGCGCCACGGTGAACACACTGGCTGCCAATGCGCCGGATCTGGCTGCCGCTGTCGCCTATTACGGCATGCAGCCGAAGGCCGAGGATGTGCCGAAGATCAAGGCGGCGCTGCTGCTGCATTATGCCGGGCTCGACACCCGCATCAATGCCGGTATCGACGCCTTCAGGAAGGAGCTCGATGCAGCCGAAGTCGAGTACACGATCCATGTCTATGAAGGTGCCAATCATGCTTTCAACAATGACACGTCGGCGGCTCGCTACGACAAGAACGCGGCGGACCTCGCCTGGGGCCGGACGATCGCCTTTCTCAAGGAGAAGCTTGCCTGATCAGGCATTTGCCGGTTTGTGAAAAGCGACGCCGGCCACCACCAGCGCGATGCCGATGCAATCGGTAGGGCTGGGTATCTGGCGGAGCACAATGACGCCGATCAGCGTGGCGGTGACCGGCAGCAACGACAGCATCAGCGCGAAGCTCGATCGCGGCAGCCGCGACATGGCAAGCTGGTCGCAGATATAGGGGATTACCGACGAGCAGATGCCGACGCCGATGGCGGCGACGAGCAGTGGCGGCGCCGAGAAAGCCGGCAGCGCATCGGTGAAGCCGATCGGCAGCACGATGAGGCAGGCGACGGCCATGGCCGCGCCCAGGCCGGCGATGCCGTCGCCAGCGCCGGCGCGGGCAACGCGATGGCCAAGCATGATGTAGCCGACGAACAGCGCGCCGTTAAGGAAAGCCCAGAACAGGCCGATCGGGTCGCTTGACCATTTGACGTCGATCAGCAGCAAGGTGCCGGTGACGGCAACGGCAAGGGCTGCGAGATTGCGCGGGCTTCTGACGCCGACCAGCGCAACGCCGATGGTGCCGACGAACTCGATCGCCGCGACCAGCGAGATCGGCAGCCGGTCGAGTGCCAGGTAGAAGGAGCAATTCATCACGCCGAGGCAAGCGCCGAAGGCGAGAAGCAGCAGCCGTGTCGGCCGGTCGGCGCGGGCGAAGACCGTCCACGGCCGCGTCAGCGGCGCGAAGACAAGGGCGGCGGTAACGATGCGCAGCCAGGCCATTCCGAGCACGCCGACATGCGGGAAAAGCAGCACGGCGAAAGCCGGCCCGAGATAATGAAACACAGCGCTGACACCGAACCAGACATGCGGCGGCAGCGATGTCGCCAGCCTGCCAAAGACAGGGCCGCCGAGGGCAGGGATAGCAGCTGGGGCTTGCGCTTGATCGTCCATAGGATCATTATCGCAGGCAGTTTTACCTTTTTATATAGGTAATGGCCGACCAACGAGATCATTTATTCTACTGAACAAAGGAGTTTTTCCTGAAACGCATTCGAAACGAAAATGCTGATCTGGATGCGGCGGATCTGAAAATCCTGCGCCTTCTGGAAAAGGATGCGCGCACCAGCACCGCCGAACTGGCGCGCTCGGTCGGCCTGTCGGCGCCGAGCGTGGCCGAACGCATCAAGCGGCTGCAGGAGAGCGGCGTGATCGAGGCCTACACTGTTCGGATCAACCCGGCCGCGCTCGGCATGAAGCTGTCGGCATGGCTGCGGATCAGGCCGGTGCCCGGGCAGTTGGCTGTGGTGGCCGAGATCATCCGCGACTTGCCGGAAATCGCCCAGTGCGATCGGGTGACCGGCGAGGACTGTTTCATCGCGCTGGCGCATGTCGGCTCGGTGGCCGAGCTCGAACGGGTGATCGACCGCATCATTCCGTTTGCGATGACCAACACCGCAATCATCCAGTCGTCGCCGGTGGTGGCGCGTTCGCCGCTGGCGGCGGTGTTCGTCAGTACATAAGCTTAACTGGAAAAAGTCGCGCCGCCCCTCATCGCCCTGCCGGGCACTTCTCCCCGTATAGTGACGGGGAGAAGGACGCTGTCACCAATAGTTTCGCCAATTGCCGGCGTTGCCGAAAGAGAGCCGAGGTTGCGGCCCAGCGTCTTCTCCCCGTCACTATACGGGGAGAAGGTGGCGGCAGCCGGATGAGGGGCGGCGCAAACGCCCCAGAAAAAGCAATCGAACAACGAGCCTACTTCTTTCCGCAACGATCAGGCGTGGCCGCGCTTCAACCGTGCTTGCTTCAGGATGGCGCGCCAGCGGATCATGGCGAAAGGGATCGGCTCGTTGTTGTTGGCGATGGAAAAAATTTCGTAGTTGAGGTTCTTCAGCGATCGCCAGAAATCGTAGTCGCTGATGCGTGGGTCGGCCGCCAGCCTGTCCGCCTCGACCTTTATGTCGGTTTTCATGCACGTTCCCCGAACCGCTTCCGCCCAGCCGCCCGTATCGCAACTCGATGGGGACGGTTTTCGACCGCCGCGCTGAGTCGTTCAACGCCTCAATCCGGCTTGTTCACGTTAAAACCTTGGTAAGGTTAACGGCGGCCGGGTCGCGGTTCAAGCGATCTTGCGGGCTAGTGCCAATTGCTTACCAGGGCGTAGTGGCTTTGGGGCAACAGTATGAATAAAAACAATGACTTAAGTCGAGCGCCGCAAAAACCTCTTCAAACGCGGCGCGCCTTGATGCCGATCGAACGGCCGGCGCGCTCGGGCATCGGCAGCGCCGCGTGGACGGCGCGCATGGCCTCGATCTTGGCCAGGACATCGGCCGGGAAGGGCGCCACCTTCGGCCCGGACATGTCGACATGAAGCGACAGTGATTCGGACGTGGCGGCGAGCCAGCCGTCGATGTGGCGGATTTCCTGATAGGCTCTCAGCCGCTTGTCGTCATGATCGAGGAGCTGGAATGAGACATTGACCTTGTGGTCGAGATGCAGCTCCCTGATATAGCAGACATGGACTTCCGCCGTGTAGATGGTCAGCCGCCGCTGCTTCACGTAGTCCAGCCCCATCCCCATCATCTCGAACGCTTCGTCGGAGCAGCGGTCGAGCAGCACGTTGTAGTAAGCCATGTTGAGATGGCCGTTGTAGTCGATCCAGCCCTTCTCGATGTCCATGGCGCGCGAGACGAAGGGGGCGGGGATGGGCATCAAGAAACTTCCTTCTGGCTGGACGGAGCGTGGTTGGCGAGACTAGATAAAAGACCGGCCCCGACTAATTCCTGACCGCCGAAATCGCCAAGATCATGACGGGCCATTCGAAACGTTGAGGGTAGCGTTCGAAGACTAGCGCCAATCAGACTGGCTGCCGCCAATGGCCGAGAATCGTATTGATTGAATCGGTCAGCGGGAACGAGCACAGAGCGCCAATTGTTGCCATTCGCTCGCATCGAAGGGAACGACCGTTCCTAACTCGATTTCAGTCACCCTCGGGGACGACCCGCCGAAAAATCTGCTGGTCGACAAGCCAATAAAGGCCTAAATTAGAGGATACTGTTATTTGAGCGCCGACGCGGCGGACCGCCAATTATATCGGCAAATAAATTTCAGCACGGCTTCGTTGGAAAACGCACCAATGCACGAATCAACATCTGGTGCAGGGCTGCAAGCACGGTTGAACTCCGTTAGTCCACTCGCAGCGCTGTCCGTCCTGCTGGCCCTTTGTGTCCTGGTCGCCATTGTCGGCACTTCACTGCCGACCAGTCATGACGAAGTGCAGTATCTTGCATCGGCTTTCCTGAACCGCACCTCGAGTGTCTACCGAGATTTCTTCTACTCTCAAACGCCTTACTTCGTCATCGCCCTGGACTGGTGGTGGCGGATCACCGAGCTTGTCACCGATCAGCACTATCTTTCTGCGAGGATATTCAACGTACTTTGGAGCTTTACGTTCATCTTCGCATCTTTCTTCGCATTCAAGACGCTGTCCAAAAACTTGCTGTTCTCGTCTCTGCTCACATTTTTGGTTGTGACCAGCTCCTTGTTGGACATTTCGCTGCGAGTTACGCGAAACGATATGATGCCGCTCGCGCTATCTGCGTTGGCTTTACTCCTCGTTTCCCTTTCGATTCAGCCGAAACAGAGCGACAGGTCGTCCCAGCTGCATTTCGTTGCTGGCCTGCTTGTAGCCATTGCTGCGGGAAGCAAGCAGTCGTACGCATTCATTGCAGTAGCGGTGGCGATCTACGCATTGGCTGCAGCGATGGCGCGCTCCTCAAACTTCAAAGCGGTGCTGCTTCCAGTGTTTTTAGGAGGTTTAATCGGCGCGCTTCCCGCGATTTGGTATGCGGGCCAACACTTCCAGAATTTTTTCTATGCCAATATCGACTTTCACATGGAGTCGCACGCTCTCTGGAAGATGGGCGAGATTCCGGGCTTGAGGCGACGGATCATCGATCTCTTGAAGTTGATGAGAGATCCCTCGCTTATTCTTCTCGGCGGCATTGCATTTGTTCTGCTTTTGTCGGCGCGCTTTGGGTTCGTAGCGATGAGGGGGTTCGCCTCGACTGCAGAGGCCAGAATCCTTTTGCTGTGCGGCTTATCGAGTATATCTGTGCTCATAAGCTGTTTGCTGGCGGCTCCAGTGCATTTTCAGTATCTCGCACCGATGCTTCCCTTCGTTGGGGGTGCGGTCGCCATTGTTGCTGGTGCAACTGACAACAAGATAGCCCGCAATTGGGCCGTGATTCTCGCGGTAGCGATGGCGCAGGCAGTGCCAGGACTTTTCCTGTACAACAACGGGGCGCTGGCACACGTAAGGAGCATGGTATCGAAGGGCGTCGAAACTGAATTGAACAGGCGACGCGCCTGGAGCCGCAACAAGTGGGCAGCAACGCATTTCAGTATTGTACGATCGCAACTGCACGACGCCCTCGGTTCTCCTAACCGAGAACTCAAAATCGCGACTTTGATGTCATACTATCCGATCGACGCTGGATTTGGCATTTACCCCACGTTCGCCAGCGCCCCTTTCTTTTACCGTACCAACGATATGCTCGATGCGAGATTGTTGGAGCGGCTACGGGGAACCAGTCCGTCGAGGGTAGCGAACTGGCTGAAAGCAAACGAAGTGCAGACAGTACTCGTCGGCTACTCGTTTGCTTTCAGCCAGGACGCCAAACTCGAGGATGGGTTCAAAAAATACGCAGCTTCAGAAGGCTTTGTTTGTTTTCAAATAGATCTGCGAGGAGCGTACAGGACAAACGCGGGTCAGTTGTT
This sequence comes from Mesorhizobium sp. WSM4819, assembly GCF_055811215.1. Classification (NCBI taxonomy): domain Bacteria; kingdom Pseudomonadati; phylum Pseudomonadota; class Alphaproteobacteria; order Hyphomicrobiales; family Phyllobacteriaceae; genus Mesorhizobium; species Mesorhizobium sp. WSM4819. Next base: position 93,093 of record NZ_JBVVQO010000023.1, read on the forward strand.
GGTCGCCAAAGAGCATGCGCGAGGCAAACCCGATTGCTGACAATGGCGGTGCCGGCCTAATTCCATCTTCCATCTCCAATGGCTGGTTTTGATTGTGGGGCCGGCCCGGTTTGACGGCGCTGCAAATTCCTGCCTGCGCTTGCGCAGACCGCCGACGCATTCTCACAGAACGTCAGCAGGCATCTTTTCAGCCTCCTGCGTGCAAGCCTTCAAATAAACAGTAGCTGTATGAACTAAAGCACGTCCAGCTTTCCAGTTGCTTTGAACTCCGCAGCAGAAAACGAACTCCTGCTCGACGCGCTGCCTCCCCGTCCAGCTCCGGTCTGTCCCCGATCAAGACGGTACTGTTTTGATTTTCTCCAGCCCTTTCCATAATCAATTCCAAGCCTCGGGGATTTGGCTTCAACGCGTTAACATCACGCGCGCTGACGGCATAATCGGCTTCCAAGCCAAGCGCCATGAGTTTCTCGCCTGCGGGATAGTCAGAAAAAACACCGATTTTTCGGCCCGATGATCTCGCGCTGCTGAATACCTTATCGACGCCGGAATAGCGATACTGAGCCAAGGCGACTAAAGGTCGAGCCTCAATCCATTCCGCAACAATCGTTTGAACCTGGCGAGGGGTTAAGTTGAAGCGGCTCGCAACTCGATCGGCGATATGCTCCTCGAACTCGGCGATCTCTCGGACGCCGACGTCTTCGCGCAGCTTTCGATATGACCGAACGACAAAAAGGTCGCGAAAACTGGCCCGACGAATGCTGTGCGCCATAAGCTCGGCGCCTATCCGAAGTCGCAGCGGTGTTTGCCGGTACAGCGTCCCATCAACGTCGAAGACAATAAGACGTATTGGCGCCCAATCGAACGTTGTTGGCTCAGTCAAAGCTGATGAACTTTTGGCTGGTGAGCCGTTCGAGTATCGGTAAATCCACGAAACTCAAAAGAAGGAAGAGTGCGCCCAAGCTGGCCGTCGTGACCATCAGGCCTCGTTCTGCGAAAAGATTTTCGGGTTCTGAGCTGTCGAATTCGGTAGCATGGACATGGCGAGATATTGTGCGAAGAGAAGCGAGACTACCGGCAGCAAAATAACGTATTCGATGCGGTACTTTATAAGAAAGATTGCCAACATTGCGACGCTGAAGAGACCATAAACAAACGTCGAAACGGTAAGACTCACCTCAGTGTAGCCCGCGAAGCTGCGGCGGTACCGGACCAGAGTATCCTTCCCGTGTGCTGCGACAATCTCACGGTATTCCCCGCAAAGATTGACCAAGTCACATTGGGAGAATGTACGCCCTTAAGAAGATAGGCCAGAACCACGCCCGGCAAAATGAACACATGTTTCGTCGCGTGATCCAGGCGAGCAATAGCAACGTAATCCTTCACGCTCGCATCGTGTCCCCAGAATGAGCGTACTGTTTCGTTGCTCGAATGCTTCATGACGCTGCATCTCCAGCGCCCCGGACCGGAGAAACAGTGAAGGCGCTGTGTGATGCGTATTGGTTTGCCGCATCGACCGCGATCGCCCATTCGTTCGGACTGTCGTGACAGGCCTTTAAATCCGGCATGTCGATCGGCTCAATAAATGCGACGACGGGCAAGAACACGATTGCCTCGGAAATGGAACAGTGATCAAATCCAATTAACATCACAAGGGACGCGAAAAGCAATGGAACAGTGATCAAATCCAATTAAAATCACAAGGGACGCGAAAAGCAAGTTCCGGCTTCGCCTTCGGAGCGGACAAACCACCGCACGAGGCGGTAAATCGCCGGAGTCAAAAAACGAAGGCGGGCGTTGCCCCACGCTCGATGGCAATCAGCTTGAAGGCGCCGCCGGCTGAGTCGTAGTGCGGCCGGCGCCGGTGATGCTCAGGCGCGAGTGGCGCCGGATGGATTTCAGTGAGATGGACCTAGCGGCCGTTCTGACAAGCTTCGATCAGCGCATTCGATTGCACCGATCGATCTCGCCTGCAGTTATAGCCTGGCGAAAATAATCTTGCTGCTGATCATGAAGTTAAACAGAAAGACAACGACGAGTGAAACGCATTGTGCCGCGATGTAATGCAGATAAGGTAAGAGAGCAGAGAAGGCCAGGAAATTGACCAAGCTCGCCAGGATGGACATCGCCACAAAACTCGGTAGCGCTAATGTGTGGCTAGCTGTTGATCTGAAGGTGAAACGCCTTTGCAAGAAATAATTCGACACAATTGCGCTTAGCAATGCGATTTGCGAGGCTAGATACTCTGACATTTCACCGTACTGCACCAGCAAGTAAAGCAGAACAAGTTGCAGCGTTGCGGCGATCGAGCCGAAGATGAAATACCTGACCAATCTAGAGCCGAGCAGTCGTGAAGTACACATATGATGCTCTTCGGTTTGAGGCACGGAGCGCCATGCCATAGAGATATCCTGGAAGCGCAATCGTTTGTTCTCGAAAGATCCTGAGCGTGATTATATCTGGCGTGTGATGTGGTGAGCAACTGTTCTGGGTAGCTTTGTTTTTTCGTATCGAAGTCACTTATGACGGTACAAATAGAGGTTTGGAATGTGGCTTAGCTTTGATGAGGCATTAGATGCGTTCGCCGAGACAGTCGTGCAGGCAAGACGGCCCGCGCCTCAAGATGCAGATCAACTGGCACATGAAGTCGCCAAGTTCCTGAAATCTGTGCATCGCAGGATGCCTGACTACCTTCGGCCACCATTTGTGCTTCTTGTGCTGCTTTTTGATGCATGGTCATTGCCACGCACAGGGAAACCCTTCCACCGGTTAGGCCATCTGGAGCGCAGCGCTCAGGTCGATGCTTGGCGGCAATCCCGTCTGGAGTTTCGAAGGCGATTTGTAGAGTTCTATGGGTCGCTGGCGATCTTTGGATTGTATTCGGATCTTTACGGCCGCGATTATCAATATGACAAAGTTCACGACCATGAGCAACGTTGAGTCGCCGTCTGCTGATGTCATCGTTATCGGGTCCGGGCCAGGGGGATCGGTAGCTGCCACGCTGTTGTCAGAAGCAGGCAGGTCGGTGATCATGGTTGAAGAGGGACAAAACCTGCCCCTCGAATCCGCCGCGCATTTTTCTCGAGAAGAGATTCTTCAGAAATACCGCAATGCCGGAATCAACATCGCACTGGGTCGCTCCAAAGTGGCCTATGTAGAGGGATGTTGCGTAGGAGGCGGAAGCGAAATCAACCGCGGCCTCTATCACAGAATATCCGACACCGTCCTCGACGGTTGGAGTCGGAAATACAATGTGAGGGACTTATCACTCGCAGCCCTGACCCCCCACTTTGAAGCCTGCGAGCAAACGGCGAAGGTAGAGTATTTGCCGGGGCCTGCACCTTTATTGTCGACGCGGCTCGACGAAGGTGCACGAAAGCTTGGCTGGGCTTCGTTGGAGGTTCCGCGACTCTATGCCTACGGGACGGATACACGATCAGGCATTCCCGGTCGAAAGCAATCAATGTCCGAAACCTTCATCCCGCAACTCCTTGCCTCGGGAGGCCGCCTCGTTGCTAACACCCGCGCGGTTCGGCTTCGGTATTCAAACCGTCGTTGGCATGTTCGAACCGTCCAAGCGCAATCGAACGGGAGCCGACGAGAGGTGAACTATTCTGCCAGGTCGGTGTTCGTGGCGTGCGGCGCTGTTCAGACGCCCGCGCTCTTGAGGCGGTCGGGCATACGCAAGAACGTTGGTGACTCGCTGCGTTTTCACCCGATGCTCAAGGTTGTCGCCATCTTCAAAGAGGAAATCAATACGCCGGGTGAGCTCGAGCCCACCCACCAGGTAAAGGAATTCGATCCACGATTCAGCATGGGCTGCTCGATGAGCAAGCGACCTGCTTTGGCGATGGCAATGGGTGTGCACCCGAACATGATGGAGGAAGTGGATCGCGAGTGGCGGCGGATGGCCATCTACTACGTGCAGAGCACAGGCGGCCGCGCGAACGTCCGTAACTTCCCCGGCTTTTCCGATCCCCTCGTCCGGGTCCATCTGACAGCCGCAGACCTCGCGGAGCTGGCTGAGGGGCTTGCAAGATTGTCTGAAGTTTTGTTTGCCGCGGGCGCTGAGGCTGTCTATCCTAGCATTGCCGGATACCCGGTGCTTCGATCGTCTGATGATGTTGCAAGATTGCCTCTGACCATGCAGCCACAGCAGGCAAATCCAACAACGATGCATTTATTTTCATCCTGCCCTATGGGCGAAAACCAGGACATCTGCGCTGTCGATTCGTTTGGGCGAGTCCACGGATCAGAGAATTTGTTCATCGCCGACTCTTCGATCCTATGCGAACCAACAGTGGTGAACCCTCAGGGTACGGTTATGGCGATGGTTCGCCGAAACGTTTCGCAAACAATCGAATATCAGTTGCGTTAGAGCGGCCAACATCATGAGACATTTGATAACAGGTGGTTCTGGGTTCATTGGAAACCTCACCGCGCGTCGCTTGCTGGAGCGCGGTGAGCAAGTTCGCGTGCTGGATATCTGGTCGGACCCATCGCAACCCAAGCAGATCGAATTCATCAACTGCTCGGTTCTGAATAGAGATGGCGTTGCGTCGGCGATGCGAGGCGTTGATGTAGTCCACCACAACGCAGCGCTTGTGGCGCAGACCGACGCGGGACGGGACTATTGGAATGTAAACGTCGAAGGCACCCGGATCGTCGCGGATGAAGCCGCCAAGGCCGGAGTCAAGTCGTTGATTCATGTCAGTTCAACGGCTGCTTACGGCATTCCCCCATCGGGGCCGATCACGGCGGCAACCCCTCTCAATCCCGTTGAGCCGTACGGGAAATCGAAACTTGCCGGAGAAAGAGTTGCAGAGGAAGTCTGCGGCAAAAACGGCATAAACTTGATCACCATTCGACCGAGGGCCACTTTAGGCGCAGGCCGGCTCGGAATTTTCCAGATCCTTTTCGAGTGGATCAAGGAGAACAGATCCGTTTACGTGATCGGTAGCGGAAACATCAAATTCCAGTTTATCCATGCACATGATTTGATGGATCTTTACATGCTGGCACTCGATGCCGGAAAAAGCGGCACCTACAATGTGGGGACGGACGACTTTGGAACGCTCCGTCACGATCTGGAGGAGCTCATCCAACATGCTGGCAGCACATCAAAGGTACGAAGCCTTCCGGAAGGGCCTGCTATCAACGCACTTCGCACTTTGCATTTCCTTCGCTTGTCGCCGTTGGTGCCGTGGCACTATTTGACTTATCATAAGGAATGCTACTTCGACGTTCAGCCGCTTATCGAACTTGGATGGCGCGCAAAGTATTCAAACCGGTGTATGCTCGCGGAAAGCTATGATTGGTATTGTCAGAAGCAGACCTCGCCCGTCGCAGAAGGCGGTCCGCAATCGCCTCATCGATCCCCGTTGAAGCAACGCGCCCTGTGGTTGATCAAGAAGCTATCGTAATCCACGGCGGAGTGCCTCCGGTAAGCGTCCCCTCTGCACAGGAAGCGTGATAGCCATTAAAGCTGTGGACACACGGGCAACCAATCCGGCCTTAGAGGCGCGCCGACCGGAGCAAGATGCAGATTGCAGCGTCGCCAACAGCCAGGAAACCGCCGCCGAGCCTCGACGTTACTAACAGCCAGCATCAGCCCATAATAAGATTTGCAGGCGATACCATTTCAATCGCTGCCGGTATCGCGCGTTGTTAGCAGCACAGGCGGCCCTGCTTTCTGAATCCCCAACTGGCCCGTCAGGACGTGATACCTAGAGCGCGTCCTGTTTAATCTGGGTCGTATGCAGCTGCCTTGAAGTAGTTGGCGCATTCGGCTGGGGTGAAGCGTTCGAGGATCGCGCCGACTGCGTCCCACAGTGCGCTGATTGTCCGCTCGGCCTTTGCCCGCATCAGCGCCTTGTATAGGGCGGGAGATAGAGCAGGCTCGCCCCCGCCGTCTCGATCGCGTCGCGGACGCCGGCGGCCTTGTGGGCAGGC
>NZ_JBVVQO010000024.1:0-92781 GCF_055811215.1 Mesorhizobium sp. WSM4819
AGATGTTTATAAGAGACTGGTCTGGCGCGCCATTTGCGCCAGACGACTTGTCCAGGATGAAAAAAACTTTCATACGAGTTGAACTCAACCTATGAAGCTGGTAGCACCGGAATCATACCTCACCTCGGGAGCCTGACATGTGCGGAATCGTCGGACTGTTTTTGAAGGACAAGTCGCTCGAGCCCCAGCTTGGCTCGATGCTGTCGGAAATGCTGATCTCGCTCAGCGATCGCGGTCCCGACAGCGCCGGCATCGCTATCTATGGCGCGCCATCCGACAATGAGGCCAAGATCACCATGCAGTCGGCAAAGCCGGAGCACGATTTCCGCAACCTTGACGCCGAACTCGCCAGAGCGATCGGAACGCCGGTGAACATCGCGGTGAAATCGACGCATGCGGTCGTCAGGACCACGCCCGACAAGATCGATGAAGTGCGCGAGACCATCCAGGCGCTGCGCCCCGACATCCGCATCATGGGCGCCGGCGACGTCGTCGAAATCTACAAGGAGGTCGGCTTGCCCGAAGCGGTCGTCGATCGCTTCGACGTGCGCAGCATGACCGGTACGCACGGCATCGGCCACACCCGTATGGCGACGGAATCGGCGGTGACGACGATGGGCGCGCATCCGTTCTCGACCGGCGCCGACCAGTGCCTGGTGCATAACGGCTCGCTGTCCAATCACAACAATGTCCGCCGCGAGCTGAGCCGCGAAGGCATGAAATTCGAGACCGAGAACGATACCGAAGTCGCGGCCGCCTATCTCTCCTCGCAGATGGCTCATGGCAAGAATCTCGGCGAGGCGCTGGAAGGCACGCTGAGCGACCTCGACGGTTTCTTCACCTTCGTCGTCGGCACCAAGAACGGCTTCGGCGTGGTGCGCGACCCGATCGCCTGCAAGCCTGCCGTCATGGCCGAGACCGACCAGTATGTCGCCTTCGGCTCGGAATATCGCGCGCTCACCAAGCTGCCCGGCATCGACAATGCGAGGGTCTGGGAGCCCGAGCCCGCAACCGTCTATTTCTGGGAGCATTAAGCTCATGCCGGCAATCAACGTCTCCAAGGCACTCGACCAGAGCCATGCATCCAGGGTCTTCGACCTGGCCGAGATGCCGTTGCGCGAGCTTAACCAGACGCTTCACGATTTGACTCCCGGTTCGAACCAGACCGCCTGGGAAGTGCTCAATCCGAAAGGCAGCCATTCGGTCGCCGTCGGCGTCGACCAGCCGGTCACCGTCGATGTCCGCGGCAGCGTCGGCTATTATTGCGGCGGCATGAACGACGGCAGCGCCATCACGGTGCATGGCTCGGCCGGACCCGGCGTCGGCGAAAACATGATGTCGGGCTCGATAACGGTCAAAGGAGATGCCAGCCAATATGCCGGTGCCACCGGCAGGGGCGGGCTGCTGGTCATCGAGGGCAACGCGTCGTCGCGCTGCGGCATCTCGATGAAGGGCATCGACATCGTCGTCCACGGCAATATCGGCCATATGTCGGCCTTCATGGCGCAGTCCGGCAATCTGGTGGTGCTGGGCGATGCCGGCGATGCGCTCGGCGATTCCATCTACGAGGCGCGGCTGTTCGTGCGCGGCAAGGTCGGCAGCCTCGGCGCCGACTGCATCGCCAAGGAGATGCGGCCCGAGCATCTGGCATTGCTGCAGGACCTGCTCGACCGCGCCGGGGTGACCGGCGTCAAGGCGGCGGAGTTCACGCGTTACGGCTCGGCGCGCACGCTCTACAATTTCAACATCGACAACGCCGACGCGTATTGAGGCTCAATGACCTATCGCAACCCGCCGACGACGCCGCGCAAATCCGCGACCTTCGACGACTACACGCTTTCCGAGATCCGTCGCGCCGCTGCGACCGGCATCTATGACATCCGCGGCGCCGGCGCCAAGCGCAGGCTGCCGCATTTCGACGACCTGCTTGTCCTCGGCGCCTCGATCTCGCGCTATCCGCTCGAAGGCTATCGCGAGCGCTGCGACACCAGCGTCGTGCTGGGCTCGCGCCATGCGAAAAAGCCGATCGAGCTGAAAATCCCGATCACCATTGCCGGCATGAGTTTTGGCTCGCTGTCCGGCTCGGCCAAGGAAGCGCTCGGCCGCGGCGCGACGCTGTCCGGCACCTCGACGACGACCGGCGACGGCGGCATGACCGAGGAAGAGCGCGGCCATTCCAAGACGCTGGTCTACCAGTACCTGCCGTCGCGCTACGGCATGAACCCGCGCGACTTGCGCCGGGCGGATGCGATCGAGATCGTCGTCGGCCAGGGTGCCAAGCCCGGTGGCGGCGGCATGCTGCTTGGCCAGAAGATCTCCGACCGTGTCGCCGAAATGCGCACGCTGCCCAAGGGTATCGACCAGCGCTCAGCCTCACGCCATCCCGACTGGACCGGGCCCGACGATCTCGAAATAAAGATCCTGGAACTGCGTGAAATCACCGACTGGGAAAAGCCGATCTACGTCAAGGTCGGCGGCGCGCGGCCCTATTACGACACAGCCCTTGCGGTGAAATCAGGCGCCGATGTCGTCGTGATCGACGGCATGCAGGGCGGCACCGCCGCAACCCAGGAAGTGTTCATCGAGAATGTCGGCCAGCCAACGCTTGCCTGCATCAGGCCGGCGGTGCAGGCGCTGCAGGATCTCGGCATGCACCGCAAGGTGCAGCTGATCATCTCGGGCGGCATCCGCAACGGCGCCGATGTCGCCAAGGCGCTGGCGCTCGGCGTCGACGCGGTGTCGATCGGCACCGCCGCACTTGTCGCGCTCGGCGACAACGATCCGCGCTGGGAAGCGGATTACAACGAGCTCGGCACCACCGCCGGCGCCTATGACGATTGGCACGAGGGCCGCGATCCGGCCGGTATCACCACGCAGGACCCCGAGCTGATGAAACGGCTCGATCCGATAGCGGCAGGAAGACGGCTGGCGAATTACCTCAAGGTGATGACGCTGGAGGCGCAGACGATCGCCCGCGCCTGCGGCAAGAACAGCCTGCACAATCTCGAGCCCGAGGATCTCGTCGCGCTGACGATCGAAGCCGCCGCCATGGCCGGCGTGCCGCTGGCCGGGACCAACTGGATACCGGGGAAGAACGGCTTCTGATACAAAACTACCAAATACCAATAAGCGAGGAACTATAATGGGGAACGATCTCGCCGCCTTCGCCAAAGGGAACGGCGTCAAATATTTCATGATCTCCTACACCGACCTGTTCGGTGGGCAGCGCGCCAAGCTGGTGCCGGCGCAAGCCATCGCCGACATGCAGAAGGACGGCGCCGGCTTTGCCGGCTTTGCCACCTGGCTCGACCTGACGCCGGCGCATCCAGACATGCTGGCGGTGCCAGATCCGGATTCGGTCATCCAGCTGCCGTGGAAGCCGGAAGTCGCCTGGGTTGCCGCCAATTGCATGATGGACGAAAAAACGGTCGCTCAGGCGCCGCGCAACACGCTGAAGCGGCTGATTGACGAGGCGGCGGGCGACGGCATGCATGTCAAGACCGGCGTCGAGGCCGAATTCTTCCTGATCTCGCCGGACGGCAAGACGATTTCCGACGAATACGACACGGCGTCAAAGCCCTGCTACGACCAGCAGGCGGTGATGCGCCGCTACGATGTCATCGCCGAGATCTGCGACCACATGCTGGCGCTCGGCTGGGGCGCCTACCAGAACGACCATGAGGACGCCAACGGCCAGTTCGAGATGAACTGGGCCTTCGACGATGCGCTGGCGACCGCCGACAAGCATTCCTTCTTCAAGTTCATGGTGAGGTCCGTTGCGGAAAAGCACGGCCTGCGCGCCACCTTCATGCCAAAACCATTCCCCGGCCTGACCGGCAATGGCTGCCACGCCCACATCTCGGTGTGGGACAAGGACGGCAAGACCAATGTCTTTGCCGACAACGCCATGGAGCTCGGCCTGTCGGCGAAGGGCAGGAATTTTCTCGGCGGCATCATGAAGCATGCCTCGGCACTTGCCGCGATCACCAACCCGACCGTCAATTCCTACAAGCGCATTAATGCGCCGCGCACCATTTCGGGCGCCACCTGGGCGCCGAACTCGGTGACCTGGACCGGCAACAACCGCACCCATATGGTGCGCGTGCCCGGCCCCGGACGCTTCGAGCTGCGCCTGCCCGACGGCGCGGCAAACCCTTACCTGCTGCAGGCGGTCATCATCGCCGCCGGCCTCGACGGCATCCGCTCGAAGGCCGATCCCGGCAAGCGCTACGACATCGACATGTACCAGTTCGGGCATACGGTGGAGGGCGCGCCGAAGCTGCCGCTCAACCTGCTCGATGCATTGCGCGAGTTCGACAACGACAAATCGCTCAAGGCGGCGCTGGGTGAGGAATTCTCGTCGGCTTATCTAAAGCTGAAGCATCAGGAATGGAATTCCTATGCTTCCCACTTCACCCAGTGGGAGCGCGACTACACGTTGGATATCTAAAGCATCGGACCGAAAAGTGTGAAGCGGTTTTCGGACGATTCCGATGCGTCAAGAATGGTCCTGCGCGGCGCGAGCGACCTCGGAATAGAGTCATGAAATACTCGATCTACTCCCTCGCCCGTGCGGCATTTTCCGGTCACAAGAATTGGCAGCGCACCTGGCGCGACGCCAGCCCGAAGGACCGCTACGACGTGGTGATCATCGGTGGCGGCGGCCACGGCCTGGCGACGGCATGGTTCCTCGCCAGCGAATACGGCATCAGGAATGTCGCCGTGCTCGAAAAGGGCTGGATCGGCTCCGGCAATGCCGGCCGCAACACCACCATCATCCGCTCCAATTACGGGCTGCCCGGCAATACCGGCTTCTACGAGCTGTCGATGAAGCTGTGGGAGCGGATGGAGCAGGACCTCAACTACAACACGATGGTCAGCCAGCGCGGCGTCATCAACCTTTACCATTCCGATGCGCAGCGCGACGCCTATGCGCGGCGCGGCAACACGATGCGCATCAACGGCATCGATGCCGAACTGCTCGACCTTGCCGCGGTCAAGAAGATGATGCCGTTCCTGAACTTCGACAATGCCCGCTTTCCCGTGCAAGGCGGCCTGCTGCAGCGGCGCGGCGGCACAGCACGCCACGACGCCGTGGTCTGGGGCTACGCCCATGCGGCGAGCGCGCTCGGCGTCGACATCATCCAGAACTGCGAGGTGACCGGCTTTGGGCGCGACGCCAACGGCAAGGTGACCGGCGTCGAGACATCGCGCGGCACAATCGGCGCCGGCAAGGTCGGCATGGCCGTCGCCGGCAGTTCGTCGCGCGTCGCGGCGATGGCTGGCCTGCGGCTGCCGATCGAGAGCCATGTGCTGCAGGCCTTCGTTTCCGAGGCGATCAAGCCGCTGATACCCAATGTCATGACCTTCGGCGCCGGCCATTTCTATGTCAGCCAGTCGGACAAGGGCGGGCTGGTCTTCGGCGGCGATATAGACGGCTACAATTCCTATGCCCAGCGCGGCAACATGCCTGTGATGGAAGACGTCTGCGAGGGCGGCATGGCGCTGATGCCGATGATCGGTCGCGTGCGCCTGTTGCGCCAATGGGGCGGCATCATGGACATGTCGATGGACGGCTCGCCGATCATCGACAAGACGCCGGTGGACGGGCTCTATCTCAATGCCGGCTGGTGCTATGGCGGCTTCAAGGCGACGCCCGGCTCCGGCCTTGTCTTTGCCCATCTTCTGGCCCGCGACGAACTGCACAAGGAGGCGGCGCGCTTCCGCCTCGACCGGTTCCGGCGGGGCGCTGTCATCGATGAAAAGGGCGTCGGCGCCCAACCGAACCTGCACTGAGGACGGCCCGAAAAGCATGCGTATTGTCTGTCCCTTCTGCGGCCAACGCGAACTCGGCGAGTTCACCTGTCTCGGCGACGCCAAGCCGCTGCGGCCGGCAGCCGGCGCCTCGGAAGACGAGGTGTTCGACTACGTCTATCTGCGCGACAACATTGCCGGCGAGACGAGCGAACATTGGTATCATGGCGGCGGCTGCCGGGCCTGGCTGAAGATCATCCGCAACACGCTGACACACGAGATTTCCTCGGTCGATCCGGCGGCGGGAGTCGGGGCGAGGCAGGCAAAATGAGTATTCTTAGCCAACTCAGCGCCGCCCCTCATCCGCCTGCCGGCACCTTCTCCCCGTATAGTGACGGGGAGAAGGGAGATGGCCGCAACCTCGGCGCCCTTCCTGCTACGCTGGAGATTGGCGAACCCCTCAGTGAAGGCGTCCTTCTCCCCGTCACTATACGGGGAGAAGTGCCCGGCAGGGCGATGAGGGGCAGCGCGACGCTCGTGCATGGGGGCCGGGCATCGTGATTTCCAGCCAACCCAATCGTCTGCCATCCGGCGGTCTCATCGACCGCTCGTTGCTGCTGAACTTTCGCTTCGACGGCAAAACCTTTGCCGGCTTCCAAGGCGACACGCTGGCCTCGGCGCTGATCGCCAATGGCGTCAAGCTGGTCGGCCGCTCGTTCAAATACCACCGGCCGCGCGGCATCCTGACCGCGGGCTCGGAAGAACCCAACGCACTGGTCGAGCTGCGCACCGGAGCCCGGCGCGAGCCCAACACCAAGGCGACCACCGCCGAACTTTATGACCGTCTGGAAGCCGCCAGCCAGAACCGCTGGCCGTCGCTGCGCCACGATCTGATGGCGGTCAACCAGCTGTTCTCACCGATCTTCGTCGCCGGCTTCTACTACAAGACCTTCATGTGGCCGGCAAAATTCTGGGAAGCAGTCTACGAGCCGGCGATCCGCCGCGCCGCTGGTCTCGGCCGCGCCGCGGGCGTTGCCGATCCTGATCATTACGACAAGACGTGGGCGCATTGCGACGTGCTGATCGCCGGCTCCGGCCCAGCCGGACTGGCGGCAGCACTTGCCGCCGGCCGATCCGGTGCCCGCGTCATCCTGTGCGAGGAAGATTTTGCGCTTGGCGGCCGCCTGCTTGCCGACGGCGGCACGATCGACGGGGTGCCCGCAGCCGAATGGATTTCGCGCACGCTGGCCGAGCTCGCATCGCTGCCGGACGTCCGCATCATGACCCGCACGACGCTGTTCGGCGTCTATGATGGCGGCACCTATGGCGCCATCGAGCGGGTCAACGACCACCTGCCCTCGCCGCCAGAGCATCAGGTGCGCCAGCGCCTGTGGCGGATCGTGGCAAAGCGCTCGATTGTTGCCGCCGGCGCCATCGAACGGCCGATCGTCTTTGCCGGCAACGACACGCCCGGCGTGATGATGGCTTCGGCAATGCGGAGCTATATCGCACGTTATGCGGCAACCCCGGCGAAGAGGATTGCGCTGTTCACCAACAATGAGGATGGCTGGCGCACGGTCGATGCGGCACTCGACGCCGGATTGCAGATCGCTGCCGTCGTCGATGCGCGTCCGGACGTATCGGCCGCGCATCGCGCGCTTGCCGCCAAAACCGGCTTTGCCATTTTGAACGGTTTCGTCAGCGGGGTGGACGGCGGCAAGGGCGGTGTCAGGAAAATCTCGATATCTCTGGCAGGCGGCGCACGCGCCGAGGTCGAAGCCGACGGGCTTGCCGTTTCCGGTGGCTGGAACCCGGCGGTCGGGCTGACCTCCTGCCATCGCGGCCGGCCGCAATGGCAGGACGACATATCGGCCTTCGTGCCGGACGGCGCGCCTCCCGGCATGGTGGCCGCCGGTGCCGCCAACGGCGCTTTTGGGCTCGGCGCCTGCCTGCGCCAGGGGTTTGCCGCCGGTGCGGCGGCGGCGCAGAGCGCCGGGCACAGCGGCAGTGCCGGCACGCCGCCAGTCGCCGACGACAAAGCGTTTTCGCTGACCCCGCTCTGGCATGTTGCCGGCAAAGGCAAAGCCTTTGTCGACTACCAGCATGACGTCACCGCTGCCGACATCGAGCTGGCGCAGCGCGAAGGCTTTGAATCGGTCGAGCATCTGAAGCGCTATACGACGCTCGGCATGGCGACCGACCAGGGCAAGACCTCGAATGTCGCCGGCCTCGCCATCATGGCGGCGCTATCAGGCAAATCCATTCCCGAGACCGGCACGACGATCTACCGGCCGCCCTATGTGCCGGTCGCCATCGGCGCCTTTGCCGGCCATCATCGCGACGAAAACTTCCACGCGACAAGGCTGACGCCGTCGCATCACTGGGCGGCCGAACAGGGCGCGGTGTTCATCGACACCGGCTTGTGGAAGCGGGCGCAATGGTATCCGCGCGCCGGCGAGAAGGACTGGCTGGAAACGGTCATCCGCGAGGTCAAGGCGGTACGCTCCGGCGTCGGCTTTTGCGACGTCTCGACGCTCGGCAAGATCGACGTGCACGGACCGGATGCCGGCGCCTTCCTCGACCGCGTCTACATCAACACCTTCTCCAATCTTGCTGTGGGAAAAGCTCGCTATGGGCTGATGCTGCGCGAGGACGGCCTGGTCTATGACGACGGCACCACGTCGCGGCTGGCCGATGACCACTATCTCCTGACCACCACGACCGCCAAGGCCGGGCCGGTGATGCAGCATCTCGAATTCTGCCGGCAGGTGCTGTTTCCTCAATTCGACGTGCAACTCACGTCAGTCTCCGACCAGTGGGCGCAATTCTCGATCGCCGGGCCGAAGACCCGGGACCTGCTTCGCGAAATGGTCGACCCGGCCGAGGATTTGTCGAACGAGGGCTTTCCGTTCATGGGCGCGCGGCAAGTCGCGCTTCGCGGCGGCATCAGGGCGCGGCTGTTCCGCATTTCGTTCTCCGGCGAGATGGCGTTCGAGATTTCCGTTCCGGCCCGCTACGGCGACGCGCTGGTGCGCAACCTGATGCTAGCCGGCAAACAATTCGGCGTCACGCCCTATGGCACCGAGGCGCTCGGCGTCATGCGCATCGAAAAGGGCCATGTTGCAGGGCCGGAACTGAACGGCACGACGACCGCGGCCGATCTCGGCTTGGGCAAGATGATGTCGACCAAAAAGGATTTTGTCGGCCGCGTCATGGCCGGACGCGAGGCGCTGGTCGCACCGGATCGGCAGGTCGTGGTCGGCATCAAGCCGACGGACAGAGCGCGCCGCCTGCGCTCCGGCGCGCATGTCATTCCGAAAGGCGAGATACCGGGTTCTGCCAACGACCAGGGCTATGTCACCTCGGTCTGTTTCTCGCCGACGCTTGACCAGTGGATCGGGCTGGCGCTTGTCGAGCGCGGCCGCGAGCGCATCGGCGAGATCGTCCATGCGCACGATCCGCTGCGAGGTGAAGACTATGACGTCGAGCTGTGCAATCCCGTCTTCTACGATCCGGATGGAGGGCGCCAGCGTGGCTGAGTTTTCGTGGCTTTCTCGCAGTCCGCTGAAGCACGCACTTGTGGTAGGCGCCCATGGCGCGCGCGACGTCGCGCCGTGCATTTCCCTCACTGAAGTTCGCAATTTCGACCTGATCCAGGTGATGGCGCGGCGCGGCAAAGGGGCGGAACTGGCAAACGCCGCCAAAGCCCGTTTCGGCATGGCGGCTCCGGATCTGCCGAAGGCCGTCAGCGCTTCGGACGTGACGCTCATCTGGTCGGGACCGGATCAGTTCCTCGTCCTGTCCAAGAGCGGCAAGCACACGATCGACATTTTGAGCCAGGCGTTCTCGCAGTCCGCCTCGCTGTCGGACCAGTCGCATGCGCGCGCCCTGATCAGCGTCTCGGGAGCCAATGCGCGCGCCATGCTGGCGAAATTGTCGTCGCTCGATCTGCACCCGGCGGCGTTTCCGATCGACGCCGCTGCCGCCACATCGATCGACCACACCGGCGTCAATCTCTGGCGTGGCAATGACCGGCCGGACGGGCAGCCGATGTTCAACCTTCTGGTGTTTGCAAGTTTCGCCGAAAGCCTGTGGCACACGATGCTCGACGCAGCCGCCGAGTATGGCGTCGACATCGGGTATTCAGGGGAGTTGGGGTAGCGGTTGCCTTTTCCCTTCTCCACTTGTGGGAGAAGGTGCATCGGCGCGTAGCGCCGAGACGGAAGAGGGGTGTTGGACGGAGTGCTGTCAGTGCCAAGCTGGAGCACCGCTGCCATGAAAGTGACTTCAAACTCTGTTTCATTCAATCGGATAGCGACTTGGGCCAAGGGCCCGAGTTTAAAACTGATATAACCAGAGAAAGCGGCCCGCGCACCTTCATCTACGATGGCGCCCGGCGCCGGGCGATGTGTCTCATCCGACCGAGCTTCGCTCGGCCACCTTCTCCCAAAAGGGGAGAAGGGGGAGCCGCACCACCTTCGCCTTGCCAAACCGACACGCACTGCTATTCTTGCTGCGAAAATAATTTTACGCACAGGCAAACTTGTTTCTTGAGACCCGGGTCGAGATGAGCCAGTCGCCCTACCCCGCCATCGCCGCCGGACCGCCACGACCGAGCCTGATCCTGCGGCCCGGCCAGATGGCGCTGCCCGCCGGCATGGAGCGCTATTCCGTCCGCGGCAATGGTGCGGTGCTCATCGACGTCGAGGCCGGCGATACCGTCAGCGTACGCAACGTAGAAGGCGGCCAGGCTTGCGAGTTGCTGGCATGGGACAAGAGCGGCGTGCCTGATGCCGGCATTTTCGGCGAGAAATCGAACAGCAATGCCGCCGGCATCAAGGCGCTGCTGGCCGATGGCGACGACAGCCTCGCGTTCTTGCGCCGGGGGCTCGAGCGACGCCAGGTGCAACTCGACCAGGCAAAGGCGGTTCGTGTCTTCGGCGGCGCCACCGCTGCCGGCACCGAACAGGGTTTTGCCGTTGCCCGCAATGGCTCGATGCTGATCGCCGCCCCGGGCGGGCCGATGCCGGTCGACGGCCACGACACGGCAACGCCGCTCAGCGTCATCGTGCGCCGTGCCACGATCCGTCCGGCGGCGAAGTCCAGGGTTGGCGACCCGCTGGCCGACCCGGTGCTCGATTTGCGCGTCCATTCGGCGACCGCGGAAGCCTACTTCGTCAAGGCGGGCGACTATCTGCAGATCATCGATGTCGACGGGCGCCAATGCACCGACTTCCAGTGCTTTTCGGCGCGCAAGCTCGACAAGGGACGCGACCATCCGCTCGACGTGACGACGACCCGCACGCTGATGGGTTCGAGCTATCCGATGCCAGGCCTGCATTCGAAATATTACGACCAGGACATGGAGCCGCTGGTCGAGGTGGTGCAGGACACCTGCGGCCGGCACGATGCGTTCGCGCTCGCTTGCGCCGCCAAATATTATGACGACATCGGCTATCCCGGTCATCCCAACTGCTCGGAGAATTTCAACCGCGCGCTCGCCGACAAGGGTGTTGGCCCGCGCGCGGGCTGGATGGCGATCAATTTCTTCTTCAACACGGCGATCGACGCGCATGGCGTCATGGTGTCGGACGAGCCATGGTCGCGGCCGGGCGACTATGTGCTGCTGCGGGCACTTACCGACATCGTTTGCGTGTCGTCCGCCTGTCCCGACGATACGACGCCGGCCAATGGCTGGAACCTGACCGACATCCATGTGCGGACCTATTCCGGCAAGCATAAATTCTCGCGAGCGATCGCGAGACGCATGACGCCCGATTCGGAACCGAAAATGACCCGCGAGACATCATTTCATTCGAGCTTTGCCAAGCACACCCGCAACTTCGTCGAGTACAGGGGTTATTGGCTGACCAATTCCTTCGCAAAAGAAGGCCCTATCGACGAATACTGGGCCTGCCGGCAGGCCGCCGTCATCATGGACCTGTCGCCGCTGCGCAAGTTCGAGGTCACCGGCCCGGATTCGGAAGCGCTGCTGCAATACACGCTGACCCGCGACATCAAAAAACTCGGCGTCGGCCAGGTGGTCTATTCCGCCATGTGCTACGAGCATGGCGGCATGATCGACGACGGCACGCTGCTCAGGCTCGGCAAGGATAATTTCCGCTGGGTCGGCGGCGACGATCTGTCCGGCGAATGGCTGCGCGACACGGCGACGAGCCTCGGCCTCAACGTGCTGGTGCGCTCGTCGACCGACCAGATGCACAATGTCGCCGTGCAGGGACCGAAGAGCCGCGACATCCTGAAGGAGATCATCTGGACCTCGCCGCTGCAGCCGTCGATCGAGGAGCTCGAATGGTTCCGTTTCGCCGTCGCCCGCATCGGCGGCGGCAACGGCATTCCAATCGTCGTCTCGCGCACCGGCTACACCGGCGAACTCGGCTACGAGATCTGGTGCCACCCGCGCGACGCCGAAAAGGTGTTCGACGCCATCTGGGCGGCCGGCCAGCCGCATGGCTTAAAGCCGATGGGGCTGCAGGCGCTCGACATGGTGCGCATCGAGGCCGGGCTGATCTTTGCTGCTCACGAATTTTCCGACCAGACCGATCCGTTCGAGGCCGGCATCGGCTTCACCGTGCCGCTGAAGAGCAAGACCGACGATTTCATCGGCCGCGAGGCGCTGATCCGGCGCAAGGAAAACCCGCACAGGAAACTGGTCGGCCTCGACATCGACGCCAATGTCGCGGTCGGGCATGGCGATTGCGTCCATGTCGGCCGCGCCCAGATCGGCGAGGTCACTTCCGCCATGCGCTCGCCGCTGCTCAACAAGACCATCGCGCTGGCCAGGCTCGACGTCACCCATGCCGCGATCGGCACCGCGGTCGAGATCGGCAAGCTCGACGGCCACAGCAAGCGACTGCCGGCACGCGTCGTGACTTTTGCGCACTACGATCCGCAGAAGACCAGACCGCGGTCCTGATCTTGCCTTCTCCCCTTGTGGGAGAAGGTGGATCGGCGCGTAGCGCCGAGACGGAAGAGGGGTGTTGGACGGAGTGCCGTCGGTGCCAAGCTGGAGCACCCCTCATCCGACCTCGCTTCGCGAGGCCACCTTCTCCCACAAGGGGAGAAGGTAAGATCGCTCAATCGATCTTGATGAACACGCCCTTGGTGTTGAGATACTCGTCGAGGTGCTCGGCACCGCCCTCGCGGCCGTAGCCGCTCATCTTGTAGCCGCCAAAGGGCACGGCCGGATCGATGGCGTGATAGGTGTTCACCCAGACTGAGCCGGCGCGGATTTTTCGGGACAGCTGGTGGGCGGTGGCGACATTGCGGGTGAAGACCCCGGCGGCAAGACCGTAGGGCGTGTTGTTGGCACGCTCGACCGCCTCATCGAGCGTATCGAACGGCAGCGCCGAAATCACCGGCCCGAAGATCTCCTCGCGCGCGATCCTCATGTCGTCCGAGACATCGGCAAAGACGGTCGGCGCGACGAAATTGCCGGCGGCCAGCGCACCTTCCATGAGGCGTTGACCGCCGGTGACGAGGGTCGCGCCCTCCGCCGTGCCGGCCTCGAAATACGAGGCGACCCGTTGCAGCTGCTTTTCGGAGACGAGCGGGCCGATCTCGGTCGCCGGATCGATGCCGTCGCCGATCCTGAGACCCTTGGCATAGGCCACCAGCCGCTCGACGAAGTCATCATGGACGGAGCGTTCGACGAACAGGCGCGAGCCGGCGATGCAGATCTGGCCGGAATTGGCGAACACCGACATCGCCGCCACCGGCACCGCCTTGTCGAGATCGGCGTCGGCGCAGACGATGACCGGCGACTTGCCGCCAAGCTCCAGCGAGACGCGCTTGAGGTTGCCAGCCGAGGCGCGGACGATCGACTGGCCGGTTGCCGTCGAGCCGGTGAAGACGATCTTGTCGACGCCCATATGCTCGGCAAGGGCGGCGCCTGCCTCGGCGCCGGTGCCGGTCACGATGTTGACGACGCCTGGCGGAACGCCGGCCTCGTTCATGATGTCGGCGATCAGAAGCGGCGTCAGCGGCGCCTCTTCCGATGGTTTCAGCACCACGGTGCAGCCGGTCGCCAGCGCCGGTCCGATCTTCCAGATCGAAGCCGCCGTCGGGGCGTTCCACGGGATGATGGCGCCGACGACGCCGACCGGCTCCTTGCGCGTAAAGGAGACGATTTCGCCCGGCAGCGAGTTCTCGATCGTCTCGCCGTGCAGGGACGTCGCCATGCCGGCGTAATAGCGCAGCATGCCGATGACGCGGTTGCGGTTGGCCAGGGTGCGCACGATCGGCATGCCCATGTCGGTGGTGTCCGAGCGGCTGATCTCCTCCCAGTGCTTCTCGAAGAGATCGGCGATCCTGAGCAGCAGCACCTGCCGCTCATAGGGCTTGCACCGGCTCCACGGCCCGTCGAAGGCCCTGCGCGCTGCGGCCACCGCCAGCTCAACATCCTGGCGGTCGCCGCACGGCACCGTGGCAATGACCGCGCCGGTGGCCGGATTGCGGGTTTCCATGGTGCGGCCCGAGCAAGCGTCGACCCAGGCGCCATCGACGAACATTTTGCGGTGGCGTCCGTCGATCGGCCGGCGCAGCGCCACCGGTGTCCGAGCTATGGTCATGACGTCCTCCTCCGGCGCTCCTGCCGGTGGGCGGATTTAACCCCTGGACGTCACATCTGCCAACAGCCCTATTCGGCCGCCAGGGGCAGTTGCGGCTGGTCATCGTTTTCCGCCCGTTTCGGCTCGGCGGCCGGCGCCGCGTCCTCGAGCTTCTTGCGCTCCCGGCCGAAGAACAAGGCATAGCCTGCCGGAAGGACGAGGATGGTCAGCACCGTGGCAACGAGGATGCCGCCCATCATGGCATAGGCGAGCGGCCCCCAGAAGACGCCGCGCGAGATCGGGATCAGCGCCAGGACCGCCGTCAGCGCCGTCAGCATGATCGGCCGAAAACGGCGGACTGCCGAGCCGATGATGGCCTCCGAGCGTTCCATGCCGGCTGCGATGTCCTGGTCGATCTGGTCGACCAGGATGATCGAGTTGCGCATGATGATGCCAAGCAGCGCGATGACGCCGAGAATGGCGACGAAGCCGAACGGCGCGCCACTGATCAAAAGTGCCGCCGCAGCACCGATGATGCCGAGCGGACCGGTCGCCAGCACCAGCATCGCCTTGCCGAAGTGCTGCAGCTGGATCATCAGCAGCACGACGATGACGGCCAGCATGATTGGAGCTTTCGCTGCAATCGAGGCCTGGCTTTCGGCCGAATCCTCGGCGCCGCCCTGGATCTCGATGTTGTAGCCGGGCGCCAGACCGTCGCGCAGGCCCTGCATCTCGCTGTACATCTTCATGACGAGATCGTTCGACTGCACGCCGTCCGGCAGCGTGGCGCGCACGCTGATGGTCGGCAGGCGGTCGCGCCGCCATTCGACGCCTTGCTCCAGCACCGGGACGACCTTGGCGACCTGCGACAGCGGCACGAAGCCACCGAAATCCGTCGGGACAGAGATCGAGTCGACCGCCGACAGCAGGTGGCGGCTTGCCTCCGGCTCGCGGGCGACGATCGAAACCGTCTCCTCGCCGTCGCGGAAATCATCGAGCGGCGCTCCCGACATGGCCGCCTGCAGCATCTGGCGGATGCGCTGCGAGGTGACGCCGAGCGCACGGGCGCGATCCTGGTCGATCACCAGCTTCATCTCCGGCACCGGCTCCAGCCAGTCGTCGTGGACGGCGCCGAGCAGCGGATTTGCCTGGAACTTCGCCTTCACCTCGTCGGCGATGCGGCGCACCTCCTGGCGATCCGGGCCCATGACGCGCATCTGCACCGGCCAGCCGGTGGGCGGCCCAAGGAACAGGCGGTCGACCTTGGCGCGGACCGACGGAAAATCCTCGGCCAGAATGGTGCGCAGCTTGACGATCAGCCGCTCGCGGGCCGGTTCGTCATTGGCCATCACCAGAAGCTGGGCAAAGTTCGGATTGCGAAGCTGCTGGTCGAGCGGCAGGAAGAAGCGCGGCGCGCCCTCGCCGATATAGGTGGCGATGAAGCGCTTGTCCTTGTCGTCCATCATCCTGGTTTCGAGCGCCTTGGCCTGCGTCTCGACTTCCTTGATGCTGGTGCCTTCCGGCAGCCAGAGGTCGACAAGGATTTCCGGACGCGACGACTGCGGGAAGAAATTCTGAGGGATGAACTGGAACGCCCACAGGCTGGTGACGAAGGTCACCAGCGTCATGACCAGCACGATGATGCGGTGGCGGACGGACCAGCTGACGGTGGCGCGAAGCCGGCGATAAAAGCGCGTGTCGAAGACATCGTGATGGCTGCCGGCGTGTTTTCGCTGCTTGAGGATCATATGACCAAGCCACGGCGTGAAATAGACCGCCACGAACCAGGAGACGACCAGTGCGATGCCGACAACGTAGAACAGCGTGCGCACATATTCGCCGGCCGTCGAAGCCGCGAAGCCGACCGGGATGAAGCCGGCGGTGGTGATCAGTGTGCCGGTCAGCATCGGGAAGGCCGTCGAGGTGTAAGCGAAGCTCGCCGCCTCGATCTTGACCATTCCTTCCTCGAGCTTGCGTTCCATCATTTCGACGACGATCATCGCATCGTCGACAAGCAGGCCGAGCGCGATGATCAGCGCGCCAAGCGAAATGCGCTGCAGATCGATGCCGATCTCGTACATGATGGCGAAGGTGGCGGCCAGGACGAGCGGAATGGTGATTGCGATCACCAGGCCCGAACGCCAGCCGATCGTCACGAACGAAACGACAAGCACGATCAGCAGCGCCTCGCCGAGCGCCGTCATGAACTCGCTCACCGCGTCCCGCACGACTTCCGGCTGGTCGGCGATCTGATCGACCGAAACGCCGTAGGGCAAGGCCTCTTCGAAGCGGTGATAGGTCGCCTCGACCTCCTTGCCGACATCAGTGACGTTGAAGCCCTTGGCCATGACGACGCCGACCTGGACGCTGTCCTGGCCGTTGAAGCGGTATTTGCGCTGATAGGGATCCTCGAGACCTGTGGTCACGGTTGCGATGTCGCCGAGGCGCGTCACCTGATCGCCGGCGCGCAGGCGAAGTTCGCGGATGTCGGCTGCCTCCGTCACGCTGCCTTCGACCGAGATGCGCACAGAGCGCTGGCCGGTGTCGACCGAGCCTGCCGGATCGACATTGTTCTGGCCCTTGATCGCGTTCTGCAGATCGGTGAGTGTCAGGCCGCGCTCGGCAAGCACCTTGGACGAAACGTCGATATAGAGTTTTTCCGGCTGCTCGCCGATGATCACGGCCTTCTCGACGCCGGGCGTGGTCAGCAGCATGTCACGCGCCTGGATGGCCAATTTCTTCAGCTCGGGATAGCTGTAGCCATCGCCGCTGATCGAATGCAAGGTGATGAAAGTGTCGCCGAATTCGTCGTTGAAGTAAGGCCCAAGCAGCCCCTGGGGCAGCTCATTGGCGATATCGCCGACCTTCTTGCGTACCTGGTAAAAGGCTTCCGCGACCTGGGTCGGATTGGTGTCGCCTTCCACCTGCAAGGTGATGATGGCGCTGCCGGCGCGCGTGTAGGAACGGACGAAATCGAGATGCGGCGTTTCCTGCAGCTTGCGCTCTATCTTGTTGACGACCTGGTCCTCCATCTCCTGGATCGAGGCACCGGGCCAGACCGCCTGGACGACCATGACGCGGAAGGTGAAATCCGGATCTTCCTTCTGGCCCATGCGCATCAGGCCGAGCGTACCGGCAACGATGATCAGGCCGAACAGGAACCGCGCAATGCTCGGGTGCCCGATCGCCCAGCGCGAAAGATTGAAAGGCCGTTTTCCATTGGTGTCGGTGGTGTCGGTGGTCATAGCGCCAGTCCATCTGTCTGATCGTCAGCGCACGCACATGGCATGCCCACGGAGCTTCTAATGCTGGAGCCTGTTCCATCCCGATAGGATCGGGATGGGGCTCCATCTTTCCTGTTCGAGCATGATCTTTTCCGAAAACCGGCTTCCACTTTTCGGGATCATGCTCTGGCTTCCGGGCGGCGAGGCTTTCCGAGCGGAGAGACACTCATCGCGGTGGGGCGCCAGGATCGATGTCGGGGGGGCACATCGACCTGACGTCTCGACAATCGGGCGCCTGCCGCCCGGAAACCGTGAACCGCTTGACCTCGCGGCTTGCGCCGATGCGAGGAAAAGCCGTTTTCTGTCTGGCCGTCAGCGCACGCGCTTGACGGCGTCGCCATCATCGTCCGCCGATGCGGACTGTTGCACCGCATCGCCGGCCAGCTTGACTTTCAGATTTTCGGTCATGAATTGCGTGCCCGCCGCAACGACGACATCGCCGGGTTTCAATCCTTCGGCAACATGCACGCCGTCGGAGGTGAACTCGGCGACCTTGATCGGACGCGCATGGACGGTCTCGCCGTTGCGGTCCACGGTCCAGACGATCTGCTGGCCGTCCTTTTGCGCCAGCGCGCTCAACGGGATCGATACGCTTTGCAGGCTGTTGTTGGCGGCCGAAGCCTCGATATTCGCGGTCATGCCGAGAAGCACGCGCGGATCGCTGGGCAGGCTGACGCGAACGGCAAAGGTACGCGACTGCTGATCGGCGCTGCCGGCGACTTCACGGACCTTGCCGTCGAGCGTCAGCGCTTCGTCGGACCAGAAGCTTGCCTTGACGTCCTTGCCCGGCTTGAACTGGGCGATATCCGTTTCCGGCACGGCGATCAGCACTTCCTTTTCGCCATCGACGGCAACGGTCACAACCGGCGTGCCGGAGCCGACCACCTGACCGACATCGGCGGTGACTGACGTGACGATGCCATTCCTGTCCGCCTTGAGGTCGGTGTAGAGAACCTGGTTCTTCGCCTGGTCAAGCGCTGAACGGGCGGAATTGCGGGTGGCGACCGCCTGATCATAGCTGAGCGTCGCCTGTTCGAGCTGCGATTTCGAGGAGAACTTCTTGGCAAACAGCTGTTCGGCACGACGGCGGGCAAGGCCCGTTGTCTCGACCTGCCGCTCGGCGGCCTCGAGGCTGGCCTCGGCGCTGTTGACCGAAAGGTCGTAGTCGGCGGGATCGATGCGGGCCAGAACGTCGCCCGGCTTGACGCGCTGGCCGATGTCGACCAGGCGCTCGGTGATCTTGCCGTTGATGCGGAAGCCGAGATTCATCTCGGTGCGGGCACGCACCGATCCGGAGTAGGAGAGCTCACGGGTATCGTTCGCCTTGGCGATCTCGACGACCTTGACCGGCCGGACGATGTCCTTGACTTCCACTTTTTCTTGCGAGCAACCGGCGAGCCCAAGCGCCGCGACGACGACCAGAGCCGGACCAATGGCCGGCAGCCTGTTCATGATGGATTTGGACAAAGACACTTGCGTACTCCCGAACTGGAGATGGATTGTCGACGCCCGGCGGACGCCGCCGGTCATTTCTTCAAAGCCCTGATGGCAAACTCGATAAGGTCGTCCGGCATCGCCCGGTTGTTCTTGGCAAGGCACTGGGCGACCATCTGCGGGTGACACAGGGTGATGATAGCGGCGCCGAAACACCGCGAAGCGACTTCCGGGTCCTGGTCGGCAAACTCGCCGGCCGCGATTCCCTCGCGGATCACCTCCTCGACCAAGCCGCGGATCCTGTCGATATGCTTCTCGATGACATGCCAATCGCGCTCGATGGCGACGACGACCATTTCGTGCACCTTCTCCTGGTCGAGCATGGTGTCGCGGGTCCACTGATAATGCGTTTGCACGTAGCGGCGCAGCCTGTCGCTGGCCGTTCCGGGACTATGGCAGGCGTCGTAGGTCAGTTGGTAGCAGGTAGCGAGCATACGGCCGCAAACGGCCTGGTGGATTTCGACCTTGGAGGCGAAGAAACGGTAGATATTGGCCGTCGACATGCCGAGTTCACGGGCTATGTCGGCGACATTGGTCTTGCCGTAGCCGTAGTGGCGGAACAGTCGCTCAGCGCAATCGAGGATGCGCGCGACATTCTCCTGCCGGACCAGGTCAGCCGTCGTGTCGAGGGTGTCATGCATCATGGATCATTAGCTCTTACGAGTGACGAATTTTGAATTTCGTCACTCGTAATTCGAAATCGCCCGCCTGTCAACAGGTGATGTTACCTGTCTGGGCGACCGGTGACATCCTTTGATACAACCTAGGCGTGAACAGCGTTAACGAAGCCTGCTGCGGGTCCCCGCAGCGCAGCAATGCGTTATCATCGAAGCTGTGGAGATACGCCAAGCTGTGAAGGAGACATGGAATGACCGTGCTGCGCATTGTCTCGAATATCGCAACTGACAGCATTCCGGATGTTCGGAACTTCTATACCGATTTGTTCGGGCTCGATGCCGTCATGGATCACGGCTGGCTCGTCACGCTGGCGTCCAGCGAAACCACCGTCCCCCAGATCAGCATCGCCAGCGAGGGCGGCTCAGGCACCCCGGTGCCTGATCTGTCGATCGAGGTCGACAATGTCGATGCGGTTTATCTTCGCGCAAACGAGATCGGTTGCAGAGTGGTCTATTATTTGACCGACGAACCGTGGGGCGTAAGACGCTTCTTCATTGCCGACCCGACCGGCAAGCTGCTCAACGTGCTCTCGCATCTTCGGTAGAGATTGTTCTGCAAACTGAACGGGCCCAATTGCGGTTCTCGGAGGAAAAACCATGAGCAGAACAATTCCATTTCATTTCGTCGATGTCTTCGCGGTAGAGCCGCTGACCGGCAATTCCCTCGCGGTGGTCGATGGCGGTGACGAGTTGGCGCTCGAGCTGATGCAGAACATTGCCCGTGAGTTCAACCAGTCCGAGACCACTTTTGTCCTACCAGCGACCCGGGCGGACGCCGATTGGAAATTGCGCTCTTTCACGCCGAAAGGCGTGGAGGTTTTCGGCGCAGGCGGCCACAACACGCTAGGGGCCTGGTGGTGGCTCGCTGCCGCCGGGCGGCTCGAGCTGGGCGATGGCCCGACATGGTTTCACCAACAGATCGGCGACTTGGTACATCCATTGGCCATCTGGCAAAGCCAGGGGAAACTCGAAAAGGTCGTTATGCAGCAGGAAGCCCCAGTGGCCGGCCGGCAGATCTCAAATCCTGGCGCCCTTGCCGCGGCACTTGGCCTTAATATTGAAGAAATAACGGACGTCGTGCCTTGCCAGGTGGTCTCGACCGGTGCTGCCCATCTCCTGGTGCCAATCCGCGATCGCCAAGCCGTCGACCGGATTTCGCCTGACGCCAAACAGCTTTTCGACTTGCTCAATGAGGTCGGCGGGGAAGGCTGCTACGTCTTCTCACTTGATCCGCTACAGCGGGGAACCACAGCGTATGCACGTTTTTTCAACCCGACCGTCGGCATTGCAGAGGATCCGGCGACCGGTACGGCGGCTGGTCCGCTCGCCGCACATCTGGTTGCACACGGTGTTGCGCAGCCCGGCGTCATCAAGGTCGAGCAAGGCACGGCGCTCGGACGTACCAGCATCATCGAGGTCGATGTCGATGCCGGCTCGGTGAGCGTGTCTGGACGCGGCATCGTGGTGGCGAGCGGGGCGTTTTCGATCTAGTTTCGCTGCACCGAGGATTTGGTTCCGAGCCCTGTGGACGGTCGCTGCCGGCCGGCCTGCAACCTCTAATCTCCAACGCTGCCGATTGGCATAAGCCACCACGCCTTCGTCATCCTAGGGCGAAGCAAGGAGCGAAGCGACGCGGCGCAGACCCTAGGATCCATTCCGTGACATCAGCCGAAGAATGCAGCGGCCCAGAACGGTGCTCGTATCCGCGACGGTGCCAGCTACCTTCCACCATGACCGGCTATGCCACCATGACCGCGAGCCAAAAGTGTGGCGAACATTTCGACATTTGCGACGCCATCCAGCGCGAGAAGTCGCTGAAGCGCTGGCCTTAGAAGATCGAGCTGACCGAGAAGACCAATCCAGAATGGGTTCGAGCTTTTTCGCTGAACGGGGGTGGTAGGCGCTCGGTTCTGGTCCGCTGCATTCTTCGGCTTGGGTAACGGCATGGATCCTAGGGTCTGCGCCGCGTCGCTTCGCTCCTTGCTCCGCCCTAGGATGACGAAGTGAAGGGGGCGGCCTGATCCACCTACCCCTTAACCATCTCCCTCAAACGGAACTTCTGGATCTTGCCGGTTGAGGTCTTCGGGATTTCGGCGAAGATCACCGCTTTCGGCAGTTTGAAGCGGGCGAGCAGCGCGCGGCAGTGATCGATGATCTCGGCCTCGGTCGCCGTCCTGCCCGGCTTCAGCTCGACATAGGCGACCGGCACCTCGCCCCATTTGTCGTCGGGCCTGGCGACGACGCCGCAGGAGGCCACGGCG
This sequence comes from Mesorhizobium sp. WSM4819, assembly GCF_055811215.1. Classification (NCBI taxonomy): domain Bacteria; kingdom Pseudomonadati; phylum Pseudomonadota; class Alphaproteobacteria; order Hyphomicrobiales; family Phyllobacteriaceae; genus Mesorhizobium; species Mesorhizobium sp. WSM4819. The sequence goes on from NZ_JBVVQO010000024.1 coordinate 22,041, forward strand.
CCGTGCTTGTAGAGCGCCTCCTCGACTTCGATCGAGGAGATGTTCTCGCCGCCGGAAATGATGATGTCCTTGGAGCGGTCCTTGAGCTGGATGTAGCCGTCGGAATGCATGACGCCGAGGTCGCCCGAGTGGAACCAGCCGCCGGCGAAGGCCTCGTCGCTCGCCTTGCGGTTCTTCAGATAGCCCTTCATGACGATGTTGCCGCGGAACATGACCTCGCCGATCGTCTCGCCGTCGGCCGGCGTCGCCTCCATCGTCTCGGGGTCCATCACCGTCAGATCCTCGAGCGCGGCATAGCGCACGCCTTGCCTGGCCTTCCTCGCCGCCTTCTGTCCCTTCTCCAGCCCATCCCACTCGCCATGCCATTCGTTGACGACAGCCGGGCCATAAGTCTCGGTCAGGCCATAGAGGTGGGTGACGGCAAAAGCCGCGTCGGCCATGCCCGACAACACCGCTTCCGGCGGCGGTGCCGCGGCGGTGTTGAAGGTGACCGCCTGCGGAAATTGCCGCTTCTCCTCGTCGCTGGCGTTGATCAGCACCGACATCACCACCGGCGCGCCGCACAGATGGGTGACGCCGTGGTCGGCGATGGCGTCGTAGATCGGCTTCGGCCGCACCCAGCGCAGGCAGACATGGGTGCCGGCCTGCACGGCCAGCGTCCACGGAAAGCACCAGCCATTGCAGTGGAACATCGGCAGCGTCCACAGATAGACCGCATGCTTGCCCATGCCGGCATGGATGGTGTTGGCGTAGGCCATCAGTGCCGCACCGCGATGGTGATAGACGACGCCCTTGGGATTGCCCGTCGTCCCGGAGGTGTAGTTGAGCGAGATCGCATCCCATTCTTCGTCCGGCATCGACCAGGCGAAATCCTCGTCGCCGCCCGCGACGAAGGTCTCGTAGTCGAGCGAGCCGATTCGCTCGCCCTTGGGATAAGGGGCATCAGTGGCGTATTCGGGATCGTCATAGTCGATGACCAGCGGTTTTACCCTGGCCAGCGCCAGCGCCTCGCTGACGACATTTGCAAACTCGCGATCGACGACCAGCACCTTGGTTTCGGCATGGTCGAGCTGGAAGGCGATGACGGCGGCATCGAGACGGGTGTTGAGCGAATGCAGCACCGCCTTGGTCATCGGCACGCCGAAATGCGCTTCCAGCATCGGCGGCGTGTTGGACAGCATGACGGTGACGGTGTCGCCCTTGCCGATGCCGCGTTTTTGCAGCGCCGAGGCAAGCTTCAGCGATCGCCGCCAGAAATCACGATAGGTCGTGCGCTGGCGGCCATGGATGATCGCGACATGGTCGGGAAAGGTCCTTGCCGCCCGCTCCAGATAGCTGAGCGGCGTCAGCGGCTGGTGGTTGGCTGGATTCCTGCCGAGATCCTGTTCGTAGGGATTGCCCATCCCGTCCTCCCCATGTTTATCGAACGCTTCGGGACGCTGGCGAGCGAGGCCGCCTCAGCTACTCCTGGCGCCCCTGCCCGCCTTCGCCTTCTGACCATAACGCGTTGATGTCGCGATGCCCTTCGATGATGTTCGCCACCTCAAAGCAATCTCCATTATAGCGGAAGAAAATGACGTATCCCCGGAAAGCGAAACTCCGGATGTCCGGCCGGAGATCGGGGCGAGCACGACCGATCGTCGCCTGCAAGCTCGCCAGATCACGGCATTTCTGGCGCAGAGCATCCACAAAACGGCGGCCAAGCACCAGGCTGCCGCTTTCGCGAGCGACGTATTCAAAGATATTGACCAAATCTGTCTGTACCGACGGCAACATACGCAGCCGTGGCACTCCTAGAAGCCTTCCTTTGCGAGTTGCTCAGCCTTGGCTTCCACAGCCGCGTCAATGTCCTGCTCGGTCGCTTCGCCGTCGTCAGCAAACGACTTATCCAGCATGGCGCGTAGCGCCTTTAGCTTTTCCTCGCGTTCTTCGACCAGGCGCAAGCCTTCGCGCACGACTTCGCTGGCAGAACCGTAGCGGCCCCGCTTGACAATGTTGGACACGAAAGTTTCCCAGCGCTCACCCAATGATACGTTCATTGTCAGGCCTCCTGTTCAGTTTTTATCCCGATAACAAAAATGGCGCAATCACTGGCATCGACAATACCCGCAGTTCACCAAGATTCCACAATTTGACTTTTGTCGACAGCCGTGAATAATGTCAGCGAGGAGATGGCATGGCGATCCGACCGGCAGAACAGCTTATCCATAAGGCCGCCTGGCTCTACTATGCCCACGGCTTGCGCCAGGACCAGGTCGCCAGCCAGCTCAAGATTTCCCGAGCCTCGGTCGCCATGTATCTGCGCAAAGCGCGCGAGACCGGCATCGTCAACATCTCGACCTCGACCCAGCTTTTCACCGACGACGTCATGGCGCGCAAACTCGAAGACGCATTGAAGCTCGATGCCGTCTGGATAGCGCCGGAAAACGGCCATGTCGCCGATCCGTCGACCGACATCGCGGTGCTGGCGGCCAGCGTCTTTCTCGAGCTGATCAAGAAGGGCGATCGCATCGGCGTCGCCTGGGGAAGGACCATCTATACGATCGCCGACATCATGTCCTATGCCGATCTGCAGGACGTCACGGTGGTGCAGCTCTGCGGCAATCTGGGAGCCCCCTATTCCTACCGCCCCGACCAATGCACCATGGAAATCGCCCGCCGGCTCAATGCCAAGGGACTCAATTTCTATGCGCCGCTGGTGCTGACGACAGAGGAACTGGCGCGCGGCCTGCGCGCCGAGCCGGTGATCCGCGAGCAGTTGTCCGGCATCAGTGCGTGCAATCTGGCGCTTTACTCGGTCGGCACCGTCGACGCCGACAGCCATGTCGTCAAATGCGGCGCGCTGACTGCCAGCGAAATGGAGGTGCTGCGTCGTGCCGGGGCTGCCGGCGTCATCGCCGGTCAGATCATCGACGCGCAAGGCAAGGCGCTAGACTGCAGCTACAACAGGCGGATCATTTCGGCGGAGCTGTCATCGCTGCACAAGATTGAAAAGCGTCTCGTGGTGGTGCAGGAGGACAGCAAGTTCGGACCGCTGGTGGCGGCGATTGCGGGTGGGCTATGCACGCATCTGGTGGTCGGCGCCCGGATGGCGCGACGGCTGCTCGACGATGTCGGACCGGCAGCAGAAAAGGTCGCCTAGAGAACACAAGCCGCCGCGGAGGCATTGTCATCAAGGCGTCGCGGCATTCCTGTTTTACAACAAAACAACCGGACGAAGCGAACATGAAGAACCTGTGGAATGACGGCGACGCGGAAAAGCTGGTTGCCGACTATGCAATGAAGGGCGTGGCCCGCGACCTGGCGCTGCGCGTCTACACGACCAGGCTTCTGGGCGGCGAACCGCGGCTTGTCCTGCATGGCGGCGGCAACACATCGTACAAGACAAAGGCCACCGATCTCGTCGGCGACGAATGGGACGTGCTCTGCGTCAAGGGCAGCGGCTGGGACATGGGCGTCATCGAGCCGCAGGGCATGCCGGCGGTCAAGCTCGGCGCGCTGCTCAAGGCGCGGTCGCTCAAAAAACTCTCCGATGAAGACATGGTGGCGCTGCAGCGGGTGAACCTGATCGATCCGTCTTCGCCCAACCCTTCGGTCGAGACGCTGCTGCACGCCTTCCTGCCGCATAAATTCGTCGACCATACGCACTCGACCGCCATCCTGGCCATTGTCGACCAGGACGACAGCGAGGCGCTGAGCAAGAAGGTTTTTGGCAACAAGATGGGGTTCGTGCCCTACATCATGCCGGGATTCGACCTGGCGAAGGCGGCTGCCGATGTCTTCGACGCCGACCCGACGGTCGAAGGCCTGATCCTCGACAAGCATGGCATTTTCACGTTCGGCGACGATGCCAGGCAGGCTTACGACCGGATGATCCATTATGTGAACCTCGCCGAGGATTTCATCGCCAGCCACGGCAAGCCGCGTAGCGAAAAAACCGCCTTGCCGGCCAGGCTGGCGCAGCCTGCGGAGATTGCGCCGATGCTGCGCGGCGCGGTGGCGGTAGCGCGGGGCGAAGGCCGCTTCGATCGCATGATCAGCGATTTCCGCACCTCGGACGCGATTGTCGATTTCATCAACTCGGCTGACATTGCCGACTATGCCGGGCGCGGCGTGTCGACGCCCGACCTGTCGATTCGCATCAAGACCGGACCGATGGCGCTGCCGGCGCCCGACGCGGACAAGATCGGCGACTACAAATCCGTCATTCGCCAGCATGTCGAGAACTTCGCCAGGGACTATCGCGCCTACTTCGAAACCAACGACGCTCTCGACGACGTGAGGCGGACTATGCTCGACCTGATGCCGCGCCTGACGCTGGTGCCGGGGCTCGGCATGTTCGGCCATGGCCGCACGCTTAAAGACGCGAAGATTGCCTCCGACGTCGGTGAAATGTGGATCGAGGCGGTGCGCGGCGCCGAAGCAATCGGCGATTTCCATCCACTGTCCAAGGCCGACCTTTTTCCGCTCGAATACTGGTCGCTGGAACAGGCCAAGCTCGCCGCCAACAAGCCGAAGCCGCTGACCGGCCAAATTGTGCTGGTCACCGGCGGCGCCGGCGCGATCGGTGCCGCCACGGCAAAGCTGTTCGCCGACAATGGCGCTCATGCGGTAGTCGTCGATCTCGACGCGGCGAGGGCGACGGAGGCGGCAAAAAAAGCCGGCAACGGTTCGATCGGCGTCGGCGCCGACATCACCGACCCGGCGCAGATGCGCGCTGCCTTCGACAAGGCCGTTGCCGTCTACGGTGGCCTCGACATCCTCGTCTCGAATGCCGGTGCGGCTTGGGAAGGCAGGATCGGCGAACTCGACGACGCCACTTTGCGCAAGAGCTTCGAGCTCAATTTCTTCGCCCACCAGTCGGCGGCGCAGAACGCAGTGCGCATTATGCTCGAGCAGGGCACCGGCGGCGTGCTTTTGTTCAACACCTCCAAGCAGGCGATCAATCCGGGTCCGAAGTTCGGCGCCTATGGCATGCCAAAGGCGGCGACGCTTTTCCTGTCCAGGCAATATGCTGTCGACTACGGCGCCCACGGCATCCGCTCCAATGCCGTCAACGCCGACCGCATCCGTTCCGGGCTGTTGACCGACGCGATGATCGCCAGCCGTTCGAGCGCCCGCGGGGTCTCGGAAAAGGAATATATGGCGGGCAATCTGCTCGGGCAGGAAGTGACGGCCGAAGACGTCGCCCAGGCCTTCCTGCATCAGGCGCTGGCAGAGCGCACCACCGCCAATGTGACGACGGTGGATGGCGGCAATATCGCGGCAGCGCTGCGGTAATGCATGTCGCTCAAACGCCGCACATTTTCGAACGGTACGAACTGGACCGGATGGCTTGCGAATTTGGCCTTTCGTAGCTACATTGTAGCTCTCATCAAGGAGCAGTAATATGGCAACGGAAACTGTGGTCCGCGCTCGGATCGATGCGGCGACAAAGGCACAGGCGACGGAAGCCTTGGCGGCAATGGGATTGTCCGTTTCCGACGCCATTCGCCTGCTGCTGGTCCGCGTCGCCGCCGACAAGGAGTTCCCCTTTCCGGTGAAGGTGCCGAACGCAACCACTCGAAAGGCCATGTCCGAATTGGAGCAGGGCAAGGGCAAGCGTTTCGCCTCGGCCGACGAGTTGTTCAAGGACTTGGAAATCTGATGTGCTGGCGCCTGTTCGATCCGGACAATTCCGCCGTGACGTGAAACGTGCCGAGAAGCGTGGCAAAGATCTTGGCAAGCTGCGCGAGATGTTAGACGTTCTGCGATACAGTGATTTTGACTGGTTGAAAGTCGATTGGGAGCGACCGTAATCTTTGCTTTAGTTTAGGGACAATCGCAAACCCTCGATATTGGGGCGAAACACCTCTCCCTTCGTCATCCTAGGGCGGAGCAAGGAGCGAAGCGACGCGGCGCAGACCCTAGGATCCATGCCGTTACGCCAGCCGAAGAATGCAACGGCCCAGAACCGAACGCTACCACCCGGTTCCGCGAAAAAGCTCGAACCATTCTGGATTGGCCTTCTCGATCAACTCTATCTTCCATTGGCGCGGCCAGCGCTTCAGCGACTTCTCGCGCTGGATGGCGTCGCGAATGTCGAAATGTTCCTCATACCAGACCAGACGCTGCACGCCGTAGCGGCTGGTGAAGCGCGAGCCTTCGCCGGATTTGTGCTCCGGCATGCGGCGGCCGAGATCATTGGTGACGCCGATATAGATCGTGCCGCGCTTCTGGCTTGCGGTCATATAGGCATAGCCGGTCATGGTGGAAGGGTAACTGCCACCGTTGCGGATGCAAGCGCCGTTCTGGGCCGTTGCATTCTTCGGCTGATGTAACGGCATGGATCCCAGGGTCTCCGCGACGTCGCTTCGCTCCTGCTCCGCCCTGGGATGACGAAGGCATGGTGGCCTGTGGCTAATCACCAGCGTCAGAGATGGTGCCTGCAGGCCGGCCGGCTCGCAAAGCCGCTGCACAGTTGGAGGACCCGTGGCGATCGTACACGGGATGCGCAATCCGGAACACTGGCTGTAAACCAGAGAGGCTGACGCAGCAGGCATTGATACCTAGCGGGATGCGTTCAAATTGAACTGGGCATCCCGCTCTAACTAGCCCCATTTCTGCGACGCCAAGTGATTCCACCCGCCCACGAGCCGCTCGTCCCTTACGCCTGCGGAACGCTATTTCGCGTTGGGGTTCGGCATCCAGGCCGGCATCGCGACATCGGCATGGGCGAACTGCGGCAGCTTGGCCGAGAGGTCTTCCATGTTCTTGATGTCCTTGTCGATCAGGTCCTTTTGGGTGATCAGCGTCGGCGGCACGATGACGTTTTGGCCGGGGTCTTCGCCGGCCAAAAGCTGCGCCAGGGCGCGTACCGAAACCTGGCCGACGACGGCCGGGTTGGTGGCAGCGGTCGCCGCCCAGGCGCTGTCGGGCTCGCGCATCGCGGCGATGTCGGAGGTCGAGATGTCGGCCGAATAGATCTTGATGTCCTGCGACAGGCCGGCCTCGTCGACGGCGATCTTCACGCCCTTGGCGAATTCGTCGTAGGGCGCGAACATCACCTTGATGTCGGGGTTGGCCGACAGCACCGAGCGGGCCTGGTTGGCGACGGAATTGGCGATCGGATTGTCGAGCGTGCCGAACATCGCAGCCTCGTTGATGCCCGCATATTTCTTCTTGAAGTCGACCCAGGTCTCGTTGCGGCGGTCGAGCGGCGCGATGCCGGCGACATAGACGTAGCCGGCCTTCCAGCTCTCGCCATTGTCCTTGACCGCCTGTTCGAGCGCGAGGCGCGCGAGGTCGCGGTCGGACTGCTCGATCTGCGGTATCTTGGGGTTTTCGACATTGACGTCGAAGGCGACGACCTTGATGCCGGCGTCGACCGCGCGCTGGGCGGCTTCCTTCATCGATTCCGTCAAGCCGTGCTGGATGATGATGCCCTGAACGCCGAGCGCGATGGCCTGGTCGACCATGTCGGCCTGAAGGGCTGCATCCTGACGGCTGTCGAGGACGCGCAGATCGACGCCAAGCGCCTTGGCCTGCGCTTCGACACCGGAAAGATAGGCCTGGAAGAAGTCACCGGTCGAGAGATAGCGGACCAGCGCGATCTTGACGGCGCCGGGCTTGTCGAAAGGCGCCGGCCTGTCCTGCGCCATCGCCGGGACCTGCATCAGCAGCGCAGCGCCGGCAAGCCCGAGTGCTGCCTTCCCCAAAAGTCTTCTTGTGATCTTCATGTTGTTTCCTCCACTTGTTGAACTCAAATTTCAGCCGGTCGAAATCCTATCCGTCGAAATCCTACCTGTTGCCCCTGCCGGAAAGGGCGAAGGTGAAGACCAGGGCAACCACGAGAACCACGCCCTTGATGAAATCCTGCGTGTAATAGGGCGCGTTCATCATCGTCAGGCCCTGCAGCAGCACGCCGACAAACACCGCGCCGACAGCCGTGCCGAAGGCGTTCGGCTTGGCGGCGCCAAGAACCGCGTAGCCGATGAGTGCCGCAGCCACTGCGTCGAGCAGGAGATTATTACCCGAGGCGATGTCGCCGCGTCCAAGCCGGGCAGCGAGCAAAATGCCGCCGATCGAGGCAAAAACCCCTGAAATAACGTATGCCCAGATTTTGTATGCCTTGACAGGCGCGCCGGCGAGTTCGGCAGCCCGTTGGTTGCTGCCGACCGCATACATCATGCGGCCGAAACGGGTGTATTCGAGAAAGAACCAGATCAGCACCGCAAGCACGAGCAGGACGACGACCGAAACCGGGATGAGGTTGGGGATGAAGAAATCGAAGCGGTGGCGGCCGAGCGCCAGGAAGGCGCGGCCGAACGTGCCGTTGGCGACCGAGCCGTCGGGCATCGTCATGCCGGTGGCGATCGAGCGGCCCTCGGTCGGGATGCGCTGCAAGCCGACGAGCAGGAACATCATGCCGAGCGTCGCCAGGAGATCCGGCACGCGCATATAGACGATCAGCCAGCCATTGATGAGGCCGACGATGACGCCGATCGCGAGACAGGCGACAACCGCGACGACAGCGTTCTGCTCCAGCACCACCATAACATAGGCGGCCGCCATCATGGCGCTGGTGGCGACGGAGCCGATCGACAGGTCGAAGCCGCCGACGACCAGGGTGGCGGTGACGCCGAGCGCCAGCACGCCGGTGATGGCGACGGACTGAAAGATGAAGACGGCGCTCTGCGGCGAGACGAAGCCATCAGCGGCGATGGCGAAATAGGCGATCAACCCGAACAGCAGAACGATGAAGCCATAGCGGATGGCATGGCCGCGCGCGGCTGCCATCCTTACCCAACCCGAACTCATGCCCTCTCCATTCCACGTCCCATTATCTGCCCCTCACGCTGCGCTGTGCAGCGGCCCGCCCGCCACTTCGGCCAGCAGGCGCTCGAGGTCGATGTCGGCGTTGCGATGCTCACCGACGATTGTCTGCTCCGACATCACCAGGATGCGGTCGGCAGTCTCCAGCGCCTCGTCGAGCTCGGTGACGAACAGCAGCGTCGCACGGCCGTTGGCGCTCGAACGCAGCTTGGCGGCGATGTCGCGCCTGGCTGAAATGTCGACGCCCTGAAACGGCTCGTCCAGGATGAACAGTCTTGCCGCCTGCGACATCCAGCGGGCGACCATCACCTTCTGCTGGTTGCCGCCGGAAAGCGCTGACATTTCGTCCCTCTCCGAGCGGCAGACGATGCCCAACTCCCCGATCTGCCGGCGGGCGATGGCGCGCTCGACGCGGCGCTTGAGGACGCCCAGACGCGACATCCGCCTGTGGAACGGCAGGCTGATATTTTTCTGGATGTTGAAGTCGCCGACGATCCCGTTTTCGCTCCGGTCCTTGGCGACGAGAAACACGCCGGCGGCGATCGCCTCGCCTGTCGACCCCGGTGCATAGGCTTTGCCGTTCAGCACCATGGTGCCGGACAGCGGCTTGCGCACGCCAAACAGCGTCTCGGCGAGCGCTGTCTTGCCGACGCCGACGAGGCCGGTGATGGCAACGACTTCGCCGTCGCCGAGCGTCAAAGAGATCGGCCTGGAACCTTCGGCAATGCGCAACCCGTCGATCGTCAGGACAGGCCTGGCCGAATTCCTGGCGACGATCCGGTCGAGGTGGATCTTGCGGCCGAGCATGGCGTTGACCGCGCCTTCATAATCGAGCGGCTTGCTGTAGAAGACGCCTGAGACGACGCCGTCGCGCATCGAGACGATCCGGTCGGCAAGCCGCCTGATGTCGGACATGCGGTGCGAGATGTAGAGGATGGCGACGCCCTGCTCGCGCAGCCTGTCGAGCAGCGCGAAAAGCCGGTCGGCCTCGGCGCTGGACAAGGACGACGTCGGCTCGTCGAGGATCAGCACTTTCGGCTGATGCGCCACGGCGCGCGCAATCGCCACCATCTGGCGGTCGGCCAGCGAGAGATCGCTGATCCGGGCCTTCAGGTCGATCATCAGCCCCATGCGGTCGGCAACCGCCTTTGCCTCGCGGCGCACCCGGCCCGGATTGAACAGGGTCGGCGCGCCGCTGCCGCTCAGCCTGTCGAGCGTCAAATTGGTGGCGACGTCGAGATCGGTGACGACACCGTCATTGATGTTCTGATGGACGGTGACAACGCCGGCGCGGATCGCCGCCGCCGGCGTGTTTGGCGCGAAGTCGTGAGGCGCGAAGTTTTGGCCGGCAAGGCTCATCGTGCCGCCGTCGCGCGGGTAGACGCCGCTGATGATCTTGACCAGGGTGGACTTGCCGGCGCCGTTGGCGCCCATCAGCACGGTCAATTCACCGACATGCAAATCGAGCGAGACGCCGCCAAGCACCTCGATAGGGCCGAAGGATTTCCTCAGGCCGTCGACGCGGAACACGGCATCATTGCCCATTCGTTCCTCCCTTGCGACGACGCTATGGGCTGTTCCGGCAATTGTCAACACGATTGACAATTGCCAGAGGGCTTCCTAGCTTGGACCAACCGTGATGGCTCCACTAAGATGAGAGCACGTAAACGGGAGGTGAGGATGACTGGGAAATTGCCGTTCGAAGCGCTGTCGGTCGAAACACTGGCGGCACGCCTCGGCGCCAACGCGGCGCTGTGTTCGCATATCGGCAAGGACACGAGCCGCTGGAAGGTTCGCGAGGTCGGCGACGGCAATCTGAACCTGGTGTTCATCGTCGAGGGTGCGCAGAGTGCGGCCGTCGTCAAGCAGGCCCTGCCCTATGTCCGCCTGGTCGGCGACAGCTGGCCGCTGCCGCTAAAACGCTCCTTCTTTGAATATCATGCGCTGACCCGGCAGCAGGCGAGAGCGCCCGGTTCGGTGCCGGCAATCCATCACTTCGACGAAGGCCAGGCGCTGATCATCATGGAGTACCTGTCGCCGCACATCATCCTGCGGCGGGCGCTGATCGAGGGCCGGCAGCTGCCCAACATCGCCAGGGACATCGGCCTGTTCATGGCCCGCACCCTGTTTCGCGGCTCCGACCTGCATATGGCGACCAGGGATCGCAAGACCGATCTGGCGCTGTTCGCCGACAATGTCGAGCTTTGCGACATCACCGAGAACCTGGTGTTCTCGGACCCGTATTTCGATGCCAAGATGAACCGGCATACGAGCCCGCAGCTCGACAGCATCGTTGCAGAATTGCGCGCCGACCGCGACCTCAAGGTCGAGGCGCAGCGGCTAAAGCACATTTTTGCGGCCAATGCAGAGACGCTGCTGCACGGCGACCTGCATTCCGGCTCGATCATGGTCACCGAGACAGAAACGCGGATGATCGATCCCGAATTCGCCTTCTACGGCCCGATCGCCTTCGACGTCGGCATGCTGCTCGCCAATTTCTGGATGGCGTTCTTCTCGCAGCGTGGCCACGAGCAGAACGGGAAGCGCGACACCATGCGCGCCTATCTGCTCGACGTCACGGTCGAGACATGGTCGGTGTTCCGCAGCGAGTTCTCGCATCTGTGGTGGACCGAGCGCACCGGCATGCTCTACCAGCAAAGCCTGTTCGAGGATCAGGGCGACAGGCTCGGCGCCGAGCAGGCGCTCGACCACATGCTGCACCAGGTGTGGACCGACATGCTGGGCTTTGCCGGCGTCGAGGTGCACCGGCGTATCCTCGGCCTCGCGCACAATGCCGATTTCGAGACCATTGCCGACGCCTATCTGCGCGCCACATGTGAGGCGAAGGCGCTGAAATTCGGCCGTCACATCGCCGTCAACCGGCGCCAGATCCACAGCATCGACGGGGTCAACAAATTGGCCGCACTGATCGAACGGGAGAACAGGATTTGAACGTCGGCGACCGCCACTATCGCACCATCTGGCTGAGCGACGACGGCCGTTCGGTGGAGATCATCGACCAGCGCTGGCTGCCGCATGATTTCCGCGTCGAGAAAGTCGGCACCGTTGCCGGCATTGCCACGGCGATCCGCGACATGTGGGTGCGCGGCGCGCCGCTGATCGGCGTCACCGCCGCCTATGGCGTCGCCATGCAGATGGCCGACGACCCTTCGGACGCGGCACTCGACGGCGTCTGGGAGGTCTTGCACGAAACGCGCCCGACCGCGATCAATCTGCGCTGGGCGCTCGATGAGATGCGCAATTTGCTGCGGCCGCTTCCATCTGGACAGCGCGCCGAGGCGGCTTACCGGCGCGCCGGCGAAATCGCCGACGAGGATGTCGGCCTCAACCGCGCCATCGGCGTCAACGGGCTTGAAATCATCAGGGAAATCGCAGCACGCAAAAAACCGGGAGAGCCGGTCAACATCCTGACCCATTGCAATGCCGGCTGGCTGGCCACCGTCGACTACGGCACCGCCACGGCGCCGATCTATCTGGCAACGGAAGCCGGCATTCCCGTTCATGTCTATGTCGATGAAACCCGCCCGCGCAACCAGGGCGCCCAGTTGACCGCATGGGAGATGGCCGGCCACGGTGTGCCGCATACACTGATCGTCGACAATGCCGGCGGCCATCTGATGCAGCGCGGCCAGATCGACATGGTCATCGTCGGCACCGACCGCACCACCGCCGACGGCGATGTCTGCAACAAGATCGGCACCTATCTGAAGGCGCTGGCCGCCGCCGACAACGACGTGCCGTTCTATGTCGCGCTGCCGTCGCCAACTATCGACTGGACGGTGGGTGACGGGCTGGCCGAAATCCCGATCGAACAGCGTTCCAGCGACGAGGTCTCGCTGGTCTGGGGCAAGACCGCCAATGGCGAGATTGCGCAGGTCCGCATCTCGCCGGAGACGACGCCCGCGGCAAACCCGGCCTTCGACGTGACGCCGGCGCGGCTGGTCACCGGATTGATCACCGAACGCGGCGTCGCCAGGGCGTCGCGCGCAGGCTTGAAGGCGATGTTTCCCGGACGCTGATGATCCTGCTCCCACGGATACTGCTGAAACGGTTGGCAGCGGACCCTAAATATCAAGACTGACGGCTCGCCGGAACCCTGAAAAGACCCGGCCTCGCCGGCAATGCCAAATGGGATGTCGATCCACCACATGGATCCGACAAGGCCGCCACCAGCTGGCGCAGCCGACGGCGCGGGACTTTGGAATTGGCTCTCGTGAACGCGTTCGTCCCAAACGGGTTGCCAATCCATGGTAGTGTGATTATACCAGTTACTAAGGTGACGATCGGCAGAGCCATCGTTGGAGATCAGGAGCACGGCTGGATGACAACGATTGCGCTGTTTGGTGCCGGCGGCAAAATGGGTTACCGCCTGTCGACCAATTTTCGCGGCTCTCCCTACATCCTACGCCATGTCGAGGTCAGCGACGCCGGCCGCGAGCGGCTGAAGACCGGGCTGGGCATCGACGCGGTCAGCGCCGATGAAGCCCTGGACGCCGCCGAGGTGGTTATCCTGGCGGTTCCCGACACCCATATCGGCAAGGTCGCGGCCAGCATCGAGGGCAAGCTTGCGTCCGGCACAATGGTGGTCGTGCTCGACGCCGCAGCGCCTTTCGCCGGCCATTTGCCGAAGCGGCCGGACCTGACCTATTTCGTCACCCATCCCTGCCATCCGCCGATCTTCAACGACGAGACCGACATGGCGGCCAAGAAGGACTATTTCGGCGGCGTCAAGGCCAAGCAGCATATGGTCAGCGCGCTGATGCAGGGGCCGGAGGAGGATTTCGCCAAGGGCGAAGCGATCGCCAAGATCATCTGGGCCCCGGTGATGCGGTCGCATCGCGTCACGGTCGACCAGATGGCGCTGCTTGAGCCGGGCCTTTCGGAGACCGTCTGCGCTTCGCTGCTGGTCGTCATGAAGGAAGCGGTCGACGAGGTCGTCGCGCGCGGAGTCGACCAGCAGGCCGCGCTCGACTTCCTGCTTGGCCACATGAATGTGCTCGGCGCCGTCATCTTCGGCGAGACCAAGGGCGTGTTCTCCGACGCCTGCAACAAGGCCATCGAGTTCGGCAAGCCGGTGCTGATGCGCGACGACTGGAAGCGGGTCTTCGAGCCGGAAGAGATTGCAGCGAGCATCCAGCGCATCACCTGAAGGCGGAAGCCGCCTTTCCTTCTCCTCTCGTAGGAGAAGGTACAGGCGCATCCTATGTCACCGCGGTGACTCTACCCGCCGCATCGAGGCGACAGCCGACTCGCGCCTGCCGAACCTCGACGCCGCCTTGTCTTGCATAGTGTATGCGCACCTCGATCGGCGCCGTGAGCGCGCCCCGACGTTGCTGCAACGGGCCCGCGCTTACCGCGTGAACAAGCACGGCGCCAAGCGGCGTCGCGGCCGACGCGATCGCCGTGCGGCAGGCGCGCACCACAGCTGGTGGGATACCGGGTTTGGTTTTCAGTGGCGCCATAAACGGATAGCCATAGGTGATCCGCGCCGACGTGTTGCGACCAGTTGCGGAAGGCCTGAGCTTGCGGGGCAGGATGGCGAATTGACTCGCGGCCTTGGCCTTGGTGGTGGCTGGCGTGATGCCGGCATTGCTGCTCGCGGATTGCCCAGCGCCCAGCGCCGGGTTGCCTGGCTTACCTCCTGGAGCGGTGCCCGATGCGGACGAACGGTCGCCCACCCCGACACCTGTCGACAGGCCGCCGCTTGCGCCGCCGAGGTTGCCGCTGACGCCAAGTCCGGCACCGAGCGATCCCTTGCCCGCGCCAAGCGATCCGCCAAGGCTTGCTCCCCCTACTCCATCGACGCTCGAGCCGCCCGCCACCGAGGCGCCCTTCGGGCCGGCGCTAAGGCCAGCACCGACCCCGATACCGCCAAGTTTGCCGCCAAGCCCCGCCTCAAGAGCCGAGGCAGGGCAAATTGCGATCGCGACGGTCAATGCGGCTGCGACGTATTTGTTCATCACCATATTCCTCCTGCGGCATGTATTCGGCCCACCGAAATGCACTTCACGATCAGCCCTCGCTAGGGAGCGCCGAGCTTCGGCGGTCGTGTCGGGAGCAACGCGTCGGGAAGCGCGATGGTCGCCACCAGAACAGGTCGCGATGGTTTTTTGGCCTTCACTTTGTGGTTTTCCCGCAACCCCGATTGACGGGCTGGTCGCGAGCGCACGGACACATCTGCACGCGAAGCTGCGACGGCACGCGCTTTCGGAACGCGGTTGATACGCTCGCTGCGACGCTCATCCCGGGCCTTTTCAACGTCAATCGCCTTTCGAGCGGCGCTGAGCTCGCGGGCCAGGCCGACGGCCTTGTTGCGCTCTTGCTCCAACGCCACGCTCAGCTCCATCGAGACGCGGCTCGCTTCCTGCCTCGCCGCGTCGCGTTCCCGCCGGGCGCTGTCGCGATCACGAGCAGCTGAATCTGCCCGTTCGCGCTCCAGTTCGAGTGCGTCGCCAGATCGCTTCAAAGCCGCCTCGGCCACCTGTCGTTCCCTGATGGCGTCGGTGCGCGCAGCCGCAGCCAGATCCGCGCTTGTCTTAAGCGCGCCGACGGTTTGGCGCGCCGCGGTGAGTTCGCGTTCGAAGCGCTCAGCCTTGTGCCGCTCCTCATCAAGCGCTCGCTGCGCCTCTGCCACAGCGGCCGCCATGGAGTGACGCGCTTCAAGCAAGGCGGCCTTCTCGTGAACGGCGAGAGTGGCTTTGGCCTTCAAGCCTTTGACTTGGCTTTGCGCCACTTCCAGATCGAGCGCGAGCTCTTCGGCCCATCGCCGCTGCTGTTTTAGCGCTTGTGCTTGTTCAGCCATCATGTCGGCTACCGCACGCGCCTGCGCACTGGCATCGCGGGCGCCGCGCTGCATCACGGCAAGTTCGGCTCGCGCCGCCGCCAAATCGCGGCCGTCATGGTCAGCGCGAGCCGGGTCACCGCGAGCCGGCTGCACGCTCTTCCTGAGCGCGTCGACTTCCCTTAGCGCCGCAAAGAGCTTTTGTTCCAGCGTACCGCGGTCAGTCCGCACCGCATCAAGTTCCCGCACCAAGGCGTCAGCCCGGTGACGCGCCGTCGCAAGGTCCTGATTGTGTCGCGCGGCATCGTTGCGAGCAGTCTGGCGAGCCGCAAGTGCTTCCGCGCGCGCTGCCGCAATTTCCATGCGAGCGGCGGCTAGCTCATTCAGCAATGCCCCTTGCAGCGTTTGCTGCTGCTCCGCAGCAGGCTGCCGAGATGTGTGGGAACCGCGCACGCCCGGTTGCGCCTCGGCCTGGCCGTTCTCGACACTGGCGCGTTGCGAAGCCACGGCCGAAGAGCCGTCGCTGGCTGCGTCAGCCGGCGGTTCGGGCGCTTCTTGTTTGACCTCCACCGAAGCTGTGAGGTCCGAAGGCGAACTTTGTATCAGTTTGACGGTTATGTCAGCCCGTTCCTGACGGCCGCTCCTGGCTTGCAAGCGATCGGAAATCAGCTTTGCCAGCTCCTCCTCACGCAGACCTGCGGCGGCAATGCTGCCGATCAAGGGAAGGTCAAGTGTGCCAGTCGAGTCGATGGTGAAACTATGGTTGAGCTGCAACGCTTCCAGAACGCCGTCGCGCAAGGCAGTCCACTGCCAAACGTGCAGTTCGATCGTGTCTCGCGGAGCAAGTCTGTCGTCAGCCTTCGGCCGACCGTGTGCCGCAGATCCCAGCAGCAGGATGATACACAACGAAATGAGGCACAGCATGGCGCTGCCCCTCCTGCCGCGCATGCCACGCAATGAAAGCGAATGCCGTCGGTCAGCAAAGCTTGGCGCGGGGCTGCAGGATGGCGGCCTGAAACTCTGCACAAAAGTCATAGCTGAACCTCACCGGCAACGCGACCCTTGCCGCGAACGGATTTCATTAGGAAGAAAACCGCGCGCAGGCTGGGGTCGGGGAGAAATTCCACAACCACGACGCGACACTAGCAAAGCCTGCGCGTACCCGCTGAGCACCGAATAAGGCTTAGGAGTGTCTACTCCTTACTTAAATTATTGCGCCCTCACCCGCATATCATACTCCTTAAGGCGGTGGTTCTCCAACCTGGCCAGATGCAGGCGCATCGTAGGGAACGAAGTATCGCTCTTGGTGGGATGGCTCTCCGGTGGCGCTTGCTGCTCATCAGATACATATCATCTGAATTTGTGGTTGACTCATTATACCAGTTGGCTTAGCTGTTGGATTGGCTTTGGCCAGCCGAGGCCGGGCTGAAAATTGGGCAGGCGGCAGGTGGAGGGGCAGGCTGAAGACGGAACCGAGCCGGATGATCCGCCCGGGTGAGCCGGCAAATGACCCGATCCGCGAAACCGGACGCGATCCGCCTGACAAACTGGAATGCATTTCAGCCTGGGCCGCGGAAGCGCAGGCTTTTTCAAAATGGGAGGAAATCATGAAACTCACTCGCAGAATGACATTTGCGGCTTTTGCCGGCATGCTGGCGCTGGGCACCGCGGCACCCGCCCATGCGGCGGATCTCATTGCCATCATCACGCCCTCGCACGACAACCCATTCTTCAAGGCCGAAGCCGTCGGCGCGGAAGCCAAGGCCAAGGAACTCGGCTATGAAACGCTGGTGCTAGTCCATGACGACGACGCCAACAAGCAGTCCGAGCTGATCGACACGGCGATCGGCCGCGGCGCCAAGGCGATCATCCTCGACAATGCCGGCGCCGACGCCTCGGTCGCCGCCGTGCAGAAGGCCAAGGACGCGGGCGTTCCGTCGTTCCTGATCGATCGCGAGATCAACGCCACCGGCGTCGCCGTCGCGCAGATCGTCTCCAACAACTACCAGGGCGCCCAGCTTGGCGCGCAGGAGTTCGTCAAGCTGATGGGCGAGAAAGGCAATTACGTCGAGCTGGTCGGCAAGGAATCCGACACCAATGCCGGCATCCGCTCCAAGGGCTACCACGACGTCATCGACGACTATCCGGATCTGAAGATGGTGGCGCAGCAATCGGCCAACTGGAGCCAGACCGAGGCCTATGCCAAGATGGAATCGATCCTCCAGGCCAACCCGGACATCAAGGGCGTGATCTCCGGCAACGATACGATGGCGATGGGCGCCCATGCCGCCCTTGCCGCCGCCGGCCGCAAGGACGTCATCGTCGTCGGCTTCGACGGATCGAATGACGTCCGCGACTCGATCGCCTCTGGCGGCATCAAGGCCACGGTCCTGCAGCCGGCCTATGCGCAGGCACAGATGGCGGTAGAGCAGGCCAACGACTTCATCAAGAACAAGAAGTCTCCGGCCGAGGAAAAGCAGCTGATGGACTGCGTCCTGATCAATGGCGACAATGCCGCCAAGCTGGAAACCTTCGCGCTGACCAACTGAGCCGGTGTGACATCAATCGCAAGGGACGAGCTTCCGGCTCGTCCCTTGCTTCCATTTCCCGGGTGCCCTGACCGCCATGCCGAACAAGCCGACATGTTGAACAAGCTGACTTGGGCGACCGTTGCCGTGATATTTGGCATCAGCCTGACTGCCTGCAAGATCCTGCCGACACCGTCCGCGGAAAATGGCGGCAATGCACCGGCCTTCAATGCGGACAAGATGGTCGGCGATATCTGGGCTGCCAAAATGCTGCCCTATCTCCAGCAGAAGGCCGGATCGTTTCCCGAGGTTCACGCCCTGGCGAAAGCCGATCCTGCGGCTGCCGGCGCCAAGTATGGCAATCCGAAGAAGCAGGCGAATTCGCCGTGGACCTTCGCGGTTCGCCTCGAAGGCAAGATTGTTGCGGCGAACACACAATCACGCGCGGCAACCATGGATGTCGATGCCGACGGTGACGGCAAGGCGGATGCACGGGTGCAGATCGGACCGGCGATGCGTGGCACCGCGCTGCGCGACAGCCTCGACTTCATCCAGTTCAACGATTTCACCAATCAGATCGACTTCGCCCAGTTCGGCAAGGCGTTCAACATCCATGCCGACAAGACGGTGCTCTCCAAGCTGCCGCGCGAAGCGCTGGAGGGCCGCAGCGCCAGGGTCGTCGGCGCTTATGTCATGGGCAGCGGCCAGGACCTGCCGCTGGTGACCCCGGCGGAGGCAGAGGTGGGGCCGAAGCCATGACTGCCGCCGGCGATCATGATGTCATCCTGAAGCTGGAAGACGTCTCCAAGGTCTATTCGGGGACAGTCGCGGTCAAGCGCGCGAATTTCGAAGTGCGCAAGGGCGCGGTCAACGTGCTGGTCGGCGAAAACGGCGCCGGCAAATCGACGCTGATGAAGATCATCGCCGGCGTCGAACAGCCGACGCTCGGCCGCATTCTCCTGGAGGGCGAAGAGGTTTCCTTCTCCTCATCCGGCGACGCGGTGAACCGCGGCATCGGCATGGTGTTCCAGGAGTTGAACCTGTTCGGCAACCTGACGGTGGCCGAGAATATTTTCGCCACCCGCGAGATCACCAACCGGTTCCGCAAGATCGACAGCCGGGAACAGGAGCGCCGCGCGGCGGAATTTCTCGAGCGCCTGCAAGCCGGCATCCGGCCGGACATGCTGGTCGAGGATTTGCGCATCGGCCAGCAGCAACTGGTCGAGATCGCCAAGGCGGTCTCGCTCGATGCGCGCATCCTGATCATGGACGAACCGACCTCGGCGCTGAGTGCGGCGGAAGTCGAGATCCTGTTCAAGGTGATCGCCGACCTTAAGGCGCGCGGCGTGGCGATCGTCTACATCTCGCACCGGCTCGAGGAGCTGATCCGCATCGGCGACTACATCACCGTGCTGCGCGACGGCCGCATCACCGGCCAGGAGAGGATGAAAAACGTCGACACGCAATGGATCGTGCGGCAGATGATCGGCTCCGACGCCAAGGACTTCGCCAAGCCCGACGGCCATGTTCCGGGCGAAGAGATCTTCCGCGCCGAGGATATCTGCCTGCCGCGCGTGACCGGCGGGCTTGCGGTCGATCATGTCTCGCTGTCGCTGCGTGCCGGCGAGATCCTCGGCATATACGGCCTGATGGGCGCCGGTCGCAGCGAGCTGTTCGACTGCATCATGGGGCGCCACGGCCATGCCACCGGGGCGATCTTCATTGCCGGCAAGAAGGTCAGGGAACGCGACACCACGCGGCGCATCCGGCGCGGGCTGGCGCTGATCCCCGAGGACCGCCAGCGCGAAGGGCTGGTGTCGATCCTCTCGGTCGCCAGCAATCTGACGCTGGCCAGCCTGTCGCGGTTTGTCCGCCTGTTCCATATCAGCGGCGCCAAGGAGAACCAGGCGGTGACGCAGATGGTGCGGGAACTGGCGATCAAGGTCGCCGATCCGGCGCAGGAGGTCACGTCGCTGTCGGGCGGCAACCAGCAGAAGGTGGTGATCGGCAAGGCGCTGCTCACCGGACCGAAGGTGCTGTTGATGGACGAACCAAGCCGCGGCATCGATGTCGGCGCCAAGGCCGACGTCTTTCGCACCATGCGCAAACTGTCCCGCGACGGGCTGGGCATTCTGTTCGCCACCTCCGATCTCGACGAGGTGATGGCGCTGTCCGACCGCATCGCGGTGATGAGCAATGGAAAACTGACCGGCATGTTCGATCGCGCCGAGGCGACGGAGGCGGCACTTGTCGCCGCATCGGCGCTTGGCCACGGGCCGGTCCCGCACATGGAGAGCTACGCCCATGACTGACATCCCGGCCAAGGCTTCGGTTGCCTCCGCCTCGAGCGGCTCCGTGCTGCTGACGCTGATGAAGGCGAGGACGTTCATTGCGCTGATCGCCGTCCTGATCTTCTTCTCGATCGCGGCGCCGAATTTCCTTTCGGCTGCCAACCTGATCCTGATGTCGAAGCACGTCGCGCTGAACGCCTTCCTCGCCATGGGCATGACCTTCGTCATCATCACCGGCGGCATCGACCTCTCGGTCGGCTCGATTGTCGGCCTGTGCGGCATGGTCGCCGGCTATCTCGTGCTCAACGGCATCGACCTGCAGGTCGGCTACACGATCTATTTCAACGTCTTCGAGATCGCACTGATCACGCTGGCGGTCGGTATATTGATCGGCGCCGTCAACGGATTGCTGATCACCAGGCTGAATGTCGCGCCGTTCATCGCCACGCTCGGCGTGCTCTATGTCGCACGCGGCCTGGCGCTGCTGTCGTCGGATGGTCGCACCTTTCCGAACCTCGTCGGCAAGCCCGATCTGGGCACGACCGGGTTCAGCTTCCTCGGCGCCGGCCGGCTGCTCGGCCTGCCGGTCTCGATATGGATTCTTGTCGTCGTAGCAGTTGGGGCGGCCTATCTCGCCAAATACACCCCGCTCGGCCGCCACATCTTCGCAGTCGGCGGCAACGAACGGGCGGCGCGGATTTCGGGCGTCAGGGTCAACATGGTGAAGATGTTCGTCTACATGTTCTCCGGCTTCTGCGCGGCGGTCGTCGGGCTGATCATCTCGTCTGAACTGATGGCCTCGCATCCGGCGACCGGCGAAAGCTTCGAGCTCAACGCCATCGCCGCGGCGGTGCTCGGCGGCACCTCGATGTCGGGTGGCCGCGGCACGATCGGCGGCACCATCGTCGGCGCCTTCGTCATCGGCATCCTTTCCGACGGGCTGGTGATGATGGGGGTGAGCTCGTTCTGGCAGATGGTGATCAAGGGCCTCGTCATCATCGTCGCCGTCGTCGTCGACCAGGCGCAGCGCCGGCTGCAGAGCCGGGTGACGCTGATGCAGATGGCAAAGGCGGGCTGACCCGTGGCGGAACTGCGAGGAGCGCTGATCGGCTGCGGCTTCTTTGCCGTCAACCAGATGCATGCCTGGCGCGACATCGACAGCGCCTCGATCGTCGCCATCTGCGACCGCGACCCGGAACGGCTCAACGTGGTCGGCGACCAGTTCGGCATTGAGCGACGCTACACAGACGCGGCGGCACTGTTTGCCGGCGAAAGCCTGGATTTCGTCGATATCGCCACCACCGCGCCGAGCCATCGTTCGCTTGTCGAGATGGCGGCACAAAACCGCGTTCCGGCGATCTGCCAAAAACCGTTTGCGCCGACGCTTGCCGACGCCAAGGCCATGGTGAAGGCCTGCAGCGATGCCGGCGTGGCGTTGATGGTGCATGAGAATTTTCGCTGGCAGTCGCCGATCCAGGCGGTGCGCGCCGTGCTCGACAGCGGCGACATCGGCACGCCCTTCTTCGGCCGGATCTCGTTCCGCTCGGCCTATGACGTGTTTTCCGGGCAGCCCTATCTGGCGACGGGAAAGCGCTTCATCATCGAAGACCTCGGCATCCACAGTCTCGACATAGCCCGCTTCCTGCTGGGCGACGTTTCGACGATCACGACCCGAACCGCTCGCATCAACCCCAACATTGCCGGCGAGGACGTCGCTACCATGCTGATGGACCACAAGAGCGGTGCAACGTCCGTGGTCGACTGCAGCTATGCGACCAAGCTCGCGACCGAGCCGTTTCCGCAGACGCTGGTCGAGATCGACGGCAGCGACGGCACGATCCGGCTCGAGCAGAATTACCGGCTCACCGTCACCGGCAGGAACGGAACGGCGGTCAGCGACGTCTCGCCGCCGCTGCTGCCCTGGGCATCGCGGCCGTGGCACAACATCCAGGAAAGCGTCGTCGCCATCCAAAAGCACTGGGTCGCCTGCTTGGCGAGCAAAACCGAGCCGGCAACCTCGGGCGCCGACAATCTTAGGACCTTGGCGCTGGTCGAGGCCGCCTATGCCGGTGCTGCAAGCGGTGAACCGGTGCAACTCGACGCTTTGCTGAGATGATCGCGGATGCCTTCCTCCTCTATGGCACACACGCGGTCGAGACCGAGCAAGTCAGCTTGCGCGCCGGCGCGCTCAGCGCCGACTTCGTCAACGGCAATCTGCGCACCATCCGCCATGGCGGCATCGAGGTGCTGCGCGCCATCGCCTACATCGTCAGGGATCGCGACTGGGGCACCTACGAGCCGGCGCTGACGGATTTGGTCATCGACCAGGGCGCCGACACTTTCACTGTCAGCTATTCGGCAAGCTGTGTCGGACCGGAGCGAAGCCGGCTCGACTTTCGCGCGACGATCAAAGGTTCCGCCGACGGCCAGCTGGTTTTCGACGTGAGCGCGCTTCCCGAAAACGCTTTCGAGACCAATCGCTGCGGCTTCTGCATCCTGCATCCGATCGCCGGCCTGGCTGGCAGCCCGGTCACTGTCGAGCACACCGACGGCAGCGTCGTCGCAACGAAACTTCCTGAGCTGATCGACCCCTGGCAGCCTTTCAAGGATCTGCGGGCGATCACGCATGAGGTCCGGCCCGGCGTCACCGCGGAATGCCGGATGGAAGGCGATGCGTTCGAGATGGAGGACCAGCGCAATTGGTCGGACGCGTCCTACAAGACCTATGTCCGGCCGCTGGCGCTGCCTTGGCCCTACATGCTGCCCGCCGGCCAGACTCTGCGCCAGACGGTCAGTCTGCGTGTGACCGGCGACGGCAGGGTGCCGGCTGCCGCAGCAACCGCCGAGCCGGTCCGAGTCGAACTCGGCGAAACCGGACCGCTGCTGCCGGATATCGGCGTGATCATCTATCCGGACGAGGCCGAGACGGCGCTGGCAAACCTGCCGACACTGTCCGCGCTCGGCCCGCAGCAGCTGATGTTCCATTACGATCCAACGCGGGGCCATGGCCCCGACGCCTTGCAGTCCTTTGCCCGGCTTGCCGCATCCTACCCGGTCGAGACCACGCTCGAATGCGTCGTTTCCTGCGTTGGCGATCTCGATGCCGAGCTCTCAGGCGTCGCGGGCATGGTGCGTCAGGCCGGGCTGAAACTCTCGGCTATTGCCGTCTCGCCTTCGGTCGACCGGCAGTCGACGCCGCCGGGCAGCGCATGGCCTGAATGTCCGCCGCTTGAAGATGTCTATGCCGCGGCGCGCCGCGCCTTTCCCGACGTCCGCCTCGGCGGCGGCATGTTCAGCTATTTCACCGAACTCAACCGCAAGCGCGTTCCCGCCGATCTGCTCGATTTCGTCAGCCACTGCACCTGCCCGATCGTGCACGCCGCCGACGATCTCAGCGTCATGCAGTCGCTGGAGGCGCTGCCGTTCATCACCCGATCGGCGCGAGCGATCTTCGGGGCAAAACCCTACCGGATCGGCCCGTCGACCATCGCCATGCGGCAGAACCCCTATGGCGGCGCGACCAAGGCCAACCCGCACAATCAGCGCATCGCCATGGCCGACCGGGATCCCCGCCATGCCGGGCTGTTCGCGGCAGCATGGACGATCGGCTATGGCGCGCGGGTCGCGCCGGCCGGGCTGGAGATGCTCACGCTGTCCAGCTTCAGCGGACCGTTCGGCGTGCTGGCGGCATCCGGGGAACCCGTCGGCGAAGGTGAACACCTGCCGATCTTCCAGGCCGTGCAGGGGCTTTGCGAACTGGCCGGCTTCAGGCAGGTAGCGGCGAGGACGAGCGATGAGACGCGGCTGCTCACGCTGGCCGGCCGTTCTGCCGCGGGCCAGACCGTCATGTGGCTGGCGAACCTGACGGCGAGCGAAGTGACGGTTGATATTTCCGGGTTCGAGCGACGCCACCTGGTGATGACGCCTTACGCGATCACCCGGATCGGGTGAATCAGCTGCCGGAATTCATCATCCGGAATTCATCACATAGAGCGCGCGCGAGCGCTCGAGGTGCTTGATCATCGCCTTCTCGGCGCCGTCCGCGTCCTTCTGCTCGATGCGGCCGATGATCTCTTCGTGCTCGGTCAGCGTGAAATTTTCCTTGCCGCTCCAGATCAGCATCTCGGTGTGATATTCCTTCAGCCAGCCAAGCATCGCTTCGCTGACCGCGACATAGATCGGGTTGCCGGATATGGCCGCGATCTGGGTATGAAACTTCATATCGGCGGATATGAAGGCTTCGGAATCGCCGCGAAAGCTCCGCTGTTCGGCAACGGTTGCCCGCAACCGCTGCACGTCCTCGGTGGTGGCCTTTTCGGCGGCTTCCCTGACCATGCCGCGCTCGAAGAAGATGCGGGCGCTCTTGAGGTGCTCCAGCGTGTCCTTCGATGACGACAGAATGATCTTGGCGGCGCCGTCGACCTGCTTGATGATCGACTTGGCGGTCAGCTGAAGCACCTTCGCCCGCTCGCCATGCGAGATCGCGACAAGGCCCATATTGCTCAACGCCTGCATCGCCTCGCGGATCGCCGGCCTGCCGACCGCGAAGCGCTCCATCAACTCGCGCTCCGATGGCATGTCGTCGCCCGGCTGCAATTCGCCGCTGGTGATTAAGCGCTTCAGTCGCAAAAACACTTCGTCGGAAAGTTTGCGCCGGACGATCGGCTCCGAACGGTTCATCGTAGCAAATCACTCCCTTGACCAGTTCTGTTTAGCATCGTCATCACGAATCCTCGGAATGCTCGGCCGAGCAGGATATCGCTTGCAATGCTTATGTACTCATTATACCAGATTTCGAGGATCAGGGAACTTTTTTCGGACTATGATCACCCTCACCTATCGCATCGAAACCCCAGGCAGCATCGAGGCGCTGGCGGCCAAGATCGCCAGCGACCAGTCGACCGGAACCTTCGTCGCGCTGGCCCGCGAGACCGAGGAGCTCAAGGCCCGGGTGGCGGCGCGCGTATTGGCGATACGGCCTCTGCCGGACGCCGATCGCCCGTCCCTTCCCGAAGCCGGCGACGGGCCCTTCAAGCGGGCGGATGTCGACATCGCATTTCCGCTTGATGCCATCGGCACCGATCTTTCGGCATTGATGACCATCGCCATTGGCGGCGCCTTTTCGATCAAGGGCCTGTCCGGCATTCGCGTCGTCGACATGAAGCTGCCGGAGGAATACCGGGGTGCGCATCCGGGTCCGCAATTCGGTGTCGCCGGCAGTCGCAGGCTGACCAGCGTCAGGGATCGCCCGATCATCGGAACGATCGTCAAGCCGGCGCTTGGGCTGCGCCCGCACGAGACGGCCGAAATGGTTGGTGAGCTGATCGACGCCGGCGTCGATTTCATCAAGGACGACGAGAAGCTGATGAGCCCGGCCTATTCGCCGCTATCGGAACGGGTGAAAGCGATCATGCCGCTCGTCCTCGACCATGAGCAGAAGACCGGCAAAAAGGTGATGTATGCCTTTGGCATCTCGCACGCCGACCCGGACGAGATGATGCGCAACCATGATCTGGTGGCGAAGGCCGGCGGCAATTGCGCCGTGGTCAACATCAATTCCGTCGGCTTCGGCGGCATGACTTACCTGAGAAAGCGCTCCAGCCTGGTGCTCCATGCCCACCGCAACGGCTGGGACATCCTCACCCGCCACCCCGGCCTCGGCATGGATTTCAAGGTCTGGCAGCAGTTCTGGCGGCTGCTCGGCGTCGACCAGTTCCAGATCAACGGCATCGCCTCGAAATACTGGGAGCCGGACTGGTCCTTCATCAGTTCCTTCGAGGCGGTGACCACGCCGATCTTTTCGCCGGAGGATTGCGCGCTGCCGGTCGCCGGGTCCGGCCAATGGGGTGGACAAGCCCCCGAAACCTACCGGCGAACCGGCCGAACGGTCAATCTTCTCTATCTCTGCGGCGGCGGCATCGTCAGCCATCCTGACGGACCGGGCGCCGGCGTACGCGCCGTGCAGCAAGCCTGGCAGGCGGCCGTCGATGGCATATCGTTGGCGGACTTCGCCCTGAGCCACCCGGAACTGGCGCGGTCGATCGAGAAATTCGGCGACGGCAAAGCGGCCTGACGCCATGCAAAGCCTGCTTCTGAGCTATTATGGCGATGATCTCACCGGCTCGACCGACGTCATGGAGGCGCTCGAGCTCGGCGGTGTGCCGACCGTGCTGTTCATGCGTCAGCCGGACGAGGCCATGCTTTCGCAGTTCGGGCATTGCCGTGCCATCG
This sequence comes from Mesorhizobium sp. WSM4819, assembly GCF_055811215.1. Taxonomy (NCBI): domain Bacteria; kingdom Pseudomonadati; phylum Pseudomonadota; class Alphaproteobacteria; order Hyphomicrobiales; family Phyllobacteriaceae; genus Mesorhizobium; species Mesorhizobium sp. WSM4819. The sequence continues at coordinate 48,707 of NZ_JBVVQO010000024.1, forward strand.
GCCTGGCCGGCACCAGCCGAAGCGAGACACCGCAGTGGATGGACATGCACCTCAACCGCGCCTTCGCCTGGCTGAAGACCCTGAACGCCGAGATCTGCCACTACAAGGTCTGCTCGACCTTCGATTCCAGCCCGGCGATCGGCAGCATCGGCCGGGCTATCGAGATCGGCCGCTCGGTTTTTAGCAAGGACAGCGTGCCGCTGGTGGTCGGCGCGCCGCAGCTCAAGCGCTACACCGCCTTCGGCCATCTGTTTGCTGCTTACCGCGACAAATATTTCCGTATCGACCGCCATCCCGTAATGAGCCGCCACCCGACCACGCCGATGGATGAATCCGACCTGCTGATCCATCTGTCGCGCCAGACGGACCTCACCTCGGGACTGGTGGATCTGGCGACGCTGCAGTCAGCGTCGCGATCGGAAGCATTCGATCGCTTGCTCGGCGATGGCACCAGCATCGTGCTGTTGGATGTCGACAGCCTGGAAAGTCAGGCGCTTGCCGGCAAGGAGATATGGCGCGTTCGCCGGCCGGGCGGCACATTCGTCGTCGGCTCTTCGGGCATCGAATATGCGCTGCTGGCCGAATGGGCCGCCAACCGGACCGTCCGTGCCGAGCCCAGCTTTTCGCCGCCGGGTGCGGCCGACCGGATCGCAGTGGTATCGGGCAGCTGCTCGCCGACGACGGAACGACAGATCCGGCATGCTTTGACGGACGGATTCGACGGCGTCGCGGTGGACCCTGTCGAACTGGTTTCCGAGGCCTCCAGCGATGCTATTGCGCGCGCGGCAGCAAGCGGGCGTGCCAGCCTCGAAGCCGGTCGCAGCGTCGTCCTCTACACCGCCCTCGGCCCCACAGCCGACCGGGGCGCCGAGATCGACCGGCAGGAAGGCGCCCGCCACAAGCTTGGCCGCAGCCTCGGCGAACTTCTTCGCGAGCTTACGATCGAGCAGAAATTGCAGCGCGTGGTCATTGCCGGCGGTGACACGTCGAGCCATGCGCTCGGCCAGATGGGCGTCGATGCGCTGACGGTCAGGATGCCGCTGCCCGCCTCGCCGGGCTCGCCGCTTTGCGTCGCCCACTCGCGCGTCAAGGCGATCGACGGACTGGAGATTGCGCTCAAGGGCGGGCAAGTCGGTACCGATCGCTATTTCTGCGCCATCCGCGATGGGCTCGGCGGCTGACAGCAGGCGCGCTGGATTTGGCTGATCTCACGACTTCTTGAACACGGCGCGGTTACCAACGCCAGATGCCTGCCCCACATAAGGCGCCGTACGCGCAGCGGCGGGGCGGCGTAAACGCTCAAGCGGGGCTGGATCACGGCTCCGCGAATGAACCAGCGGGATGCCGCGATGTCATTCAGACCATTGCTTGGTGACGGACGGGTTCGGAGCCAGGAGGAGAAGTCGGAGCCCGTGCAGACCGCGTCATGGGGAAGCTCCTCGATCGTTTTCGACAACCGGCGGTGGGCGTGCCGCGAGGCGGAGCTGCGCTGGACAGCCCCTCATCATCTGATCGTGCTGACTGAAGAAGGCGGAACCTCGCATACATCTATCCGGCACGAGGCAAGATCGCTGTACGACGGAATGGACCGTCCCGGAGCCCTCACCTTCGTCCCCGCAGGCGCGGAGCGGCAGGGCTTCTATCGCGATGTAGACCTCTCCTACTCAGCCTTGTGGATCGATCCCGATATCAGCGTTCCCGGCTGCGAACGCCTGAGAGACCTGCCGATCCTGGTGAACAGGAAAGACGTGGTGATCGCCACGCTGCTGAGTTCGCTTCGCGACGAGATGGCGCTCGGCCACAAGCCGGACACTGCCTATATCGAGCATCTGGTCGCCCTGGTCAGCCTCCGCGTGGCCACCCTGAACCGGGAGCAACACCCGTCGGTGCGTCACGGCTGTCTCAGCCGTCGCGCGCTTGGTCGAGTCCGGGCTTACATCGATGCGCATATGGATGCCGACATTTCGCTAAGGGAGTTGGCAGCCGTCGCTGATATGGCCGTCGACAGTTTTGCACGCCGATTCAAGGCGACGACCGGGCTTGCACCCTATGCCTATGTGATCGAGGAACGCGTGCGGCGAGCCGAGATACTGCTGCGCGAAACGGGTTTGTCGATCGGCAGCATTGCCTTTCGGCTCGGCTTTTCAAGCCAGAGCCACTTCACCACGACATTCCGGCGTCTCAGGGGCATGACGCCTCGGGCCCATCGGGTGAATTCTTCTCCGGAATCCTGATATTGCCGCCGGTTTCTTAAAAGAAAGCCGTCGCGCGCCTCCCCACCTCCAAGGTCGATGAGTGACAGAACTGCGACTGGGAGATCATGCATGGCCAAAACAGACACAAGGAGCGGGCCGACTCGTCGAACGGTTCTGGAGGGCGGGGTAGCGACGGGCGTGCTCCTGGCTACCGGTATACCGGTATACGCGGAGCCGGCGGGCGCCGTCACGGCGGCCGCCTCGCCGACGCCGGCGCCGACGATGCCGATATCCCTGCGGATTAACGCGAAGGATTTTGCCGTCGAGCTCGACCCGCGGACGACGCTGCTCGACGCGCTGCGCAACCATCTCGGCCTCACCGGCTCGAAGAAAGGCTGCGACCACGGCCAGTGCGGCGCATGCACGGTGCTGGTTGATGGGCGCCGGATCAATTCCTGCCTGACGCTTGCCGCAATGCATGAAGGCGACGAGATCACCACGATCGAGGGCCTTGCCGAGGGCGACCGGCTGCATCCGGTGCAGGCCGCCTTCGTTGCCCGCGACGGCTTCCAGTGCGGCTACTGCACGCCGGGCCAGATTTGCTCCGCGGTCGCTATGCTGGGCGAGGCCAGGGCCGGCTGGCCGAGCCATGCGAGCGCCGACGTGGCAGCGGTTCCCGTCGCTCTCACCGATGCCGAGATCCGCGAGCGGATGAGCGGCAACATCTGCCGTTGTGCCGCTTATCCGAACATCGTCGCTGCAATCCGCGACGCGGCAGAGGGGGCGTGAGCAATGCAATCCTTCACCTATGAACGTGCGGCAAGTGCCGAGCAGGCAGCCGCCGCGGTCGCGGAGCGGCCGGACGCCAAGTTCATCAGCGGCGGCACCAACCTGCTCGACCTGATGAAGCTCGAGATCGAGCGCCCTGCGCATCTCGTCGACATCAGCCGGCTGCCGCTCGATCGGATCGAGCAGACGGCGGCAGGCGGGCTTCGGGTCGGCGCCCAGGTCCGCAACAGCGATCTTGCCGCCGATCCGCGGGTGAGATCGCGCTATCCGATGCTCACGCAAGCGCTGCTGGCGGGAGCGTCCGGCCAGATACGCAACAAGGCCTCGACCAGCGGCAATCTCCTGCAGCGCACGCGCTGCCCCTATTTCTACGACCGCAACATGCCTTGCAACAAGCGCGAGCAAGGTTCGGGCTGCGCGGCGCTGCAGGGTTTCAATCGCATGCACGCCGTGCTCGGCGCCAGCCAGGCCTGCATCGCGGTCCATCCCTCCGACATGGCGGTCGCCATGGCCGGGCTCGACGCCAGGATCGAGACCATATCGCCCGGCGGCGGGACCCGCACGATTCCGATTGGCGATCTCCATCGATTGCCTGAGGCGACGCCGCATGTGGAAACCGTGCTCGACCACGGCGAGATGATCGCCGCCGTCACCCTGCCGCCGCCACCGCCCGGCCGGCAGGTTTACCGCAAGGTGCGCGACCGTGCCTCCTACGCCTTCGCGCTGGTATCGGTGGCGGCAGTCGTCGAGAAAAGCGGCGATCGTATCCAAAGCGCTTGGATCGCCATGGGCGGCGTGGCCGCCAAGCCCTGGCGCGCGACGGAGGCAGAGCGCACCCTCGCTGGAGCGGCGGCGTCCGACGGCGCCTTTACCGACGCGGCCGAAGCCGCGCTCGCCGAAGCCGTCGGATATGGCGGCAATGATTTCAAGATCCCGCTGGCGAAACGGACGATGCGGCACACGCTCGCTGCTGCCGCCGAGAGTGCATGAGGTGACATGATGACAGAGACGAAGACCTCAAACCGTCCTCGCGAAACACGCAGCGGCATCATCGGGCGTCCATTCGATCGCATCGATGGTCCGCTCAAGGTGAGAGGCGATGCCACCTACGCCTACGAGAATACGCTGGAGGGTACAGCCTTTGGCTATATTCTCGGCGCTGCCGTCGCCAAGGGGCGCATTGCCGAGATCGACACGGCCGAAGCCGAACGGGCGCCGGCAGTGCTGCTCGTCATGACGCACCGGAATGCGCCGGCCCAGCCGGATTTCGGCCCGGCGGTCACGCCGACGGTGCCGGAGGTCTTCACGCGCGCCCGGCCCGCGCTCAACAGCGAGCGGGTGCGCTATTACGACGAGCCCGTCGCGCTGATCGTTGCGGAGACGTTCGAGGCGGCACGTGCTGCCGCCGGCCTCATCAAAGTGCGCTACGACGAGGAGCCGGGCCTCTACGATCTGTCGGGACATGTGGCCGACGCCTACGCACCAAAGCGGACCAATGCCGGCTTCGAGACCGACAGCGTGATCGGCGACTTCGAGAGCGCCTTTGCCGCAGCTCCGGTCAAGGTCGATGCCACTTACCGGACGCCCTTCGAACATCACAATCCGATGGAGCCCCATGCGACGCTCGCCGCCTGGTCAGGCAACGAGCTGACGATCCATACATCGGCGCAAACCCTGGCGAATTTCCGGGCGGGGGTCGCCAGCACACTCCGCATCCCGCCCGAGCGTGTGCGCATCATCAGCCCGTTCATCGGCGGCGGCTTCGGCTCCAAGCTGATTGCCCATGCCGATACGATCCTGGCCGCGCTTGCTGCGCAGGTCCTGCAGCGTCCCGTCAAGATCGCGCTGACGCGACAACAGATGTTCGCCAATGCCGGTCATCGCGCAGAGATGATCCAACAGGTGCGTCTCAGCGCGGACACCGACGGGCGGCTCACCGGGATCGCGCACGACGTCTGGTCGGCAACGTCCAGCTTCGAGGAGTACTGCGAGCAAACGGCAGTTTTTGCCCGCTCGCTCTATGCGGCGCCGAACCGTGTCACCCGCCATCGCCTGGTCCCGCTGGATATCAACCGCGGCGAATGGATGCGCTCGCCCGGCGAAGCCCCCGGCATGCTGGCCTTCGAATGCGCCATGGATGAACTCGCCGAGCGGCTCGGACTGGACCCAATCGAACTCAGGATCCGCAATGAACCGGCCCAGGATCCCGAGCGCGGCGTGCCGTTCTCCACCCGCAATCTCGTCGCCTGCATGGAGGAAGGCGCCCGCCGTTTCGGTTGGCAGCGAAGAAACCCGACGCCGGGCCGCGCCCGAGAGGGCCGCAAGCTCATCGGCTACGGCATGGCGGCGGCGATCCGTCCGAACTACATCGGCGCGGCGACGGCGCGGGTTGCGATCGACCGCGACGGTCGGGTGACGGCGCGGCTCGACATGACCGATATCGGGACCGGCACCTATACGATCCTAACCCAGATCGCCGCGGACAGCCTCGGCGTGCCGATCTCGTCCGTCAAAGTGGAGCTTGGCGACAGCCGCTTCCCGCGTACCGCCGGCTCCGGCGGGTCCTGGGGCGCGGCAAGTGCAGGGTCGGCGCTGCACAACGCCTGCAACGCCCTTAGGGAACGGATATTGCAGGCGGCGCGGTCGAGCGAAGCCTCGCCGTTGCGCGGCGCTGGCGCCACCCAGGCGAACTTTGCCGACGGCCAGGTCAGGCTCGGCCAGCGTTCGGCAAGCCTGGCCGACCTTGTCCGACGGATCGCTCCCGACGGGTTCGAGGCCGAGGGTTCCGTGGCCGCCGGCGCCGCCACCCCGTCATACAAGGCTTACTCGCAGCATTCCTATGGCGCGCATTTCGCCGAGGTCGCCGTCGATTGCGATACCGGTGAGATCCGCCTGCGCCGGATGCTGGCGGTGATGGGCGCCGGCCGTATCCTCAACCCCAAGACCGCGCGCTCGCAAATCATCGGCGGCATGACCTGGGGAATCGGTGCGGCGCTGATGGAGCAGACGGTGCTCGACCGGCGCTACGGCCACTTCGTCAATCACGATCTTGCCGAGTATCACGTCCCGGTCAACGGCGACGTCCCCGAGATGGAGGTCGTCTTCCTCGAGGAACATGACGACAAGGCCAATCCATTCGGCGCGAAGGGGATCGGCGAACTCGGCGTCTGCGGTGCGGGGGCAGCTGTCGCCAACGCCATCTACAACGCGACCGGCGTGCGGGTGCGTGACTTTCCCATCACCCTGGACAAGCTGCTGCCTGCCTTACCGGTGATCGCCATTTGACGCGGCAAGTTATCGGCTCCTGCCACCGCTTCTTCTTCGGGCATTTTAAGCTCAAGGACAAAGAGGCAGCCAATCCCTGCGTGCAGGTCCTGGCCGCCGGAACATATTGCCGCGTGAAATGTCCGACCCCGGGTGGAAATTCCGGTAACACGCTGTACTATCTGCGAAAATACCGAAATCGGGAGGCTGCCGGTGCAGACCAAGAAGATCATCAACGACGGCAACCGCACTGTCGACGAGATGCTGGAAGGCATTCTGGCCGCGCATCCCCGCCATCTCAAAAGCATGGAGGGCAGCCCACGCTCGATCATCGCCCGCGATGGACCTCGCCAGGGCAAGGTCGGCCTCGTCATCGGCGGCGGCTCCGGCCACGAGCCGACCTTCCTCGGTTTCGTCGGCAAGGGGCTGGCCGACGCGGCGGCGATCGGCAATGTCTTTGCCTCGCCGCCGCCGGACCCGATCCTTGAATGCGCCAAGGCGGCCAGCGGCGGCGCCGGCGTGCTGTTCATGTATGGCAACTATGCCGGCGACGTGATGAACTTCGACATGGCCGCAGAGATGGCGGCGATGGATGACATCGAAGTGCGCACCGTGCTGACCACCGACGACGTGGCATCGGCGCCGCGCGACCAGAGGCAAAAGCGCCGTGGTGTCGCCGGCAATTTCTTCATCTTCAAAGCCGCCGGTGCCGCCTGCGAGCGGATGCTGTCATTCGAAGAATGCGAGCGTATCGCCAGGAAGGCCAATGATCACACCTTCACCATGGGCGTGGCGCTGTCGCCCTGTTCGCTGCCGCAGACCCGGCGGCCGAATTTCGAGATCGGACCGGATGAGATGGAGATCGGCATGGGCATCCATGGCGAGCCGGGCATCGCCCGCGGAAAATTGAAAACCGCCGACGAGATCACCGACGAGATGCTGGACAAGATCGTCGACGAGATGGCGCCGGCACGCGGCGACAAGGTCGCCGTGCTCGTCAATTCGCTCGGCTCGACGCCGCTGATGGAGCTCTACATCATGAACCGGCGCGTCAAACAGCGGCTCGATGACATCGGCGTGTCAGTTCACGCGACCTGGGTCGGCAATTATTGCACCTCGCTCGAAATGGCCGGCGCCTCGGTGACGCTGATGCATCTCGACGCCGAATTGCAGACGATGCTCGACCATCCTTGCGACTGCGCCATGTTCCGTGCCGGCTGAAAGGGTGCATCCATGACATCCATCGATGCAGCCGATCTGAAAAGAATGTTCGATGCGATCGCGGTGGCGATCGAAGCCGACAAGGACAGGCTCTGTCAGCTCGACGGGGTCATCGGCGACGCCGATCATGGCATCGCCATGGCGCTCGGCTTTGGGGCGGTGCGCGATGCGCTGGCGCCGCTGGAGCTCACGGCAACCGAGCCGACTGTTCTCCTCAACACTGCGGCGAAGTCGTTCCTCAACGCCGTCGGCGCCTCGTCGGGCCCGCTCTACGCGACGGCCTTCATGCGTGGTGCGGCTGCCGTCAAGGGCAAGGCGACCTTGGCGGGCGCCGACGTCGTCGACCTGTTCCAGGCGATAGCGCAAGGCATCCAGGATCGCGGCAAGGCGGAGATCGGCGAGAAGACGATGGTCGACGCCTGGCTGCCGGCGGCGCAAGCCGCGGCCGCTGCCCATGCCGCCGGCAAGACCCTGTCCGAAAGCCTGGCAGCCGCCCTCGAAGCAGCCGAACGGGGCGCCGAGGCGACCAAGGATATGATCGCAGCGAAGGGCCGCTCGTCGCGGCTCGGCGAGCGGTCGCTCGGACACATCGACCCCGGCGCGGCGTCGGCGGTCACCGTTATCGGCGCGATGCGAAAAAGCCTGGGTTAGCCCAACTTCGCCGCGTCGAGCCTGTCGATCGCCTGGACATTGCCGGCCGATGGCCCGTTTTCGTCGAACTCCGATGCGAGCCAGGCATCGACGATCGACTTGGCCAGTTCCGGGCCGATGACGCGGGCGCCCATGGTGATGATCTGGGCATTGTTGGATTTGACCGCGCGCTCCGCCGAATAGGTGTCATGGGTGAGTGCGGCGCGAATGCCGGGGACCTTGTTGGCCGAGATGGAAACGCCGATGCCGGTGCCGCAAAACAAGATGCCGCGATCGTTTTCGCCGTCGAGGATGGTCTGGGCGAGCTGCTGCGACAGGTCGGCATAGTAGCCGGCCTGGCTGAGGTCGCTGACGGTGAGGCCGGGTTTGGTGGCCAGGTGAGCGGCAATGACGTCGAGCAGCGGCTTGCCGGCGCTGTCGGCCCCAATGGCTATTTTCATTTTTTCTGTCCTTTCCTGTTCGATTGCTCTGGAGCCCATCCCGATGGGCTCCATCTTTTGTTTGAGCATGATCTTTTCCGAAAACGGAATTCCACTTTTCGGGATCATGCTATCTTGTTTGGGCATGATCTTTCCGAAAACCGGATTCCACTTTTCGGGATCATGCTATCTTTTGTTTGAGCATGATCTTTTCGAAACCGGATTCCACTTTTCGGGATCATGCTCTAGATCGCCGCCGAGGCGCGTTCGAGGATGTCGATATAGCCTTCCGCCTGCCAGGCGGAGCGGCCGATGAACAGCCCGTCGATATGCGGCTGGCCGATCAGTTCGGCGGCATTTTGCGGGTTGACGCTGCCGCCATAAAGCACCGGCGGCATGGCCGGCAGAAGATCGCCGGCGATCTTCTTGATCAGCGCCTGCTGCCTGTCGGCGTAGCCGGCACTTGCCGGAATGCCCTTGTCGCCGATCGCCCAGACCGGTTCGTAAGCAAAAAGGATCGTCGCCGCCTTGGCCTGGCCTTCGAGGTATTGCAGCGCGCCGTGCACCTGCAAGGCCAGCACCGCATCGGCCTGGCCGCTGTTGCGTTGCGCCAATGTCTCGCCGACGCAAATGAGCGGCACCAACCCGTGCTTCACCGCCGCTGCGGTCTTGAGACCAACCGTATTGTCGGTCTCGCCGAAATGCTCGCGCCGTTCGCTATGGCCGAGCTCGACGAGATCGAGCCCGCAGTCCGTCAGCATCACCGGCGAGATCTCGCCGGTCCAGGCGCCGGCGTCGGCCCAGTGCATGTTCTGGGCACCGACCTTGATCCGCGTCGATGCCAGCGCTTTCTTGACCTCGCGGACCGCCGTGAAGGGCGGGATGACGAAGGGCTGGATACGGTCGTCGAAACCGGGGACGAACCCCGCCAGCGCCCTGGCAAAGTCAGTCGCTTCCGCAAGCGTCTTGTTCATTTTCCAGCTTGTGCCGACCCAGTAAGCCACGCGTCCTCCTTCTAGAGCCTGTTCCATCCCGCGAGGCGGGATGGGGCTCTATCTTCTTCTTTGACCATGATCTTTTCCGAAAACCGGTTCCCACTTTTCGGGACCATGGTTCTATCTTCTCCTTTGACCATGATCTTTTCCGAAAACCGGTTCCCACTTTTCGGGATCATGGTTCTATCTTCTCCTTTGACCATGATCCTTTCCGAAAACCGGTTCCCACTTTTCGGGATCATGGTCTAGCTTCTTCTTTGACCATGATCTTTTCCGAAAACCGGTTCCCACTTTTCGGGATCATGGTCTAGTCCTTCTCGACCAGTGATAGCGAAACGCCGGCGCCTTCCAGCGCCTCGCGTGTCTGCGGTCCCAGTTCTCGACCGGTGAAGACGGCGTCGAACGCCTTGAGATCGGTCAGGAAATGCAGGGCCGTGCGGCCGAACTTGCCGTGATCGACCAGCAGATATTTGCGGGCGGCCGCGGCCATCATCAACCGCTTGGTATGGACCACTTCCTGGTCCTGGTGGAAGGCGGAAACGCCGTGGATGGCGGACGACGACAGGAAGGCGACATCGGCGCGCAACGATCTCAGCGTGTCCTCGGCAAGCAGGCCGAAGAAACCGTGGAATTTCTTGCTGTACTGGCCGCCGAGCGCGATCAGGGTGATACCGGCAACGCCGGCCAGATCCTGTATCACGGCCAGATTGTTGGAGATCACGGTCAGCGGGCGCAGATCCGCAAGGTGGCGCGCAATGCCGCCCGCCGTCGAGCCGTCGTCGATGATCACCGTCTGGCCCGGTTCGATGACAGACACGGCGGCAACCGCCAGGCGCTGCTTCTCCTCGGCGGCCTGCTTCTGACGGTAGCGGAAATCACTTTCAAACAGGCCGCTCGGCTGAATCGAGGCGCCGCCGCGTATCTTGCGCAGGAAGCCGCTTTCCTCGAGCTCGTCGAGGTCGCGATGGACGGTCATCTTCGACACGCCGAAGCGCGAGGCAAGGTCATCGACACTGGCCGTGCCGGTGTCCATCAGAAAATCCATGATGCCTTGCCGCCGGCCGTCGCTCTTCATCGTCCAGCCTGTTTCCTTTAATTCGCGTCGCCGCGTCCGCCGTGGCAGAAACGGCTGATAGAAACTATTCTAACAGATAAAATCGCATGCATGCCAAATTTTTTGTGATGATGTTATGATTCCTTGGGATATTCCTTGCTTCTGATCGCTGCCTTGTAACAAGAATTGCTCTCGGCCGCATGGCCAAAGGTTGCGGTTCTCCGGAAATCCGGCCAGAAGCATCAATGGGCTGAATGACAACCGGACAGCTCGCAAACCATAGGCTTGAAACCAAATACGGGAGACCATTGGGTGGCTCGCATCACATTGAGACAATTGCTCGACCATGCCGCCGAACACGGCTATGGCGTGCCTGCCTTCAACATGAACAATATGGAACAGGGCCTTGCCATCATGGAGGCGGCCAAGGAGACCAAATCGCCTGTCATCCTGCAGGCGAGCCGCGGCGCCCGCGCCTATGCCAACGACGTCGTGCTGGCCAAGCTGATCGACGCGCTGGTCGAGATCCATCCCGATATCCCGGTCTGCATGCATCTCGACCATGGCAACAACGAAGCCACCTGCGTGACCGCGATCCAGCACGGCTTCACCTCGGTGATGATGGACGGATCGCTGAAGGAGGACGGCAAGTCGCCGGCCGATTACGACTATAATTCCGGCATCACGCGGCGCGTCGTCGACATGGCGCATTGGGGCGGCGTGTCGGTGGAAGGCGAGATCGGCGTTCTCGGATCCCTGGAGATGGGCGGCGGCGAACAGGAAGACGGCCACGGCGTCGAGGGCACCGTCAGCCATGACCAGTTGCTGACCGATCCGGAGCAGGCGGTGCAGTTCGTCAAGGACACGCATGTCGATGCGCTGGCCGTCGCCATGGGCACCAGCCACGGCGCCTACAAGTTCTCGCGCAAGCCGGACGGCGCGGTGCTCGCCATGAACGTGATCGAGGAGATCCACCGCCGCCTGCCGAACATGCACCTGGTCATGCACGGCTCGTCCTCGGTGCCGGAAGAGCTGCAGGAGATCATCAACAAATATGGCGGCCAGATGAAGCCGACATGGGGCGTGCCGGTCGAGGAGATCCAGCGCGGCATCAAGCACGGCGTGCGCAAGATCAACATCGACACCGACAACCGCATGGCGCTGACCGGCGCGATCCGCAAGGTGCTGACCGAGAACCCGAGCGAGTTCGATCCGCGCAAATATCTGACGCCGGCAATGGCCGCCATGAGGAAGCTGTGCAAAGAGCGCTTCGAGCAGTTCGGCACCGCCGGCAACGCCCCCAGGATCAAGCCGCTGCCGGTCTCGGAAATGGCCAAGCGCTACAAGTCGGGCAGTCTCGACCCGAAGTTCGGCTGACGTATTCTGGTTTGGAACAGGAGCCGCATCGGCTCCTGTTCATCTATCCTGCTCGCGGCGAGAGTGCCGCCCTGCCGGTCTCGATAAACGGCGCCCAATAATCGACCGACTCGCGGATCATCGCGACGACCTGGTGGTCGACCGGCTCGCGTTCGCGAAACGACAGTTCGAGGCAAATCTCGTTGTCGACGCCGCCGCCGCGCCGAACCGTCTCCAGAAGTTTTTCCGGCGTGATGCGGCCGTCCTTGTTGTAGGCGGCGATGAACGGCCAATGGCCGCCCTTGTTCATCGACGACTGTTTGATGTGGATGATCGGCGATACCGTGGGAAAGGCTTCGGCCCAGGCATAGGGATCGATGTCGGCCGGGTTGCTCGAGGTGACGTCGCCATGGTCGATATCGACCATCATCTTCAACGGAATGGCCATGCCGGCCGCTTCGATCTCGTTGTGCAGTGCCCGGCAACTCTCGATCGTATGGCCGAATTCGCGGCCGACCGACATCGGCTCCCAAAAAAGGTAGGTCAAACCCGCCGCCCTGGCGTGCTCGGCGACGTCGCGCCAGCATTCCAGCGCGATCTCGAAAAGCCGCGCGCGACGCTCCGGATCGTCAAAATCCCGGTGCGTGAAGATCGCGAACTGCGTGCCCATGCCGCTGGCGCCGAGCTCGGCCGAAATGTCGGCAAAGGTCTTGAACCAATCGACGTAGTAGCGGCGCACGTCGGCGTCGGGATGGCCGAAATGGTTGAGCCGCCCGTAAGGGCCGGTCATCCCGGACGTCACGCGCACGCCGGTGCGGTCGAGCGCCGTGCGGAACAGGCGGACGAATTTCGAGATCGTCGCCGCCGGCCAGCCGGGATTGACGAATTCATGCGTGAGCTGCACGTCCCGGATGCCGATGTCGTAGGCGATCGCGTCGATCAGATCGTCCGGTTCGGCAAAACGGTTGACCAGCGGATTGGTGTTGAGGGAAAGCGTAAAAGTCATCAGCCTGCCCTCACCAGTCGGCCAACGCACCAGTCCTCGAAGGCGGCTCTTTCCGCGGCGGACAGACGCAGGCCGTGCTTGGTGCGCCGTTCAAGAATATCGGCAGCGGTCAGCGCCCATTCATGCTCGAACAAATAACTGGCTTCGCGTTCGAAAAAATCCTTGCCGAAGCACCGGCCCAGTTCGGTGAGCGACCTGGACGCACCGACCAGAACGCGCGTCCTGGTGCCATAGAGCCGGCCATACTGCTTGACCAGCGATGCCGGCATCCAGGGATATTCGCGGCCAAGGTCGCCGAGAAACTGCTCGAAGTCGGCGTTGGCGATATCGCCGCCCGGCAGATGTCCTTTCGACGTCCACGGCTTGCCCATTTTCGGAAAGAACGGCGCGATCCGGTCCAGCGCATGCTCGGCCAGCTTGCGGAAGGTGGTGATCTTGCCGCCGAAGACGGAGAGCAGCGGCGCCTGCCCGGATGATGCGTCGAGTTCGAAAATATAGTCGCGCGTCACCGCGCTCGGATTGTCGGCGTTGTCGTCATAGAGCGGCCTGACACCCGAGAACGAGTAGATGACATCGTCTCGGGCAAGTTCGCGCTTGAAGTAGCGGTTGACCACCTTGATCAGGTAGTCGATCTCGCTGGCATCCGCCGCTACGTCTTCCGGCCGCCCATCATAGGGAATATCGGTGGTGCCGATCAGGGCCAGATCGTTCTGGTAGGGATTGATGAAGATCACGCGCTTGTCGCTGTTCTGGACCAGATAGGCCTGCCGCCCTTCCCAGAATTTCGGCACGACGATGTGGCTGCCCTTGACCAGCCGGACATTCCGCTTGGAGTTCTGACCAGCCACGCGGTTGATGATGTCGTTGACCCAGGGACCGGCGGCGTTGATCAGCGCACGCGCCCGAACCGTGGTCCTGACGCCGGTTCGTCTGTCGCGCATCTCGACCGACCACAGGCCGTTTTCGCGGCGGGCGGCGGTGCAGGCGGTCCGGGTGAAGATCCTGGCTCCCCGTTCCGCAGCGTCGAGCGCATTGATGATGACGAGACGGGCGTCGTCAACCCAGCAATCGGAATATTCGAAACCGCGCTTGAACGCATCCTTGATCGGTGCGCCTTCGGGCGCGGTGCGCAGGTTGAGCGTGCGGGTGCCCGGCAGCCGCTTGCGGCCGCCAAGATGATCGTAGAGGAACAGACCGAGCCGGACCAGCCAGGCCGGCCGGTCGTCCGGGCTGTGCGGCAGCACGAAGCGCATCGGCCAGATGATATGCGGCGCCGATTCAAGCAGCACTTCGCGTTCGATCAGCGCCTCGCGCACCAGCCGGAATTCATAGTATTCGAGATAGCGCAGGCCGCCATGGACGAGCTTTCCCGATCGCGAACTGGTGCCTTCGGCAAGATCGCCTTTTTCGCACAGGATGACGGAAAGCCCGCGGCCGACTGCGTCGCGCGCGATGCCGGCGCCGTTGACGCCACCGCCGATGACGAACAGATCGACGATTTCAGTGGCGCCGCTCATCTCGCCGGGTCCTCTATGCCTGGATTGCGTTTCATGGCTGCCGCGACCTTCAGCACGGGTTGACCGGCGGGAGCCCGACTATGAAGCGGCGCACCTCTTCGGCCGCTTGCTCGGCCGCATAGGTCACCGTGCGCACCGAAGCGCCGGCGATATGCGGCGTCAGCGTGACATTCGGAAGCTGCAGCAGAGGCCAGTCGGCAGGCACCGGCTCGACCGCGAACGTCTCCAGCATGGCGCTGCCGATATGGCCTGAGACCAGCGCATCGTAGAGCGCATCGTAGTCGACCAGCGGCCCGCGCGCGGTGTTGACGAAAATCACCCCCGGCTTCATCCGGGCGATGGTGTCCTTGCCAATAAGACCGCGGGTCTCCTCGGTCACCCTGGGATGAAGCGTGACCACATCGGAGCGGGACAGGAGATCGTCCAGCGCGACCAGTTCGACCCCGGCATTGCGGTCTTCGGCGCTCAGTTGCACATAGGGATCGGTGACCAGAATGCGGCAGCCGAAGGCGCGCAGCAGGCGGACAACCTTGGTGCCGATATTGCCATAGCCGATGACGCCGACAGTCATTTCGTTGAGCTCGCGGCCGGTGCGGTCTGCACGGTAGAGATCGCCGCGCCATTGTCCCTTGCGCAACGCTTCGTGCCCGACCCGGATCAGCCGCGTCTCGGCAAGGATCGCACCGATGGTGAATTCGGCCACAGCACTTGCATTGCGGCCGGGCACATTGACGACGGTGATGCCGTGGGCCTTGGCGGCAACCATGTCGATGTTGATCGGGCCGCCGCGCGAGACCGCAACCAGCTTCAGCGCAGGCAGACGCTGCATCATGGTCTCGGAGAGCGGCGCAAGCTGGGTGACGAATATCTCGGCGTCGCCAATGAAATCGACCACCTCGTCCGGATCGCCAAAATACTCCTTCACCTTGTCGAGGCCGAGCGCTGCATTGCCGAATTCCATCGGCTCGTCGGGCCAGGCCGCCTCAAGGGTGCGAATGTCGAGATTGTCGCCGCAGGCCTTCTCGATTTTCTCGCGAAAGACCTCGGGAAGCATGAAGCGGTCGCCAATTATTGCAATCTTCTTACGCATGCTCGACTTCTCAGTTTGCCCTGGATGCGGCCATCGACCGCCAGACCGGCCGCAGCGCCTCATGCGCCAATGTGTAGGACGGAACCGCCCGCTCATAGATCGCTGCAAGGTTTCGGTCGCTCGGCTCCGCCGCGCCCAGCAGCGGCGTGACCCATTTGCCGACGCATTCGTCCATCGACCTGTATTGGCCGACGCAGACCGCCGCGATCATCGCGGCGCCCGCGGCACCGGCCTCCTCGCGTTGGCTGGTGCGAATATCGGCGCCGACGACAGCGCCCAGGATCTTGCGCAAAGCCGGGCTTCTGGCGGCGCCGCCGGTCAGCCGGATTTCGCTCGGCAGCGGCCCCATGGCGGCGTAGCAATCGCGCGATGCGAAGGCCAGCCCCTCAAAAACAGCGCGGACCATATCGGCATAACCGTGCCGCGACGAAATGCCGACGAAACCGGCCCTGGCATTGGCATCGACGAACGGCCCGCGCTCGCCGGCCTCCGACACATAGGGCTGATAGAGCAGCGAGGCCGGCTCCGATAACGATATCCATTCGTCGACCAGCGCGATCATCTCGCCATTGCTGCGGGTGATGCCTTGCGAGGCGAGAATACCGGAGGCGAGGCTAAGGATCCAATCGATGTTGAGCGTCGCAGCCATGTTCGACTGCATCTGCGCAAAGACGCCGGGCGCCGGCATCGTCATCGTGTAGCCGGTCCTGGCCTCGTTGAGCAGCACCTCGTCCGGCGTCTGGGCGAGCCGCATATGCATGCCGGTGGAGCCGATGATCGAGCAGCCAGGCTTGCGCTCGCGGTCGAGCAGGCCGGCGCCGAGCGCGGTGCAGGCCACGTCGACATAGGCCAGCACCACCGGCGTACCGGAAAGCAGCCCGGTCGCTTCGGCAGCCGCCGCCGACAGGCCGGCGCTATGCCTGGTGCCGTCGACGATCGGCGGCAGTAGATGCCTGAGATCGGCGACGCCGAGCACCTCAAGCACCTCGTCGCAATAGCCACGAGTGCGGAAGTCGCCAAAGGTGAAGGTGCCCTCGGACGGATCGGTGGCGCGTTCGCCGGTCAGGTTGAAATAGAGCCAGTCCTTGCAATGGAATGCTGTCGCCGCCTTGCCAAGCATTTCGGGCATGTTGCGCTTCATGAAGGCGAACTGCGGTCCCTGCTGGCAGGCGGCCAGACCGCTGCCGGTCTTTTCGAAGCGGAGCCGATCCTCCGGTCGCGCCCGGATCTCCTCGACGACTCCTGCGGCGCGCGCGTCGAGCCACAGCCAGCCCTTGGCGACCGGCTCACCCTCCTTGTCGATCAGCCAGGTGCCATCGCCCTGCCCGGTCACGGCGACCGCAATGGTGCGGCTGGCGAGGTCCGGCACCTTGTCGGCAAGCTGGCGCAATGTGGTCGCGGTATCGGCCCAGGTGCGCGCCAGATCCTGCTCGGCGCCGCCGCCCGACAAGGTCTCGTACCGGTTCGGCACCGCCGCGGCCGCGAGTTGCCGGCCCGCCGTGTCGAAGGCGACGGATTTGATGACAGACGTGCCGGCGTCGATGCCGATCAGCACATCCCGCATCAGGCAAGCTCCATGCCGTGCGAAATGGCCATACCGCTGGACTGATCGAAGACGTGCAGGTTTTTCGGATCGATGCTGATGTTGATCGGCGCGCCAAGCTCCAGGCGGGTCCGGTCGTGTTCGACCAGGACCAGCGAGCCGCCGGCGAAATCCGCCGCGATATGGGTCTGGTCGCCGAGCCATTGGTTGGCCGAAACCGTCGCCGGCACGCCGTCCTTCGAGCGGCGAACCGCATAGGGCCTGACACCGATGACGACCCGCTGCCGTTTGAGCAATTCGTCGCGAACCGAGCCGCTGAACGCGTCCTTGTCATAGTCGAGTGAAAGCCCGTCGGGCAGCCGCAGATTGATCGTGTCGGCAGCCGTGCCGACATAGGCCTCGAAGACATTCATCGGCGGCTCGCCGACAAACGTGCCGGTGAACAGGTTGGCCGGCCGCTGCTTGAGCATATCGGGCGTATCGAACTGCTGCAGCACGCCGCCTTCCATCACCGCGATCCGGTCGGCCAACGCGTTGGCCTCGGTCTGGTCGTGGGTGACCAGGATCGCGGTCAAGCCGCGCTCCTTGATGAAGTGCTTGATGCGGCCGCGCAGCACCGCGCGAAGCTGCGGCTCGAGCTGGCCCATCGGTTCGTCCAGCAGATGCAGGTCGGCCTCGCGGATCAGCGCCCGGCCGAGGCTGGCGCGCTGCTGCTGGCCGCCGGAGATGGAACTCGGATAGCGCTCAAGAATGTCCTCGATCTCGAGCAGCTTGGCGATGCTGGCAACTTTCGCGTCGACCTGACTTTTCGGCAGCCTGGCCGCCTTCAGCGCAAACGCCATGTTCTCGCGCACGGTCAGCGGCGGATACAGCGAATAGCCCTCGAACGCCATCGCCACATTGCGCTTGACCGGCGGCAGCGTGTGCACCTTGCGGCCGGCAACCGAAATGCTGCCGCGCGAGACCTCTTCGAAGCCGGCGATCATGCGCAATGTCGAAGTCTTGCCGCAGCCGGACGAGCCGAGCAGTGCGACGATCTCGCCCTTGTCGATTTCCATCGTCAGATTCTGAACGGCGTGCACACCTCGGTCGATCGGGCCGTAGAATTTGTCGACGCCGGAAATGGTGAGTGCGCTCTGGCTCATGCCGCTTCTCCGCTGCGCAAATTGACGACGTTTTTCGAGCCGATACGGTCGCCACTGGCACGATCGAACAGCAGGGCGCTTTTGCCGTCGACGGCGATATGGGCCCTGCCCTCGGTTTGACCCGCTGTTCCGGCCGGCCGGGAGACCAGGATTTCGCGACCGCGCACGGTGCGCACCAGCGTGACGATCTTTTCGTTGAGCGGCGTCTCCGCCTCGACGGTCACCGGAATGGCAGCAGATGTTCCTTCGTCGACGAAGCGCAGCGCTTCGGGCCGCAAGCCGATCACGCAATCGCGGCCGACCGTGGCGTCATAGGCGCCGGTCAGATGGACCTGGACATTCGACAGACCGACATAGATGCCCTTGGCATCGCGCGACGGCTTGACGTCGAGCAGGTTGATTGTCGGATCGCCGAACAGCCGCGCGATCTCGATGTTGGCCGGCTCGCGATAGATCTGCTCGGGCGTGCCGAGCTGCTTGATGACGCCTTGCGACATCACCGCGATGCGATCGCCGAGCGCCATGGCCTCCTTGTAGTCCTGGGTGACGTAGACGACGGTCGCACCGCGATCTGCCAGCAGCCTCGGCAGTTCGAGCCGCATCTCGAAGCGCAGTTTGGCATCGACGTTGCGCAGCGGATCGTCGAGCAGCAGCACCGGCGGCGAGCCGACCAGAGCGCGGGCGAGCGCGGTGCGCTGCTTCTGGCCGTTGGACAGCGCCCGTGGCTTGTGGCTGAGCACGTGGCCGATCTTCAGCAGCTTGGCGACGCTCTCGACACCCGCCTTCATCCCGCTTTGCGACGATCGCTTGGCCTGAAGCGGCGTGGCGATGTTGTCGAAGGCGGTCATGTGCGGAAACAGCGCGAAATTCTGGAATGCCATGCCGACGCCGCGGAACTCGGCGTCAAGATCGGTCATGTCCTCGCCGCCGATGAAGATTTTTCCCTCATCAGGGTCGATGACGCCGGCGACGAGCCGCAGCAGCACCGTCTTGCCGGCGCCGGACGGTCCGAACAGGACCAGGGTTTCGCCGTCGGCGACGCTCAACGACAGATTGTCGAGCACAGTCTGGCTCTTGTAGCGCTTGACGACATTTCGCAATTCGAGGCTGGCCATCGGGAGCTATCCTTTCACCGCACCGAGCGACAGGCCTTCGACGAGATAGCGCTGCGCGTAAAGGGCGAGCGCCAGCGTCGGGGTGATCGACAGCACGATCGCTGCCGAGATCTGGCCGTACTGGATGCCGGAGGAGGTGATGAAGGCGAGCGCGCCGACCGTCACTGGCTGCTTGTCGGCCGAAGCGAGCACGAGCGCGAAGATGAAATTGTTCCAGGCGAAGATGAAGGCTAGCAGGCCGGCAGCCGCGATGCCGGGGCCGGCGAGCGGCAGCGCGATCTTGCGGAAGGTGGCGAACCAGGAATGGCCGGCAATGCGATAGGCGTATTCGATATCGGCCGGGATGTCCTCGAAATAGCCGCGCACGATCCACAGGATCAGCGGCAGGCAGATCAGCTGATAGACCCAGATCAGCCCGATATAGGTGTTGGCCAGTCCAAGCTTCTGGAAATAGAGGGTGAGCGGCAGCAGCACCAGCAGCGCCGGCGCGAACCGGAACGACAGCAGCGTGAAGGCGATGTCCTCCGAGCCGCGGAATTTATGCCGGGCAAAGGCGTAAGCGGCGGGGACGCCGAGCAGCAGCGCGACGGCGACCGAGGTGACCGACAGGAACACCGAATTCCACAGGTTGCGCATGAAGGCGATGTCGAGCGTGCCGGCCGCCGTGGTCAGCTTGCCGGTGATCAGCGCGGTGTAGTTGGCCAGCGTCGGCTTGAAGACAAGCTGCGGCGGAATCCGCAGGATGGTCTCGTTGGTCTGGAACGACATCATGAGGATCCAGACGATCGGGAACATGAAGAAGATCACGACCAGCGTGAGGGCTATGCCACGCAGGATGCGTTCGAGAAGCGAGGTGTGTTCCATCCCGGCCTCCTATGCCAGGCCGCGGGCGCGTTCGCGCAGCCGCAGCCAGTTCTTGATGAAGATGTTGGAGAGGAAATAGGTGATCGCCCACAGGATGATCATCAGCGCCGCCGAGCGGCCGACATTGGTCGACTGGAAGAAATTGAGATAGGCCTCGACCTGGAAGACGGTCAGCGTGTCGCCCGGACCGCCCTGGGTCATGGCATAGATGATGTCGAACTGCTGGATGGAATCCAGCAGGCGAAACAGCGTCGCCGTCAGGATGTAGGGCGTCAGCATCGGCAAGGTGATGCGGAAGAACACAAAACTCCGCGGCACGCCGTCAAGTGCCGCCGCCTCGAAGGGCTGCGTCGGCAGGCTGCGCAGGCCGGCAAGCAGCAGGATCATGATGAAGGGCGTGTAGACCCAGATATCGACAAGCACCACCGTGAAAAGCGCGGTCGACGGCGACGAAGCCCAGCGGAAATCCTGCAATCCGATCAGGCTGGCGAGGTAGCTCAGCACGCCAAAGCCGGGATTGGTCATCAGCTTCCACATCAGCGCGGCAAGCGCCGGCGCCGTCATCAGCGGCATCAACAGCATGATCGAGATGAAGTTGTTCAGCGTCGAGCGCTTCTGCAGCAGCATGGCGATGCCGAGACCGAGAAGCAGTTCAAGCAGCACGGTGATGCCGGCATAGAGCAGCGATATCTCCAGCGTGTTCCAGAACCTCGGGTCGGTGAAAAACGAGATGTAGTTGTCGCCCCAGTTGAACTGCCGCGCCCAGGGCTGGCTCAGCCGGTAGCGCTGGAACGAGTAGACGACCGATGTGAAGAACGGGATCAGGATGCCGATGCAGACGAGCAAGGCCGGCAGGCTGAGCACATAGGGCAGCACTTTCTTGCTGATCCTGAAGCCGGAAGGCCTGTTTCTTTGCATTGTCGCCGTAGTCATCGTGGCTCACCCGTCATCTCTGTTGCTTCGCCCTGCCGGCCGCCCAGGGAGCTAGGCGGCCGGTTGGGCGAGTGGCGGCACCGCCAGTGTTTGAGCATCGGAATTTCCCAAAACCGGTTTGGGTCCGATGCTCCAGGCGCCGCTTCGCAGTGGAATGGCCGGCTGGCCCGCAGCAGCGGGCCGGCCGGCCGCCAGGACTCAGCCGAGCCCGGCTTCCTTGAGCTGGCCGTCGACGCTGGTGGCCAGCATGTCGAGGCCTTCGTCGACCGGCACTTCCTTGGCCACCATCTTCTGCAGCGTCGCCGCCCATTCGGTGGTCAGATCGAAGAACAGCGGCTGCGGGGTGAACTTGATGCTGGCGCCCGGCGCCGAGACGTCGAACATCTCGACATAGCCCGGATAGCTCTTGTTCAGCTTCTCGCGGAACATCTGGTCGTTCCAGACCGACTGACGCACCGGATTGACGAAGTCCATCTCAGTCGCGCCGAACAGTGCATGCTCGGGCCCGGATGCCCATTGCATGAAGTACCAGGTGGCGTCCTTGTCCTTCGAGAAATTGGACATCGACAGCGACCAGATCCAGATGTTGGGCGTCGGAGCCTTGGCGGCGGGATTGGCCTTGAAGGCGGAGAAGGCGAGCTTGCCGGCCATCTTGTTGTCGCCGCCATTCATGAAGTAGCCGAGGATGTCGGCGTCGAAGATCATCGCCGAGGCGCCGGCGCCAAGATCGGTGCCGACCTGATACCAGGTGTAGGTCGACCAGTCCTTGGGGCCGCTCTCCTGAATCATCTGGACCCACTGCTTGTGGAAGGCCTTGGATTCGGCGGTGTTCATGGCGGCCGACAATTTGCCGTCGGCCGAGACATTCAGGTCCTTCTGGTCAAAGTTGGCATAGGCCGACAGGAAGCCGGGATGGATCGTCGCCCAGGAGCGCGAACCGCGCACGCCGATGCCGTAGACGCCGCCGCCAACATCCTTGGTGAGCTTGGCCGCCGTAGCGACCATCTCGTCCATATTGCCGGGGACACTGACCCCGACCTTGTCGAACATGCCCTTGTTGTAGGTGATGTTGTTCTGTTCGAAGCCCCACGGAATGCACCACTGCTTGGCGTCGTCGGAACCGAGCACGCCGCCAGGCTGACCGTTCCAGGCGCAGGACTTCCTGACGCCGGGCAGGAAGTCGTCCCAGGCATAGTTCACATTGGTCTTGGTCGGATCCTTGATCCATTCGTTGAGGTCGGTGATCCAGCCGGCCGGGCCGTAGGTCCAGGTCATGTAGGCGCCGGTCATGAAGGCATCGTATTCAGGCGAGCTGGCCGACAGCGCAGCGGTGACCTTGTCGAAATAGACATCTTCCGGGAAGACGTCGTAGACGACTTCCATGCCGGTCAACTTCTTGAAGTTTTCAAGGTTGGCGATCATCGCATCCGCGTAAGGATGCTTGTTGAGCAAGAGCTTGATGGTCTTGCCCTTGTGCGCCTGCCAGTCGAAGTCAGCCGCCAGCGCTCGGGTCTGCCCCAGATTGAGCAGCGTTCCGGCCGTGCCGGCGGCAAGGCCCATCGCGCCAAGGCCCTTGATCAGCCCACGACGATCGACTTGTCCGCGCAGGAACGCGTCGATCAGGTCTTTTTCTTTCTCATGCATTTGTCTTCTCCTCCACAGGGTAGTTTCAATCGAATGGCTGCCGGCTACCCGACCGGCGTCTGCTCCACGAGTTTTCGCGCCGTCCGCTCATCGGTGACCAGGCCCTTGAGATAGCGGCCCTCCAACACCGATTTGATGGCACGAACCTTCACCTTGCCGCCGGCAACGGCGACAATCCTGCGATTGCTGATGTCTTCGCGCGCCAGTGCCAGCGCCCGGTTGGAAAGCGTCGTCTCGACCGCCTTTCCAGCGTCATCGAAGAAATGGCCGAGCAGCTCGCCGACTCCGCCGTTGCGGCGGATCTCCTCCATTTCGCCCTTCTCGATCATGCCGGTGGCGACCAGCGACGCCTCGCGCTCGGCAGTGCCGATGCCGGCGATGAGCAGGTCGGCGGACTTGCCGAGATCAAAAACCTCGCTGATGCCCTTCTGCCCGAGCAGCACGGTTCGATCCTCGACCGTGTTGGCGAACATCGGCACCGGCATCACATAGGCTTCGGCGCCGGTCCGTTCGGCCAGGCGGTGAATGACGTCGTGCGGATTGGCCGAGAACTTGCGCGTCAGGCCGCCGAGCAATGAGACGAATCGGGTCTTTTCGGCCGATATGCGCGGCAGATATTCGACGCAGGCGGCGAGCGTGCGGCCATGGCCGACGCCGATCAGCGTATCCTCGCCGCGTTCGATCTCACGCTTGAGGAACTGCGCGCCGGCGATGCCGAGCGCCTTGAGCGGCAAGTCCTCGCCATCGAAGTCGGGAACGACCTCGCAATAATCGAGGCCGTAGCGGCTGGACAAATCGTCTTCAAGCGCGACGCATTCCGACACTTCGCCGTCGATATAGACTTTGACCAGCCCTTCCTGATTGGCCTTGGTGATAAGGCGGTGCGCCTTGAGGCTGGTCAGGCCAAGCCGCTTGGCAACCTCCGACTGGGTCAGCCCGCCAGCATAATGGAGCCAGGCGGCGCGCGTCGCCATACTGGTTTCATCGTCGCGCAGGAGGCCGTTTCCAAAACCAACCATTTCCGCCCTAAGATATTTTTATCAGTTGATGCAAAATTTTTCACAAGGTGCCGCAAGAGTCAAGCGCCGCAGCGTTCAAATCACCTTGAGAGGGCAAAAAAGGCCTGCTGAAGCAGCCATCGTGCAGGGCGGGGCCAGTCTGAATTGCGCCGACCGTATCGAGCGGCCAACCAAGTCGCATCTGGTGCTGGTGACCGATCTCTACGAGGGCGGCAATGGCCAGGAATTGCTGCGGCGGCTGGCGGCGCTGGTTCGATCCGGCATCAATGTCGTCGTGCTTCTGGCACTGACCGACCAAGGCCGGCCCGGCTATGATCCGGCAAATGGCAGTTTCGGTTGCCGCACTTGGCATTCCGGTCTTCGCCTGCACGCCGGATTTGTTTCCGGACATGATGGCGGCGGCATTGCGCCGGGAAGATATCGGCGCTTGGGCCGCGGGCGCCGACATCAAGCTGGTTCGCGCCGAGACCGAGGCTCCCAGGGCGGACGAATGAGCCCCATGTTCCAGAGGGTTGCCGAACTCCTGTCGCGGCTGGAAAGCGGCTGGACAGGTCAGCGATTGTGGCCGGCAGTTCCGCTATTTCATGTCCTTCAATCCCGCATGCGCCACGGCGATGCGAGCGGCAAGCGCGGCGTTGTTGCGGACCAGCGCGATGTTGGCCTTCAGGCTGCGGCCTTGCGAAAGCTCGTTGATGCGGGCGAGCAGGAACGGCGTCAGCTCCTTGCGTCCGATGCCGCGTTCTTCGGCTTCCGCCACCGCTGCCGTGATCGTGCCGTCGATGAAGGCCGGATCGAGCGCATCCACTTGCGGAATTGGGTTGGCGACGAGGATGCCTGTGCCCGAGCCGATCTGCTCGTGCAGCAGCATGGCCCGCGCAATGTCCTGCGGCGTATCGAGGCGGTGATCGGCTTTAAGTCCGCTGGAGCGCGTATAAAAAGCCGGAAAGTCGTCGCTCTGGTAGGCAATCACCGGCACGCGCTGGGTCTCCAGATATTCCAGCGTTTTTGCAATATCGAGGATCGATTTCACGCCGGCGCAGACGACGGTCGTGCCGGTCTGGCCGAGTTCGGTCAGGTCGGCCGAAATATCGAACGTGGCCTCGGCGCCACGATGCACGCCGCCGACGCCGCCGGTCGCGAAAATACCGATGCCAGCCAATGCAGCGATCCGCATCGTCGCCGAGACCGTCGTCCCGGCCGAGCCGCCGCTCACCATGATGGCGGCGAGGTCGCGCCCGGACGCCTTGACCACGTCCTTTGCCGCTGCCAGCTGCTCCAGCTCGCGGTCATCGAGCCCGACCTTGATCTTGCCGGCAACCACCGCGATGGTGGCGGGCACGGCGCCATTCTTACGCACCACGATCTCGACGCTGCGGGCAGTCTCCAGATTGGCCGGATAGGGCATGCCGTGGGTGATGATCGTCGATTCCAGCGCCACCACCGCGCGGCCTTCACGAAGTGCTGCAGCGACTTCGTCGTTCAGATGGAGAAGGGAAGGTTTCATCGTCGTTTCGCTTTCAGGGTTCGACTCGCGTTCAGGGTCGTCTGGCTTCAGGCGGGAATGCGGTACATGCCGGCGGTGAGGAAGCGCGGCGACAGATCGGGGTGGACGCTGGATTCGCTCTCGGTGGTCAGCGTGGCGAGCAGCGCCCCGGTGCGCGCCGCGTCGAGCACGGGATCGCCCGAAAGCACCTTGTACATGGTGCCGGCAATCATTGCGTCGCCGGCTCCGGTGATGTCGACGGCGCGGGCCGGGACGGAACGCATCGTTGCCACGCCGCCTTCGGTCGCGACCGCAAATCCGTGCGCGCCCATGGTCACGATCACCTCGCTGGCGCCGGCCGCGCGCAGCGCCGCCGCGGCCTCTTTCGGCTTCAGCCGCTTGTCGGCATCGGTGATGCCAAGCATCGTATTGGCCTCGTCATGGTTGGTGAACAAAAGGTCGATGCCGGACAGGTCCTTGGGCAGGCGTGCCGATTTCGGCGACGACACTGTGTCGACGGCGAGCTTGAAGCGCGCGCCCTGCTTGCGTGACATCAGCGCTGCGATCGTCGCGGCCGGCAGGTTGCAGTCGATGAACACCCAATTCGCCGAAGCCAGATGCGGCCAGAAACGGTCGAGACAGGACGGCGAAAACAGATCGAAGATCTCCATGTCGGCGATGCCAAGCACGAGATCGTTATTGAGGTCGAGGATCGCTGCATATTCCGCCGTCGGCCGCTCCGTTGACGTGATGACCTGGCTGACGTCGGCGCCCAGGTCGCGCAGATGCCGCACCAGCGAGCGGCCGGTCTCGTCGTCGCCGACAATCGAGACGAAGCTCATGTCGACGCCGAGGCGGACAAGGTTCTCGGCGACGTTGCGGGCGACGCCGCCGAAGCTGCGGTAGCCGGCGACCGGGTTCGACGTCCCGAAGATCAGATCCTTCCTGGCGTGGTACTTGCGGTCGAGGACGGCACCGCCGATGCAGATCATGCGCTTGGACGCCGGCAAGACATAGCCGCGGCCAAGAATGTAGCCCTTGTTGACGAGTTGCACGATGTGGGCCGCGACGGTCGAGCGGGCAATGCCGAGCGCGGTCGCTATATCCTGCTGGCCGGCGAACGGGTTCGCCGCGATCAGATCCAGCACTGCCTGTTCCTGTGCTCCAAGGTCGTCCATCGCCTCACCCCGGTCCGCGCAATTCATGCTGAACTTTGACCAACAACAGATGATGTTGTCAACATTTGTTTGGCTGGCGAGCCTGTCGATGCCAGTCGCTGGTCTGGTCAACGCCCGGCGCCGCATCACATTACTTGTTGCCGATGGCAAGAAGTTTGAAAGCAGGCGGATGAACGAACAGGAGTTGATGTCGGAGCTGGAGCGGCTGGTTTCCGAGGATCGGAACCCGAGGACGATGGATATCGACCTGCTGCCGACCATCGAGATCCTGCGCCTGATCAATGACGAGGACAGCGGCGTTCCGGCCGCCGTCGAGAAGGTCATTCCGGAAATTGCTGCCGCGGTAGACCGGATCGTTGGTGCGTTTCAAAAAGGCGCGCGGCTTGTCTATATGGGCGCCGGCACGAGCGGCCGGCTGGGGGTTCTCGACGCCTCGGAGTGTCCGCCAACGTTTGGCGTGCCCGAGGGCATGGTGCTCGGCCTGATCGCGGGCGGCCCGAATGCGCTGGTGCGGGCTGTGGAAGGCGCCGAGGACGATCCGCAACAAGGCATCAAGGCACTGCAGGACATCAAGTTGACCGCCGACGATGTGGTGGTCGGCATCGCGGTCAGCGGCCGCACACCCTACGTCATCGGCGGCTTGACCTATGCAAGGCAGGTGGGAGCAACGACCGTGGCGCTTTCCTGCAATCCCAGGTCAGTCATTGCCGGCATCGCCGACATTGCCATCTCTCCGCTTGTCGGTCCCGAGGTTCTCGCCGGCTCGACCCGGCTGAAGTCGGGAACCGCGCAAAAGCTGGTTCTCAACATGCTTACGACAGCCAGCATGATCCGGATCGGCAAGAGCTATCAGAACCTGATGGTCGACCTCAATCCCAGCAACAAGAAGCTCGTCGCCAGGGCGGTCGGGATCGTCATGCAGACCACGGGCTGCACAGCGCAGCAGGCACGACGGGCGCTCGACCAGACCGGCAAAGACGTCAAGCTGGCGATACTGGTGACAATCACCGGGATGGGCATCGAAGAGGCACGCAAGGCGCTCGACAATGCGGGCGGGTTTTTGCGAAAGGCGATCGGCGAAAAGACGCTGTGAAGCTGTCTGGATACCGGTATACCAGTATCCAGGATGGACCGACTTCGACAAAGGCAGGGCGTGGGACCTTGCTCACCAAACGGATCCATCCGACACATCCGTTTCGACAGCGCGGGATTATCGAGATTCGCCCATCGGTCGGCGATCGCGTCAACGGAGCCTAACAAATGATGATTGCGAAAAATGGCGAACCAATCTGGGCCGTCGGGCTGATGACCGGCACCGTGCTGGACGGCAATATCGATGTTGCGCTGATCAAGACCGACGGCGAGCGGATCGCGGATTTCGGCACCTATACGCTGGCGCCTTACCCCGGCTCGATCCGGACGCTGCTGGAGGAGACGCTGGATCAGGCCAGGGCGTGGAATTTTGCCGGACCGGAGCCGGCGATCTTTCGCGAAGCTGAACAAGCGCTGACGCGCGCCCAATCAGCGGCCGTCAAGGACCTGGTCGAAAGCTACGGGCTGACGATGGCCGATATCGGCGTCGTCGGCTTCCATGGCCAGACCGTGCTGCATCGCGCCCCGCAATCCGGCCGGCTCGGCCAGACCCGCCAGCTCGGCGATGGGGCTTTGATGCATGCAATCCTGGGGACCAAGGTCGCCTATGATTTCCGTTCGGCCGACATCCGCGCCGGCGGGCAAGGGGCGCCGCTGTCGGCCGCCTATCACGCCGCGCTGCTGCGCGACGCCGATATCAGCGGCGACACCGCGGTTCTCAATCTCGGCGGCGTCGCCAACATCACCTGGTGGGACGGCAAGGACAATGTCGTCGCTTTCGACACCGGACCGGCCAATGCGCCGCTGAACGATTTCATCAAGGCGAAAGGGCTGGGCGAAATGGACCGCGACGGCGCGCTGGCGCGGACCGGCACCGTCGACGAAGACCGGCTGGCCAAGCTCCTGCAGCATCCCTACCTGGCCAAGCCCTATCCAAAGTCGCTTGACCGGTTCGATTTCGGCGCAGCCATGGCGGACGGGATGAACGCTGAGGATGGCGCCGCACTGCTGACGGCCTTCACCGCTGCGGCCGCCGGCAAGGCGCTCGACCTCCTGCCGCACCGGCCGAAGCGGCTGGTGGTCAGCGGCGGCGGCCGCCACAACCCGACGATCATGGCCATGCTCGCCAGCCGCGCTGGTGTCGAAGCGGTGCCGGCGGAGGCGCTCGGCTGGAAGGGTGACGCGGTCGAGGCGGAGTGCTTTGCCTTCCTGGCGGTTCGCGTGCTCAGGGGCCTGCCGATCAGTTTTCCGACCACCACCGGTGTGCCACAGCCGATGCGCGGCGGACGCCTTGCCGGCTGATCAAGCCAGCAGTTTCTTCTGCAGGAAGACGCGGCTGCGACCGGCGGGAAAATCGGGAAGCACGCCGAATAGCCGATACCCCTGACGCTCATAGGCCTTGGCCGCCCGGGGATTGAAGGTGTCGATCAAGGCGCCATGACAGCCGCGTGCGACGGCCTCCTGTTCGGCTGCGTCCAGCATCCTGCCGGCCATGCGCCGGCCGCGCAGCCGCTCATCAACCCACAGCCACTGCACATAGAGCCAGCCCCAGGCGGTGTATCCCGAGATGCCGCCGACAACCGCACGGTGCTCGTCGCGCACGAACACGGCGAGCACCTTCCTGTTGGCCGGACCGACTTCGCTGTCGTTGAACGCGCTGAGCCGCTCCCCGAGAACAGCGAGTTCTTTCGGCGAAGGGTCGGCGGTGGTTTCAAGCGTCATGTTCATCGCTTGTCCAGACAGGCTCACAGCCGGATACGGGTATACAGCGCTTCCGGACCCGTGGCACTTTCATTTGCATTTATCGAAGGAAAGGACGGGAGCGCAAGCTCTGCCGCCGCGTGGCTCCGCGACTACACGGGCCGCGGCGAATGCCACGCCGCCGCCGCAGCGGCAACCAGCATGAGCAGCGCGGCGACCATTGCCGATGCCGCAAAGCCGAAGCTGGAATAGAGCGGACCGAAGGCGGTAGTGCCGACAAACACCGCGAGATAGGTCACTGCGCTGTTCAGGCCCATGATCGTGCCGCGCCGCGCCGGATCGAGCGCCGAGAGGCGCATCACCAGGACGTTCAGCCCGAAATGATTGGCAAGGCCCCAGAGCGCGACCATCGCGATGGTCAGATGGAAACTACTGCCTGCCGCGGCGAGCGCGACGTAGACGGCCGCGACGAGGAGATAGGCGAACGGCATGACGCGTCGCGCGCCAAGTCGATCGATCACGCCGTCAAGCAGCGCCGCCATGCCGAAGCCGGCGCCATAGGCGAGCGCCGCCAAGCCGTTGGCGCTGACCGGCCGTCCCAAGCCGTTGTGAAGGTGATCGCCAAGATAGCCATAGACGCCGTAGAAGGCGGTCATGAAGGCGCCGCAGGCGACCAGGAGCGGCACTATGCCGGGAACGGCCAAGGCGCCGAGCGGCGCCGGCGCCGGGCCGCTTTTCCTGACGTCGCTCAACGACGTCAGGGTAAGGCCGGTCAACGCGAGCGCCGCAAGCACCGCAACCGCTGCGAAAACGGCGCGCCAATGCACCAGATCGGCAAGCACCGCCGACAATGAGACGCCGGCGACCATGCTCAGGGTCCATCCGGTCAGCACGACACCGATGGTTCCACTTTCGCGGCCAGGCGGCGCGATCGCCGCGGCGCTGGCATAGATTGCCGGCATGGCGATACCGGCGGCGATGCCGGCGACAAGCTGGGCCGTAACCAGCATCGTTACCGTCGGCGCGGCGGCGCTGGCGAGAAGCGCGACCGCCAGCAGCAGCAACGCCCCTTGCAGCATGCGGCGGGCGCCAAGCCGATCGATATGGCGGGCCAGGAACAAGGCGCTTGCCGACGTGCCAAGCCCGAACGCAGCGGACGCGATCATGACGGCCGGCACGCTCGTCGCAAACGACGCGGCCACCGCCGGCGCTATCGGACCGAGAACCAGCGAGTTCGAGCCGATCACCGCGATGCATCCGGTCAAGAGATAGGCGAGCGCCGGGATAGGCGGCCTTCCCGTCAATGTTGCGACTTGATCACTGTTCGACATATGCCGATAATCGCCGTATTAAATTCTGTATCAATAAGGAATTTCACCATGGATGAAGAAACAGATGGCATTCCGCAGAACAGGCCTGCTGCCCGCGATGTTGACGCGATTGACCGAAAAATATTAGGCGTTCTGGTCGACGACGCCACGGTCAGCTATGCCGAGCTCGGTGATCGCGTCGGCCTGTCGCCGCCGGCCGCGCATGAACGGGTGAAGCGGCTTCGGCGCAGCGGCGCCATCCGCAATACCGCGGCGATCATCGATCCCAAGGCGGCGCGCAAGCCGCTGCTTGCCTTCGTGCACATCGACACCAAGGGCTGGGGAAAAACCCCCGAACTGATGGCGATTTCCGAGCACCCCGAAGTCGAGGAGATCCATTCGGTGGCCGGCGACACATGCATGCTGATCAAGGTCCGCACCGAGGACACACGGGCGCTCGAAGGCCTGCTGTCGCGGCTTTACGAAACGCCTGGCGTGACCTCGACGCGAAGCTATGTGGTTCTGTCGACCTATCTCGAGCGGCCGGTGCAGCCCGGGATCACGACGGAATGGCCGGCGCCCCGGCACATGGCCGAGCCGCTGTATTAGGGCCGTCCGGTCAACCAAGCTCCAGGGTGGTTATCGCAAAGACACCCGACTGCGTGAGCTGCGGCGGTTTTCCCTATACATTCGAGCCGTCTCGAAACCGGGTTGGAGGCCGGCGGACGTCAGCCTGGCTGCAAATTGCCCGCTGGTCTCGGGAACGTCGAGGTGGATATTTCCGGGTCTGGAGGCGTTGGCGAGTGCCGCGAAAAGGCGGCTTGCCGCGTCCAGGCTGTTGGCAAAGAGCGGCCCGATCTTGCAACCGTCACGGCATCGGCGCGCGACGCCATATCCCTCAATCGCGCCGTCTTTGACGATCGCAAGCGCCATGTGCGGCGGGCGCAGCCAGTGTTCCAGGAAGGATTGCCTCGGAGCGGGAAAGAACCGGCTGTCGTAGTCCAGGACATCGGCTTCCGGGCCTATGACGCGAATGTCGCTGTCGGCTTCTGTCGGACAGTTCGGCGATCCGACGAACCGGATCGTCCGGTAGACCGGCGCAAAACCCATGCTGCGGTAATTGGCCTGCTGTTCGACGACACCATCGACGCCGACCGTACGGTCGCCGAGCCGCGCCATGCCGGCATCCCAGACCGCCTTGCCATGGCCCTCGCCGCGCCTGTCCGGCCGACAGATGTAGAGACCGATGAAACCAAAATCGTCGCCATAGGCGACGGCCGAAATACCGGCCACCATCTCGCCATCGACAAAGGCGCCGATGAAGCCCTCTGGATCCGCCGCATGGAACGTCACGGCATCGCCAACACCGGGATTCCAGCCCTCCGCTGCCGCCCAGTCGACAAGGATTTTTACGTCTTCAAGTGCGAGCGTTCTGATCGTTCGGCGCATTGCCTCACTCGGTGGCTACGGTACCGGGGGCGAAGGACTTCAATGCGCCAAGATAGGGCTTTGCCAGCGGGTTTGCATAGGCGCCACGCTTGGACGTCGACAGGCCAAGCGCGATCAGTGCCTCGGCCTGCTTGACCGCGGCGCCGACGCCGTCGATGACCGGAACTCCGAACTCCCGCCGCAGCGCGGCGGCGAGATCGGCCATGCCGGCACAGCCGAGCACGATGGCCTCGGCGCGATCCTCGTCGAGCGCGCGCGCGATCTCGCCGCGCAGCTTCAGGATCGCGTCGGAGGTTGGGTCTTCGAGCGCAAGAACCGGAATGTCGGCAGCGCGCACGCGTGCCCGTCCTGCCATGCCATAGCGCTGCACCAGCGCTTCGACCGGCACGCGCGAGCGCTCGGTCGTGGTGACGACGGTGAAGCGCTGGGCGATGAACGAGGCCGTGCTGAGCGCTGCCTCGCAGATGCCGATGACCGGAATGTTGGCCATGGCGCGCGCCGCATCGAGGCCGGTGTCGTCGAAACAGGCGACGATCGCAGCCAGCGCGCCCGAGCGTTCGCCGTCGGCGATCTCGACCAGCAAGCCCGGCACGGCCAGCGCCTCGTCGTAGTAGCCTTCGATCGACACCGGACCCATCGTCGAGGTGACGGCGACGATGTCCGTACCGGCGCCGGCGACCAACCGCGCCGCCGCTGCAATGGTTTCGGTCATGCTTGCGGTGGTGTTCGGATTGACGACGAGGATCTGCACTGCGGTTCTCTCAAGCTCGCGGCCGACGGCCGCCGACATAGGCGATTGCGCCGAGCGTCGCCAAAATCACCAGGAAGGAAAATACCGTGGTCACGGTGCCCAGCGCATAGAGCACTGGCGTCGTCACATTCGTCGTCATGCCGTAGATTTCGAGCGGCAGCGTGTTGAACGTGCCCGAGGTCATCAGGGTGCGGGCGAACTCGTCATAGGACAGGGTGAAACCGAACAGGCCGACACCGATTAGGCTGGGCGCGATCATCGGCAGCACGACATGCGCGAAGGTCTGCCAGGAGGTCGCGCCCAAGTCCCGCGCAGCTTCCTCATAGGCCGGCGAAAACCGGTTGAAGACCGCGAACATGATCAGCACGCCGAAAGGCAAGGTCCAGGTCAGATGGGCACCAAAGGCAGAGGTGTACCAGGCGGGACGAAAGCCGATCTGCTGGAAGACGACGCCGATGCCGAGCGAGATGATGATCGACGGCACGACCAGGCTGGCGACTGCCAGATAGAACAATGCGGTGGCGCCGCGAAATTTTTGCCGAAAGGCAAGACCGGCAAGCAGCGACACGCCGACTGTGACGATCATCACCATCAGGCCAAGAATAAAGGAGCGTTTGAAGCTGCCGCCGAAATCACCGACCGCCTGGCGTTCGAACAGATTGGCGAACCAGTGCAGCGAAACGCCGTTCAGCGGAAAGGTCAGCCCGCCATTCTCGCCCTGGAAGGACAGGATCAGGATCGCCGAGAGCGGGCCGTAGAGAAACAGCACGAAAAGGGCGAAGAATGCCGCCAGCACGTAGAATTCAAGGGTGCGCTTGTCCCGGCTCATCGCCTCACAGCTCCTTGCGGATGTCGACGATGCGCAGGATGCCGGCGACCATCAGCAGCACCAGCACCAGCAGCACGACAGCGTTGGCGGCCGCTGCCGGATATTGCAGCAGCGACATCTGGTTCTTCATCATCAGCGCGACGGATGCGCTCTGTCCGCCGGACATCACCTGCACCGTCGAAAAGTCGGCCATCACCAGCGTGACGACGAAGATGGTGCCGATCGCCATGCCGGGCTTGGCAAGCGGGATGACGACGTTCCACAACACCTGCCAGCCGGACGCGCCGGCATCGCGCGCAGCCTCGATCAGCGACTTGTCGATGCGCATCAGCGTGTTGAAGATCGGTGTCACCATGAACAGCGTGTAGAGATGCACCATGGCCAGCACCACGGCGAATTCGGAATAGAGCAGCCATTCGATCGGCTTCGGGATCAGCCCGATCTCAACCAGCGTCGAATTGACCAGGCCGTTGCGGCCAAGCACCGGAATCCACGAGATCATGCGGATGATGTTGGAGGTCAGGAACGGCACCGTGCAGACCAGGAACAGCACCATCTGCATGGCGGTGGTCCTGATATGGAAGGCGAGGAAATAGGCGACCCAGAAGCCGACGAACAGCGTCAGTGCCCAGACGATACCAGCGTATTTCAGCGTGTTCAGATAGGTTTTCCAGGTCACCCACGAGCCGAGCGTGTCGGCGTAGTTGATGGTCAGGAAATCCGGATACATCGCCGCGAAATCGTACTCCCAGAAGGAGACCACGGCGATCATCAGGATCGGCAGCAAAAGGAACGCGCCGAGGATCAGCGCCAGCGGCGCCGCCTGGAGGTAGGGGACGAGGCGGGCGACCGAGACGCGGCGGCGCCTGGGTTTGGCGGCGGCTACAGGCTGGTCGAGAGCCACAGTCATGTGAAACGCTTTCGGGACGATGTGGCGAAAGAGCAATTTGCCAGGTTGTGATCCTTGGCGCCCCCCTCTGTCCTGCCGCACATCTCCCCCACTTGGGGGGAGATCGGCCGTCGCCGCCGCTTTCGCCAATCTCCAACATCGCAAGAAGAGGGGCCAACAGCGAAGCTGCCAATCTCCCCCCAAGTGGGGGAGATGTCCGGCAGGACAGAGGGGGGCGCCAAGGAACGCAACATCTCAGTTATTGCCTGCCTTGCACTACGCCGCGATGAATTCGTTCCAGCGCCTCACCATGTAGCGGTCCTCGTCCATGACCGAGTTCCAGCAGGCGACCTTGCCCATGCGCTCGACGAAGGAGCCGCCGTCACGCACCGCGCCCGCCTTCTCCATGATCTTGCCGTCCGGCGCCATGATGTCGCCCTTGGCCGGCTTGCCGTCGACCCAGTAGCCCCATTCGTCCTCGGACATGAACTGCTTGGCCGTATCCATGGCGGCCGAGTAGTAGCCCTGGCGGTTGAGGTAGGCGCCGACCCAGCCGGACAAGTACCAGTTGATGTATTCGTAGGCGGCGTCGAGCTCGGCGCCCTTGAGATGCGCCGCCAGGCCAAGGCCGCCGCCCCACGAGCGATAGCCTTCCTTGAGCGGCTGGTATTTGCAGGCGATGCCCTTGGAGCGCACCGCAGCGACGGCCGGCGACCACATCGACTGGATGACCACTTCGCCCGATGCCATCAAATTGACGCTCTCGTCGAACGATTTCCAGAACGCCCGGAACTGGCCGTCCTGCTTGGCCTTGATCAGGAAGTCGATCGTCTTGTCGATCTCCTCCTTGGTCATGTTGCCCTTGTCGGCATATTTGATGTTGCCCATGGCTTCCATGATCATCGCCGCATCCATGATGCCGATCGACGGGATGTTGAGAATGGCGGCCTTGCCCTTGAAGGCCGGATCCATGATGTCGGCCCAGGTGGTGATGTCGCGGCCGACAAGATCGGGGCGAATGCCGAGCGTATCGGCATTGTAGATGGTCGGAACCATCGTCATCCACTGCGTCGGCTGCTCGGCGAAGGTCTTGGCGTCCTGCGCCTCGACGAAGCCGACGGTATGCGGCGCGGTGCCCTGGGCGATGACGCTGTCGGGCGTCAGCTTGCCGGTGATGAACAGCGGCACGATCTTGTCGTAATATTTCAGCTTCTTGACATCCATCGGCTGCATCACGCCGGACGGATAGACCTTCTTGGCGATCCAGTATTCGATGTCGGCGATGTCGTAGCTGTCCGGCTGGGTCACCGCGCGCTGGGCGGCGGCGTCGGAATCGGTCGCAGTCATTTCCAGCGTGATGCCGAGGTCGGCCTTGCACTTGTCGGCAATGGCGTTGAGGTTCGACACGCCGGTGCCGAACTGGCGCAGCGTGATCGGGTTCTGCGCCCAGATCGTCGGAAACCCTGATATGGCACCCGAACCGGCGGCAAGACCGACGGCGGCAGCACCGGTCTTAAGCAGCGAGCGGCGGGAAATTCCTGTCTTGTTGTCGGTGGTGTTGGTCATGTCAGTTCCCCTGTTTTGATTGGTGGTTCTGGTTCAGGAATCGAGACGGCCAAGAACAATCGCGTCCTCGGCGTCCCAGGCGATCGGCACCGCGTCGCCGACGGCGACCGGCTTGGCGAAGAAGCTGGTGTCGTCGACGATGACGGTAAAATCCTCAATGCCGGCGCCATTGACCGAGAGTTTTACGGTCGAGCCGCGGTATTCGACGTTGGAAGCGATGCCGGTAAAGCCGAGCCCCGTGGCCAGTGGGTCGCCGATCCGCACATGGTCGGTGCGAATGGCGATATCGATCGGCTCGCCGATCGCCCTGCCCTGCCCGCTGGCCGCAAGCGAGGCCCCACCCGGCACATCGAAGACAACCATGCCGACGCGGCTGCCGCTGACGCGGCCGGAGACGACGTTGTGATCGCCCATGAAGCGAGCGACGAACGCGGTGGCCGGCCGCTCGAAGACGATGCGCGGATGCGCCGCCTGCTCGATACGGCCGTCATTCATGACCACGATCAGGTCGGCGAGCGCCATCGCCTCCTCCTGGCTGTGGGTGACGTGGACGAAAGTGATGCCGAGCGACGTCTGCAGCTTCTTCAGTTCCGCCCGCATGCGGATCTTCAGGAATGGATCGAGTGCCGATAGCGGCTCGTCGAGCAGCAGCGCTTCGGGGTCGGTGATCAGCGCGCGGGCCAGAGCGACGCGTTGCTGCTGTCCGCCCGAAAGCTGCGCCGGGCGGCGGCTGGCGTAGCCCTCCATCTGCATCAGCTTCAGCATATCGAGCGCCCTGGAGCGGCGCTCCTCCTTGCGGACGCCCTTCATCTTGAGGCTGAACGCAACATTGTCGATCAGGTCGAGATGCGGAAACAGCGCGTAGGACTGGAACATCATGGCGGTGCCGCGCCTGGCCGGCGGCAGGTCGGTGACCACCGTGTTGCCGAGACGCACGTCGCCGCTCGATATGCTTTCGTGCCCGGCAATCATGCGCAGCGTCGAGGTCTTGCCGCAGCCGGACGGCCCGAGCAGGCAGCAATAGGTTCCCGCGGGGATTTTCAAGCTGATGTCTTCGACGGCAGTCGTTGCGCCATAGATCTTCGAAACGGACACGATGTCGATTTCGGCGGCTTTGGACATCCGGCTTCCTCTCTAAATCAACTTAAGCAAAGCATCATGCATGCCAGTTGCCCCAGATCGGCCTCAAACGATTGATTCCTTGGGAAAATCAGAATTGCCTCCGGCCGCCCCTCGAAATGGCATGCCTACGAATGCACAAATTATAGGCGATCGCTGCCGATTCCCGCAAAAATCGTATGCAATCTTTTTCGGCATCGTATTCACTTTGTCTCTCGTGCAAGCGACCCGATTCAGGTTAGAAAAGGCGCAGGGACCACCATCATGAATATAGCCGACCAGACTTTCCCTGCTGTCGACAGTGCCAACGAGGATCGCGCCCAGGCGATCCGCGATCAGTTGCGCGACGCGATCGTCGACCGCCGGCTGGCGCCCGGAACCAAGCTGTCGGAAGGCGAGGTCGGCACTTTATTCGACGTCAGCCGCACCGTGGCGCGCGCGGCGCTGCAGATGCTCTCCTTCGAAGGCCTGGTGCGGACCGAGCGCAATCGTGGCGCCTTCGTCGCCAACCCGTCGCCGGAGGAAGCGCGTCAGGTCTTTGCTTCGCGCCGGCTGATCGAGCCCGGCATAGCGATTGCCGCAGCCGGGCGGATGACGCCGGACCATGTCGCTGCCTTCAAGGCGCAGCTTGATGAAGAGGGCCGCTTCATTGCCGAACGCGGACCAAATGCAAGACGCTCGGAAATCAAGGCTTCGGGCGATTTTCACCTGCTGCTGGCTTCGGTTGCCGGAAACGCCATCCTCCAGCGCTTCATGGAAGAACTGGTGGCGCGGTCATCGCTGGTGATTGCGCTCTACGGCCGCTCGGGCGTCTCGAGCTGCGGCCATAGCGAGCACATGAATATCCTGGAGGCGCTGGAAAATGGCAATTCCGAACGCGCCAGCGCGCTGATGCTGCACCACATCGACCATATCGAGGCCGACCTCGATCTGCGTGTCAGGAGCGGTCCGGCGCTCAGGCAGGCGCTCGAGTTCTGACGCTCATTTCGACCGGAGGGACGCGAATACCGCGCCCCTCAAAGCCGTTGGGCTCGGACCTTCAGGATCTGGTACAGCAAATCGCGGACGCGCCGCAGCCTCATCGACCATTTCTGGCTCATCTGCTTTCCAGTTCTGTTAGCCGACTGCCTTACGTCTCAAAAAGCTTGGGCCGCCATGGCCATTCCAACCAGCGAGGTGGCGATTCCAGCGGTGCGGACCGTCGTCGGCCAACGAGCCAGCTTGACAGCGGACAGAATGCCGATTGCATGCAGCATCGACGTGGCGAGCATGAAGCCAGCGGCGTAGGCGATGCCGCCGGCGCTCTCGGGACTCTCAAGGCCGTGGGCGTTGCCGTGGAAGAGGCCGGACAGGGCCGTCAGTGCCGCCGCGGCGGCCAGCGGCAGCGGCTTGGCGAGGCCGACCATCGCGCCGAAGACCACAAGCGACAGCGCGATGCCGGTTTCAAGCGAAGGCAGGCCGATGCCGGCCATGCCGAGCAAGGCCCCGGCGACCATGGCCGAGACAAAGGCCAGCGGCACAAGGACAATGCTGCGCCCGCCGGCACGGGCGCCGATCATGCCGACTGCAACCATTGCGAGCAGATGATCCATGCCGAACAGCGGATGTTGGAGGCCGGCGAAAAAGCCGTGGACGTGAGCGCCGCCGCTATGGGCAAACGCCAGCGACGGTGTGACGGCGGCGAGAGCTGAAAGGATGCCAAGTCTTGCCGATATTTTCATGCTTGCCAATGTTTTCATGGTTGTACCTGCTCGATGAGAGTGACGGGTTTGGTTTCAATGCCCGGGAACGGTGAATTGCGAAGCGGCGGAACGGTCCACTAGGGCGCGCGCGGCGGCGAAGCCGAGCGGCATTTGCTGAGCGCCGTCGTGATAGATGAAAGCGAGGCGGCGGCGGTGCGATGTCAGGCGCGCCGGCAGCGGGTGATAGGCGACGCCGGTGCCGCCGACAAGCGGCATGACCGCGCCGACGTCGACCAGATCCTCGGTCTCGACACGCAAGAGATGAAGCCGCACGCCGTCCGTCGTCTCGCCGACAAAGGGTATGCCGGCCAGACGCAGAAAGCTGGATGGGTCCGGCGCCCGCGCAAAGCCTTCGAGGAAGGCGGTTTCGACAAGGTCGAGGTCGACCGATGCGGGATCAACCGGCAACTCGTGAGCCGGGTCCGGCAGATGCGGCGTCTGCCATTGCAGCGGCTTGCCAGCGGGCCCATTGTGGCCGGGGGCGTGCGGATGGTCATGATGACCGTTCGGCCCGTGATGATGGTGGCCGTCGCCATGGCCATGACTGTGGTGATGATCGTCGTGCATGGTCAAAAACTCACCGGTTTGTCGATGATCGATTTGTGCTTGCCGAGATTGCCGTGGGCGACCATCGAGCCGAGCGCTTCGACGACGACACGCACGCCGAACAGCGCGGTGATGTCCGACGTGTCGTAGGGCGGCGAGACCTCGACCACTTCCAGCCCGCAAATTCCAGGCGCCGTCACCAGCCCAAGCAGCTTGAGCGCCTCGCGCGGCAGGAAGCCGCCCGGCTCAGGCCAGCCGGTGCCGGGTACGAAACCGCAATCGAGGCTGTCGACGTCGAAAGAGATGTAGACGGCGTCGGTGTCCTTCCATGCGAGTTCGAGCGCGATTTCCGCCGCCTTCTCGAGGCCCATCTGCTCAATGTCGGCAATGGTCAGCACGTTGGTGCCGCGCTTCCTCGCCTCGGCGACGCCGTAGCGGGGAACCTGCCAGCCGCCGATGCCGAGCTGCACGAGATTGGTCGCCGAGACGTTCGGCAGGTTGGTCGCCCAGTACCAAGGCGTGGTGTGCATGCGCTCGTCGAGATCCTTTTCCTGGATGTCGATATGGCGGTCGAAATGGATGATGCCGATGCGCTTCGAGGTCACGTCGGCGATGCCGCGCACGCAAGGGAAACCAATCGAGTGGTCGCCGCCCAGCATGATCGGCAGCGCGCCGGACGAAGCGACATGGCTGACGCCCTTGGTGATCTGGTCGAAGCTCTTTTCGAGGTTGGCGGGAATGGTGAAGACGTCGCCGGCGTCGCACAGCGTCATCTGCTCGCGCAAATCGACGCCGAGCTCGTAATTGTACGGCGTATAGAGCGCCGAGATGCGGCGAATGCCTTGCGGCCCGAAGCGGGTTCCCGGCCGGTAGGTGGTGCCGCTGTCGAAAGGAATGCCGATGACGGCAGCATCATATTTGCCGACATCGCGGACGTTCTCGACATAGGGCGCCTTGAGAAAGGTGTTGATGCCGGCGAAATGCGGCAGCTCGCCGCGCGCGAATGTCGGGATCGACTTGTCGACGATCGACTCCGACCCTGGCAGGCCCATGTCGAGCGCCCATTGCTGCTCTTTGCGCCAGCCGCTTTCCGGCAGCTTGCCCTCGGCCTCGATCGATTTCCAGCCCTGCGTGCCGCGGGCGTCGAAATCGGGGTGGTGAAAACGCTCCCTGGCCGCCCGGGCGACGAGCCCTGCCCGGCGGTGGCTGCGTTCGGGGATACTTCTGGACATTCAAACTCTCCGTTACGACGCCGTCGTCGCCATTGCTGTATCCGGCCGGGTCGTCCCGACCATCGCGGCCACCTTGGCCAAGTGATGAGAGGAAGCCCGGGTCTTGCGATCGAGCCTCAGATCGTAGGTGATCGTCGCGCCGTAAGCCGACGGGAACTGCGGATCGTGGCGCACCTTGTCGAAAACCAGCACGCGGGTGCCGAGCTTGAAGGCCTCGCCGATATCGTGGGTGACCATCACCACCGTCATGCCATGCTCGGTCCACAGCTCGGTCAGCAGGTCGTGCATCTCGACGCGGATGCCGGGATCGAGCGCACCGAACGGCTCGTCGAGAAGCAGGATCTGCGGCCGGCCAAGCAAGGTCTGCGCAATCGCCAGCCGCTGCTGCATGCCGCCGGAGAGCGATGCCGGATAGAGGTCGCGCGCATGGGCAAGGCCAACCCGCGCCAGCATGGCCTCGGCCTGTTGCCTGGCGTTTCTGCGCCTGGCGCCGAAGACGCGGCCAAACGGCCCGCCCGAGCGAAAGTCTTCGACCAGCAGCAGGTTCTGCATGGCGGTCAGATGCGGAAACACCGAATAGCGCTGAAAGACGATGCCGCGCTGCGGCGTCGGCTCGGGCACGATCGGGCCATCGCCGACGATGACGACGCCGCTGCTCTGCTGCTCCTGGCCGAGCAGGATGCGCAGGAACGTCGATTTTCCGCAGCCGCTGGCGCCGACCAGCGACAGGAATTCGCCGGCCTCGGCGGTGACGTTGACCCGCTCGAGCACGCGGGTATCGCCATAGTTCTTTTCCAGCCCGTGAACGACGATGCGGCTCATCTGGCCTCCACCGGATGCGCCCAAGGGGAGATTGCCCGCGACAGCCGCACCAGCAGCCAGTCGGTGATGACGGCAAGCAGCGTGATCCAGGCGACATAAGGCAGGATGACGTCCATCGAGAGATAGCGGCGGACGAGGAAGATGCGGTAACCCAGCCCTTCGGTCGAGGCGATGGCTTCGGCGGCGATCAGGAACAGCCAGGCCGGCCCGAGCGCCAGCCGCACGCAAGTGATGAGGCGCGGCATGATCTGCGGCAGCACCAGCCGCAAGACCGTGGTCCAGCTGTTGCCGCCAAGCGTTTGCGCCTTGGCCACCAGTTCTGGTGGCAACTCCATCACCCGGTTGGCGATGTCGCGCACCATCACCGGCGCGACGCCGACGGCGATCAGCGTGATCTTGGCCGTTTCGCCGAGGCCGAGCGCGATGAACAGGATCGGCAGCAGCGCCAGCGGAGGGATGACGCAAACGACGGTGACGAAGGGCAGCAGGAACGCCCGCACCCGCGGGATGAAGCCGATGGCAATGCCGAGCGAAAGCGCGGCGACCGTGGCAACGCCCACGCCCGCGAACAGCCTGAGGAGACTGGCATAGGTGTCGACCCAAAGGATGAGGTCGCCCGAGCGCTTGTCCGGCACCGTGGCAAGGTCAAGAAAGGCCGACCACATCTGTACCGGCGAAGGCAGCAGCTTGTCGCTGGGATTGACCGTCAGTCGTTGCGCCGAAGCGAAGAGATAGGCGATTGC
The DNA here is from genome assembly GCF_055811215.1 of Mesorhizobium sp. WSM4819. Classification (NCBI taxonomy): domain Bacteria; kingdom Pseudomonadati; phylum Pseudomonadota; class Alphaproteobacteria; order Hyphomicrobiales; family Phyllobacteriaceae; genus Mesorhizobium; species Mesorhizobium sp. WSM4819. Next base: position 90,979 of record NZ_JBVVQO010000024.1, read on the forward strand.
CACGAACAGGAACGGCAAGCCGCCGAGGAACAAGGCGCCGCCGCGCGAAACCTTCGCATTGATCATGCGAAGGCGCACCCTCGGCTTTGGCCGGGAAGGACGCTTAATGCCCTCCCCGCCCGTCGCGGAGGCTTCATCCCTGGCACTCATTCCCCTGGCCAGCATGTCGGGTCAAGGCGTTGCGGTTGCCGCCTCGGCCATGAACGCTGGATCGAAACGCAGCTTGACGTTCTTGGCGTCGCCCAGCGTCGATCCATCGGCAAAGCTCATGCCGACGACGTCGACACTGGTCGCATTGGTGCCGAGAATGCCGTGGCTGAACAGGAAGTTGCGGACAAGATCCATTGTCTTCGGCAATTCGCTGCCGTTGGTGAACTCGACCGCCTTGGCGGGCTCGAAGAACATTGCCGTCGAGGCAAGCTGCGCGTCGAAGCCGGCGAGGTCGGTGCCGGACGCCTTGGCCATCTCCTCCTTGGCTGCCTTGCCTTCCGGCGTGTCGGAGGTCATCAGCTCCATCACCTCGTACCACGCGCCGACAAGCGCCTTGCCCAATGCCGGATTGTCCTTCAGCGTCTCGGTGTTGACGACCATCATGTCGATGATCTCACCGGGAATCTGCGCGGAATCGAACACCTTGTGCGCACCCGGCATGGCGACTATCTCGGAAACCAGCGGGTTCCAGGTAACGACCGAGGTGACGTCGCTGGTGCCGTAGGCGGCGACCATGTCGGCGTCGGATGTGTTGACGACGGTGATGTCCTTCTCGGCGAGCTTGACCGTGTCCAGCGCCCGCGCCAGCAGGTAATGCGAGACGGAGAGCTCGACGAGATTGACCTTCTGGCCGGCAATGTCGGCGAGCGCTGCCTTGTCCTTGAGGATCACCGCATCATTGCCGTTGGAGAAGTCGCCGATGATCAAGGCGGTGGTGTCGACGCCGCCGCCTGCGGGGATCGACAGCGCGTCCATGTTGGTCATCGAACAGCCGTCGAAACCGCCGGCGGTGTACTGGTTGATGCTTTCGACATAGTCGTTGATGCGGGTGATCTCGACATTGATGCCGTTTTTGTCGGCCCATTTCTTCATGATGCCGCTATCGGAGAGATAGCCCCACGGCATCCAGCCGACATAGATCGACCAGCATATCTTGAAGTCTTTCTTGGGCGCCGCGCCGGCGGCGGAAACGATGGGAAGTGATGCGGCTAGGATGATTGCGGCCAGCTTGCGAAGCATTGCGTACCCCTGTTCGCGATCCGGATTGCGACCGGACTTGATGTTGGGATTTGCGAGCGCGCATCCGGGAGAGGTTCGCGCCAGCAAACCCGTGCAGGGTTCTCCCGGGATTTTGGCCCGCCGTGTTCCGCCGGATGCCTCAGTGCATCCCTGGCGGTCGCATCTCTTGGACCAGCACCGTTTTTTTGCGGCCGGAACCCTAGACGCTCTGCACACCACCAACGAAGCAAGGAGCATGCCAACGCCGAACAGGCCAAAAAGGCCGGCATTTGCGGACAGTGCGGCTTCGAGCACTCGCATTAGTGACGCAAAAATCATCGCATCGCCGACGGATTGGGCAGTTTGCCTGAGCGCTCATGGTCAAAATCTGACGCTTGGTTCCGGGGCCGTTAGCCCGCTCAGGGAAGGAGACCTAACTCACCAGCTCTCCGACGGCGCGTGTGGGCCAGGAGCGGTCCTTTAAGCCGCTGTTATGGAACGACCTGTGTGGGGCCGAGGAACGAACCCGCTGCGCGGGAGGGCGCCTGCGGTTGAGGTAGAGATCAGGAACCGGTCGTCGCGCCTGCATTGAGC
>NZ_JBVVQO010000025.1:0-5834 GCF_055811215.1 Mesorhizobium sp. WSM4819
GGGGCTGCGCGGCGGACACGCCAACGTCACCGCTGAATGCCACGCCATTTTTGCAGAACTTGACGCACACAACTCGATTCGCGGCCACCTCTCCCCCGCTTCGCGGGGGCGAGGAACCCATGTCTTGAGAGGCAGCGCAACGGGGAACCCGGGCAAAAACTCAATCAGGCCCGAAGCCGGCTGACGTCGGGCTGCCGTCGTCGAGCTTCGACAGCCACTCGACCAGCGTCGCGCGATAGCGCGACAAGCCTTTGTAATTGGCGAGTTCTTCGGGCAGGTCGCGAATGACGCGATGCAGGCGCCGCGCCCATATCGGCTGCGTCACCAGCTCGTCCATCTTGATCAGGTAGCAGCGGATCGGGAAGACGATGCCGTTCGAGCGCGGCAGCCGCCAGAAGCTTTGCAGCTCAACGCGCAGGTGGACCTTGTCGCCGACGTTTTCGGGCGTCACCGTCGTCCGGTCCGGACCCCATTTATGATAATTTTCCGGACTGGTGTCGAGGCGCGGATTGATGGTCATCGTCCAGTTCAGCCGCCGCGCCGGCTTGCCCTGCTGGATGTTGGTGAGGAATTTTAGCGCCCGGACGAATACGCCCTTCTCATGCGCCAGCGGCACCGGCGCGTGCCATTCGAAGAAGTTCATGCCGATGTCGAAATCGAGCGACCAGTCTGCTTGGGTGGTGACCATGCCGGCATCCATCCACAGATTGCCGTCGCGCTGGTCGAGGATGCAGAAATCGCCCTGGCTCTGCCGCGTGATGTATTCCATCGGCCCGTAAGGCAGCGTCGAGACATCGCCGAAGGTGAAGCTGTCGTCGATGCCGAGCGGCCGGTTGATCCAGCGCCATTTGTCGCCGTCACGCGTCAGCGTGAAATGCTCGGGATAGCCCAGCGCCTGCTGTTCCATCAGAAGTTCGAGCAGGTCCCAGCCGGCCAGCGTCATGTGCGGCAACGACTGGCAGCGCAGCGGATCCTCCGCCAGCACCAAAGCGCGGTCCTGCATCTCGGCGACATAGTGCTCGTCGACGTCGATCAGGTTTTCGAGCACGCTGCCCTTCGGCCCGACGACGTGCGGCTCGATGTTGACCGCATACATGTAGCTGTCTTCGTGGAACGGGAACGGAAACCGCCTGATGTGCTCCGGGCTGTTCCTGAAGGTGAAGTCGTTACGGAACGTCTCGTTACGAAAGGTGATGCCCAGGCTCGCCTCCTATCTTTCCAGAACCAGCGACTTGCCCTCGAAGCGCGAGACGCAGGGCATGATCTTTTTGCAGGATCGGTGCTCTTCTTCGCTCAGCCAGTGGTCGTTGTGTATGAATTCGCCGTCATGCGCGATGACATTGGTTTCGCACTGGCCGCAGACGCCGCCGCGGCAGAGATAGGGAGGATCGACGCCGGCCCCCTCGATCGCCTCGAGCAGGCTCTGCTGCTCGCCGACGCGGATGGTCTTGCCGCTGACCGCCAGCGTCACCTCGAACGGGGCGCCGGGCTGCGGCGCGGCAAAATGCTCAAAATGCACGGTTTCCGCCGGCCAGCCGAGCGCAGCGGCGCGATCGCGCACCCAGCCGATCATGCCCGACGGGCCGCAGACGTAGAGATGCGTGCCGAGCGGCTGCGACGACAGCAGCCGGTCGAGCTCGATGCGCTCGTCGCGATCGTCGTGATAGAGCCTGACGCGGCGGTCGTAACGCTCTCTGAGCACATCGGCGTAGGTGCCGAGTGAGGCGGTGCGGCAGGTGTAATGCAGCTCGAAATTGCCGCCTTCCGCTGCCAGCTGCGCGGTCTGCGCCATGAACGGCGTGATGCCGATGCCTCCTGCCAGCATCAGATGCTTCCTGGCGCGCAGATCGAGCGAAAAAAGATTGACCGGGTAGCTGATCACCATCTCCATGCCGGGCCTGACATGCCTGTGCATGAACAGCGAGCCGCCGCGGCCGACGTCGTCGCGGCGCACCGAGATGGTGTACTCGCGCGTGTCGAGCGGCGAGCCCATCAGCGAATAGGGGTTGAGCCTCGTCCGCTCGCCGTCGCGCATCTCCACCACAACATGGGCGCCGCCGGAAAATGTCGGCAAAAGCTGCCCGTCGCGCCTGCGGAAATGGAAGCGCGTGACCAATTCGTTGACCGGGACGACATCGCTCACCACGACGTCAAGCTTGGTGGTGCCGGTGCTCATCGAAAGATCTCCTCCGTCGGAGGAATTTCGCTGCGGTCTTCCGCATTGATGCAGACGCCCTGGAATGCCGCGAGGCGCCTGGAATAGTGATCGCGTACCAGAAGAAGCAGGCCACAATGCGAACACGTTGCCGGCTGCGTCGTCACGTTTTCGGTTATCCCCTTGCAATGGACGCATTGGATGCGGCGCGCCAGCGAGCCGCGGTGCTCGGTCTGGATCGCGGTGTGGTCGATGCCGGCTTCGAGCGCCGCCTGCATCGCCTGGCCAATCAGCCCCTCGGTGCCGGTGAGATAGAGGCGCAGGCCCATATGCGCGTTGGCCAGCGTCTGCTTCAGCCGCGGCAGGGCGCTGGCGAAGGAAGGTCCCTGGTAGAGCTGAGCCGGATTCAGCGCTTCGAGCGCAGCGACATGCTGGCCCTCGTTGCCGGGGATGAAAATGATATGAGCATCAGCAAAAAAACCGTCGGGCGCCTTGGCGGCCAGCTCTGTTATCGCCAGCGCGCCTCGTGCATCGGCCACGAAAAGATGGTGCTTGCCGGGCTGCGGAGACAGGGTTCCGTAGACCGGCCGGCTGATGATGCTTTTCTCTGCCATTCTCCCAGTATGCCTCAGCCTTTCGCCGTGCGCTTGGTCTTCTTCGGATCATCGAAGGGAAGCGGCTCAGCCGTCGCGCTGATGGCGCCGCTCTTGTTGCGGATCTCGAGCCTGGTGCCCTGGACGGCGCAGTCGACATCGAGCCGGGCAATGCCCATCGATTTCTTGACCAGCGGCGAATACATGGCGCAGGTCACCACGCCGACCCTTTTGCCGTCACGATAGACCGGTGCGCCCTCGTCGGCCGGCTCCTTGCCTTCGAGCAGCACGCCGAAGATCTTGAAGCGTTCCTTGCCCTTGAGGCGGTAGTGCTCCTCGGCCCCGCGAAACCCTGTCTTGCCGGGGCTGACGGTAAAATCGAGGCCGAGTTCCCACAGCGTGTCGCCGGGGCCTTCGTTCTCGAACGGATATTTCTGCGAATTGTCGTAGGGGTAGAACAGGAGGTAGCTCTCGACGCGCAGCATATCGAGCGTGGTGAACCGGCACGAGATGATGCCGGCGCTCTTGCCCTCGTCGAGGATGGTGTCCCAGATCGTGCCGGCATCCTGGCCACGGCAGAAGATCTCGTAGCCGCGTTCGCCGGTGTAGCCGGTGCGTGAGATCATCACCGGAAAACCGAACAGCCGGGTCTGCATGTGGTGGAAATAGTTGAGGTCGCGAATGCCCGGCACATGCTTTGACAGATAATCGACTGATGTCGGTCCCTGCAGCGAGAGGTCGTGCAGATTGTCATCGAAACGCAGCGAGACATCGCGGCCCACGGCCGCCCGCTGCAGCTCCTCATGGCCGGTGCCGGAACCATGGACGACCATCCAGGCATTCGGGCCGGTGCGGTAGAGGATGCAGTCGTCGGTGAACTTGCCGGCCTCGTTCAGCATGCAGGCATAGGCCGATTTGCCGGGATAGATCTTTTCCACGTCGCGCGTCGTCGCCAGGTCGATCAGATGCGAAGCATGCGGCCCGGTGATGTGGACCTTCTTCAGGCCCGACACGTCCATCAGCCCGGCCTTGGTTCGGATGGCGATGTATTCCTCGTCGGCGTCCTTGTCGTAGGTCCAGGCGGTGCCCATCCCGCTCCAGTCTTCGAGCTTCGAACCGAGCGCACGATGGCGATCCGCCAAGGTCGAAAATCTCCAGGATGCGGTCATGGACTTGCTCTCCTCAACACGATGGCCGACGTTTCGCCGCTTCAGGGCACTGCCATGCGACGGTCCGCGCCATATTGACTCAAAACTCCAAAAGCGCGCAATACTAAGATGCAAAAAGTTTTACTCAGAGGCAAGGAACGCACCTGAACGGAGGGGACATGAAATGGATGGGAATCTCAACGCTCTAACGACCATTTTCACGGAATTCTATTACTGGGTGACCATCGTCATGATGTTCCTGATCCATGTCGGGTTCTGCATGTACGAGGTCGGCGTGTCGCGCCGGCGCAATCATCTGAAAACGCTTATGAAGAACGCGATGGCGATCCCGCTCGTCACGATCACGTTCTATTTTTTCGGCTGGTGGATCTATTTCGGCTTCCCCAATGGGCCGGGCATCGCCGGCGGACTTGTCACCGCACCATTCGCCGAAGCATGGAATCCGCTGATGGGCACCCACCTCTCCGGCGTCAATCCGGGCGAGACGGGGGTCACGCCTACCGACGCCGCGTTGTGGCATCGCCTCAACGGCGTGTTCTGGGGCGCCTTCCTGCTGTTTTCCATCACGACGGCGTCGATCGTCTCGGGTTCGATCATAGAACGCGCTCGCTCGGGGGCGTTCTGGATCGTCGCGGTGCTGGTCGGTTCGGTCCTGTGGATTCTCGACGCGTCCTGGGGCTGGCATCCGCAAGGCTGGATGGTGAAGCTCTGGGGCTATCATGATGCCTATGCATCGGGGGTGGTGCACGCAATCGCGGGCGGAGCGGCGCTCGCCTTTCTTATCGTGCTTGGTCCGCGCATCGGCAAGTTCAGGCCCGACGGCACGGCGCGCGACATCCCGCCCCACAATGTCTGGTTGGTCACGATCGGGCTGTTCCTGATCTTCACCGGCTTCTGGGGCTTCTACGCCGCGTGCAACATTCCGCTGATCAGCCCGGCCACGATTGCCGGCCAGATCACCGGCGAGACCTGGACGGCGACCAACATCTATCTCGCGCCGACCACGCTCTCGGCGATCACCTTCAACTTCCTGATGTCGCTGTCGGGCGGTATGCTGGCCGGCTACATCGTCTCCAAAGGCGATCCCTTCTGGACGTTCTCTATGGGGCTTTGCGGCATCATCTCGGCGTCTGCCGGCAACGACCTCTATCACCCGATCCAGGCGATGCTGATCGGCGCGATCGTCCCGAGCATCTGCTACAAGCTGCACTATTTCGTCGAGCGCCGCTTCAAGATCGATGATGCGGTCGGCGCCGTTGCAGTGCACGGTTATGGCGGCTTTCTCGGGGTGGTGGTGGCGGGCTTCATGCTGTGGGGACAGCCGTCCTCGCCCTATGAGGGCTTCGCGCACATCAACCCGCTCGGCAATTTCGCAGGTGCGGTGCTGATGTTCGTGCTCGGCTTCGTCCCCACCTTTGTCGTCTGCAAGATCCTCAACAGCATGAACCTCCTGCGCGTACCGGCGAAGGTGGAACTCGAGGGCGTCGACTTTGCCCTCAACCATGCGTTTGAGGCGTCGGTCCGCGAAGTGGGAGCCGCCGAAAAAGCCATGATCAAATAGTCAACGGGCAAGGAGAACCGCAATGTCTACCAATGGAATGGAAAGCTGGGCCGTCGACCTCAAGGACGTCGGCGCGATCTACCCGTTTCAGGGTTCCGAAGTCGTGATGGTCATCATCGGCCTCGTCTTCTGGATCGGGTGGCATGTCCTTCAGACGCGCCACGAGAACGCTGAGATCGAGGCCGATATGGCTGCGGATCGCACGGGAGATGAGACGAGAAAGGCGATCGACCGCCGTTAAGTCACCGCCGGGGGGGGGGGGGGGGGGGGGGGGGGGGGGGGGGGGGGGGGGGGGGGTGGAAAATAATAAAAAAAATAAATAAGTTATAAAAAAAAGAAGAGGAGAGGGGGAGGGG
>NZ_JBVVQO010000026.1:0-97000 GCF_055811215.1 Mesorhizobium sp. WSM4819
CGCTCAATGCAGGCGCGACGACCGGTTCCTGATCTCTACCTCAACCGCAGGCGCCCTCCCGCGCAGCGGGTTCGTTCTTCGGCCCCAAAATGACCATTAACGCCGAAGTTTGGTGGAAAACGGAACGTCCGCTGTCGGCCACCCTTCAGCAAATTTCCACCACATCCCAGAACTAACGATCGCTTCATCGGGATTGGCTGATAGCTTCGGCACGTCTTGGCATGACATGACTGCGGGAGGATGCCCCCTTGAGAATGAGATATCTGCTAGCGGCCTCACTCGTTGTGGCGATCGTCCTGACGCTCAGATGGGAATGGCGGGAGCCCCATCACTTCGAGGATGAGGTCATGCGAGCCGCGCTGGCGGAGGAAGTTCGCCGGGACGACACCCGTTGCCCGCTCAGCAGCAAAGCTGTGGAGCAGGCTCGGCCATGGGTTCTTGCAGCCTGCGCGGCAGGCGGGCTCGGCTGGCATGAGGCAGCGGCGAAATATGGCGACGATGCAGCCAGAGTGTTCCTCGTCTATGGCGAGGATGCGGATTTCGTGGAGGTTTTCGACCGTCTCGGCCATCCGGTCGTGCCGGTGATTGCTTACTTCGTGAAGAATGGATCGTCGCAGTACTTGTTGCAGGAAACCATCGGTCAGGGCCTCTCGAGCCTGTGGGACGACCGGCAGGTGGGATTCGGCCTCGCCGAGATTTCGCCGGAGCAATATGGGCTTATTGCCATTCGCGAGCTCAAGGATCGCGGGCATGAGATGCTGTCGGAGTTCGAGATCGTTGACGGAACAGCAGTCCGCAGACAGTTCACCCGCACGCTGCTTGGTGCGAAGAACATAGTCCTGGGCGGCGTTTCCGACCTGGAAGGGGTGATCACCCGCGGCGAGCGGCTTCCGACCTGGGACGAGATGGGTTGGGCGGCCTTCGATGCGGCAATCGTCGTCGGGGGCATGGGCGCCGCAGCCAAGGCATTGCGGGTTGCGAGGGCACCGGTGGCCGCAGCTGGTCGCGGAACTGTGCGGATCGCACATCTGAGGGCAGCAGGCAAAGGTGCGTTCCAATCGCTTTCCACCGTCGGTACCGCAGCCGGTGTCGCCGCCGTCGTCGCACTTCCCTATGTGGCGATCACGCGACCTCACCTTCTGACAAACGCCGCCGGTTGGATAGCCGAACAAGCAGGTCTCCCGGCCTGGCTCGGCGCCTTTGCGGCCTACTTCATACTCTGTCTTGTCCTGGCTTCTCTGCTGAGGATGGTTCTGGCGCCGCTGGCCTGGACGCTGCGAACGCTGAGCAAGATCGTTGGACGACTCGCCGGTGCCGGCGGTGTCCGATCCGCCTAAATCCCGGGCGCAGCGCCAATGGTGCGCGAAGCAGACATAGTTTAGATGGCGCGGCTCAGATTCTGCAAAATCGCGAGTGGGTAGGTGCCGGAACAGCCGACCTGGGTTGGCGGGTGAAATGGCAGCAATAGCGTGTCGCAGTTAAATAGTTATGCGTCTGCCAGCTCCATCGAGCGGCCTAGATACTTTTCCATCTTTTCAGTGGGGATATCTGCGGGGCAGGCAGTATTCGGGTTGCCTAACCCATTGTTTTTTCTGGTCGGAGTGGCAGGATTTGAACCTGCGACCCCATCGTCCCGAACGATGTGCGCTACCAGGCTGCGCTACACTCCGTGACCAGACCGCGGGCTTATAGCCGCCGTACTTCGTTCCTGCAAGCGCCAATGGCAGCGCTTCTGTCGCATTTCTTGCCGTTTCGCCTTAACGTCATACAGGTTTCAGTTCCCTGCGGGATAAACACCGCTTAAGGGCTCGTGTTATAGGCATGGCCACCTGCGTTGAAACCACTCTGAATCCAGCCGCTTGGAGTTGCTGTCTTGTCCCTGAAGATTGTTAGCGAAGCCCTTCCCAACACTTTCGAGTTTGAAACCTCGGCGCTGATCAAGGCGTCCGGCTTTCGTGAGTATGATGCGCGCTGGTGGTTCGGCCATCCGGGCTCTGCAGAGCCACCGGAGCTCAACCTGATCGGTGTGCAGGCGCTCGGCATGGGGCTCGGCACGCTGATCCGGCGTTTGGGCGCCGGGCCGGACATCGTGACCGGGCATGATTTCCGCTCCTATTCGCTGGCGATCAAGCTGGCGCTGGTTTCCGGGCTGATGGCCGCCGGCGCGCGGGTTAGGGATATCGGGCTGGCGCTATCGCCGATGGCTTATTTCGCCCAGTTTGCGCTCGACACGCCGTCTGTCGCCATGGTCACCGCCTCGCACAACGAGAACGGCTGGAGCGGCGTCAAGATGGGGGCGGCGCGGCCCTTGACCTTCGGTCCGGAGGAAATGAGCGCATTGAAGACGATCGTGCTTGCCGGCGACTTCGACCTGGTCGGCGGCGGCTCCTATGACTTCGTTGCGGATTTCCGCAAGATCTATCTCGACGACCTGACCCGCGACAAGCGCATAGCGAGAAAGCTCAAGGTGGTCGCCGCCTGCGGCAACGGCACTGCCGGCGCTTTTGCACCTGAAGCGCTGGAACGGATCGGCTGCGAGGTGATCCCGCTCGATGTCGAGCTCGATCATAGGTTTCCGAATTACAACCCCAATCCCGAAGACATGAAGATGCTGCACGCGATCCGCGACAAGGTGCTGGAGACAGGAGCAGACGTCGGGCTTGGCTTCGACGGCGATGGCGACCGCTGCGGCGTGGTCGACAATGAGGGCAACGAAATCTTCGCCGACAAGGTCGGCGTCATGCTCGCGCGCGACATTGCGCGCCTGCATCCAGGCTCGACCTTCGTCGTCGACGTCAAGTCGACCGGATTGTTCAATACCGACGCCGCGCTGCGCGCCGATGGCGCCGTCACCGATTACTGGAAGACCGGCCACTCCTACATAAAACGGCGCGTCGCCGAGCTTGGCGCCATCGCCGGTTTCGAGAAATCCGGCCATTTCTTCTTCAACCCGCCGATCGGGCGCGGCTATGACGATGGTCTGATCACAGCCATCGCCATCTGCGAGATGCTGGATCGCAGCCCCAAAAACAGCATGGCCGATCTCTATCGCGACCTGCCGCTGACCTTCGGCACGCCGACCATGTCGCCGCACTGCGCCGACGAGCTGAAATATGGCGTGGTCGAGCGGGTCGTTTCCGACTTTCAGGCCATGAAGCATGACGGCGCCATCTTCGCCGGGCAGAAGATCGCCGAACTGATCACCGTCAATGGCGTTCGCGTCGTTGCCGAGGACGGCACCTGGGGCCTGGTGCGGGCGTCGTCGAACAAGCCGGAGCTTGTCGTCGTGGTGGAGAGCCCGGTGTCGTCGGAGCGGCGCCGGCAAATGTTCGAAGCCGTCGATGCGGTGCTGCGCCGCAGCCCCGAAGTCGGCGCCTACAACCAGACGTTCTAAGTTCTCTGGCTAAGGTCTCTGGTCGGCGGCGCCGGTGAGCCTCAATAGGGGCTCGCGACGTCGCCAGTCTCGACATAGACCGACTTCAACTGCGAATAGAGTGCCAACGCGGCAAGCGAGTTTTCTCGCCCGATTCCCGACTGCTTGAAGCCGCCGAAGGGAATTTCGACGGGCGTCAGGTTGTAGGCGTTGATCCAGCAGGTGCCGGCCTGCAACTCGGCGATGACGCGGTGGGCGCGCGGCAGATCGCGCGTGAACACGCCGGCGGCAAGGCCAAATTCGGTATCGTTGGCGCGGTCGATCACCTCATCCTCACCGTCGAATTTCAGCACGCTCATGACAGGCCCGAAAATCTCCTCGCGCGCGATGCGCATGGTGTCGGTGACGCCGGTGAAGACCGTCGGCTCGACGAAGAAGCCACCCTGGAAACCTTGCAGCGAAGGTACATTGCCGCCGCAGGCTAGCATGGCACCATCCTGCTTGCCGGCCTCGATATAGCCGATGACCTTCTCGTGCTGCGCCTTGGAGACCAGCGGCCCCATCTGCGTTTCCTGGTCAAGCGGATCGCCGATACGGATTTTCTTGGTCCGTTCGACCAGCCGCTCGACGAAACGGTCGTGGATGCCCTTCTGCACGAAGACCCGCGTGCCGTTGGAGCAGATCTGGCCGGTCGAATAGAAATTGCCGAGCATCGCGCCGCCGATGGCGTTTTCGAGGTCGGCATCGTCGAAGACGATCAGCGGCGACTTGCCGCCAAGCTCCATGGTGGCGTGCTTCATCTTCGAGCCGGCGAGCGACAGCACCTTGCGGCCGGTCGGCACCGAGCCGGTCACCGAGACCTTGGCGACGACATCGTGCCCGACGAGGCCGGCGCCGACATCGCCATAGCCCTGCACGACGTTGAACAGCCCGTCGGGCAGGCCGGCCTCGGTGTAGATTTCGGCGAGCGCCAGCGCCGACAGCGGCGTGTTCTCCGACGGCTTGAACACCATGGCGTTGCCCATGGCGAGTGCCGGCGCCGATTTCCAGCCGGCGATCTGGATCGGGTAGTTCCAGGCGCCGATGCCGACGCAGACGCCCAGCGCCTCGCGCCTTGTATAGGCAAAGGCGCCGCCGAGATCGACGGACTCGCCATTATAGGCAGCGACCGCGCCGCCGAAATATTCGAGGCAGTCGGCTGCCGATGGCGCGTCCGCCACCAGCGTCTCCTGGATCGCCTTGCCGGTATCCAGCGTCTCGATGCGCGCCAGGTCGGCGTTGCGCACGCGCAATATGTCGGCGGCGCGGCGCAGGATGCGCCCGCGCTCGACCGGCTTCAGCCGCGCCCAGGCCGGTTGTGCTGCACGCGCTGCTTCGATCGCCAGTTCAAGCACGTTCGGCGTCGCCGAACGCAGCATCGCGATGGTCTCGCCGGTTGCCGGATAGATGACCGGCAGCGGCGCACCTTGCTCATCGTCGATGTAGCGTCCGTTGACATAGTGCGATGCCTTTGGCTGGGCGCGCATGGGACCTTCTCCAAACTGTCTTTCGATGGGACCGGCGGGCGGGCACCGCCGGATCATGGCTTATCGCATCGGCTCGAAAATCGGAATCGATTTTCGGAAAGCACGATGCGAGGACTAAAAAAGCGATAGAGCGCTTGTGCGTCCGAATGGACGCACGTCGCTCTATCGATCCGACACCTGCCAGCGCGGATTGATCCATGGTTCCTGGTTGGACGGCGCCAGCGGCGTGCGGCCGAGAATGTGGTCGGCGGCCTTTTCGCCGGTCATGATCGACGGCGCGTTCAGATTGCCGTTGGTGACGCGCGGGAAGATCGAAGAATCGGCGATCCGCAGCCCTTCGACGCCGATGACACGGCATTGCGGATCGACGACGCTCATCCGATCATCCTTGCGGCCCATCTTGCAAGTGCCGCAGGGGTGGTAGGCGCTTTCGGCGTGATCGCGGATGAAGGCATCGAGATCGTCGTCCGACTGCACGTGCGAGCCCGGCGAGATCTCCTTGCCGCGATAAGGGTCGAATGCCGACTGGCCGAAGATCTCGCGCGTCAGCCGGATGCAGTGGCGGAACTCGATCCAGTCGTCCGGATGCGACATGTAGTTGAAGCGGATCACCGGCTTCGATCCGGGATCGGGCGAGCGCAGCGTGACGGAACCGCGCGACTTCGATCGCATCGGCCCGACATGCGCCTGGAAACCGTGCGCTTTCGCCGCCGCCTTGCCGTCATAGCGGACCGCCGCCGGGATGAAGTGATACTGGATGTCGGGATAGTCGACGCCGGCGCGCGAGCGCACGAAGGCGGCCGCCTCGAAATGGTTGGTTGCGCCGAGGCCCGATTTGAAGAACAGCCATTGCGCGCCGATCAGCGCCTTGGAGAACGGGTTCAGCACCGAATTCAGCGTGATCGGCTGCGTCGATTCCTGCTGGATGTAGAGTTCCATATGGTCCTGCAGGTTGCGGCCGACGCCGGGCCGGTCGGCGATCACCGGAATGCCGTATTCCCTCAGATGTTGGGCCGGGCCGATGCCGGACAGCATCAGGATCTTGGGCGAATTGATCGAAGAGGCGGCAACGATCACTTCACGTCGCGCCTTGATCACCTGAATCCGTCTGCGCACTTCGATCTCAACACCGGTGGCGCGTTGATTCTCGATGACCACCCGTCGGGCGAAGCCCTTGACGAGGCTTACATTTTTCCGCCTCAGCGCCGGCCTGAGATAGGCACTCGCCGCCGACCAGCGGCGGCCGCCGCGAATGGTCTGCTCCATCGGACCAAAGCCTTCCTGCTTCGCGCCGTTGTAGTCGTCGGTCAGCTCGAAGCCGGCCTGACGGCCTGCCTCGACGAAGGCGCCGTAGAGTGGATTCGTCCTTGAGCCGCGCTGCACGGTCAGCGGGCCGCCGTGGCCGCGCCAGCCATTCTCGCCGCCGTTGGCGTCCTCCATGCGCTTGAAGTAGGGGAGCACGTCGGCAAACCCCCAGCCAGCCGCGCCCTGTTCTGCCCAATGGTCGAAATCGCGGGCGTGACCGCGTACATAGACCATGCCGTTGATCGAGGACGAGCCGCCGATGACCTTGCCGCGCGGCGTCGCCAGCACACGGCCGCCGAGATGCGGCTCCGGCTCGCTGGCAAAACCCCAGTCGTAGAGGCTCATATTGAGCGGGATCGACAGCGCCGACGGCATCTGGATCAGCGGCCCGATGTCGCTGCCGCCAAATTCGATGACGATCACCGAATATTTGCCATCCTCCGACAGCCGGTAGGCCATGGCCGAGCCGGCCGAGCCGGCGCCGATGATGACGAAATCCGCCTCAAGACCGTCTGTCATCATTCGCCTCGTGGAAAGCGCTTCTGCTCTTCGAGCAGGTCGAGGTTCATGTGGTTGCGCATGTAACGATCCGAGGCCTTCTGCAGCGGCTGGAATTCCCAGGGGTAATGCGTGCCGTTGCGCAGCGCCGGATAGACCACCCAGCGGCGCGCCTGGCTGGCGCGCACGGCGGCATCGAAGGCAGCCATGTCCCAGCGCGCCCGGACCTTGCCGGTGAAAGAAGCCACCAAAGCCGCGTGCGCCGGGTCGGCGGCGAGGTTGGTCAATTCCCGCGGATCCGATTCAAGATCAAACAGTTGCGGCGGATCGATCTCGCAATGGATGAATTTGTAGCGGCCCTCGCGGATCGCCACCATCGGCGCGTTGGAGCCTTCGGCCGCATATTCCATCAGCACAGGTTCAGCGCGCGTCTTGCCGTCGAGCAGCGGCAGCAGCGACTGGCCGTCGGTCCATGGCGCAATCGCGCTCATGTCGATGCCGGCGAGGTCGCAAAGCGTCGGCACGACGTCGAGATTGGAAACCGGCGCGTCGATCAGGATGGCCGAAATGTCTTTTCCGGCGATCATCAGCGGCACCCGCGCCGAGCCCTCGAAGAAGCACATCTTGAACCACAGGCCGCGCTCGCCGAGCATGTCGCCGTGATCGGAGCAGAACAGGATGATCGTGTCGTCGAGCATTCTCGTGCGCTCGAGCACCGACAGCAGTTCGCCGACCTTGTCGTCGAGATAGGAGATGCTGGCGAAATAGCCGCGCCGCGCGCGGCGGATCTGCTCGCCGGTGATGTCGAAACTGTCATAGTCGCTGGCGCGGTAAAGCCGCTGCGAATGCGGATCCTGTTCGTCATAGGGGATGAAGCCGACTTCCGGCTCGAGCGCCGGGCAATCCTCGTAGAGATCCCAGTAGCGCCGGCGCGCGACATAGGGGTCGTGCGGATGGGTGAAGGAGACGGTCAGGCACCACGGCCGGCGCGCGGCATCGTCCGAGACGCGGGCGAAATCATAAAGCTTCTGCACCGCGTGAAAAGCGACTTCGTCGTCATATTCCATCTGGTTGGTGATCTCGGCGACACCGGCGCCGGCCACCGAACCGAGATTGTGATACCACCAGTCGATCCGCTCGCCGGGCTTGCGATAATCCGGCGTCCAACCGAAATCGGCCGGATAAATGTCAGTGGTCAGCCGCTCCTCGAAGCCATGCAACTGATCCGGCCCGACGAAATGCATCTTCCCGGACAGGCAGGTGTGGTAGCCGGCGGTACGCAGATGATGCGCATAGGTCGGGATCGACGAGGCGAATTCGGCGGCATTGTCATAGACCTCGGTGCGCGACGGCAACTGGCCGCTCATGAACGCCGCACGGCCCGGCGCGCAGAGCGGCGAGGCGGTGTAATTGTTCTTGAAGCGCGCCGAACGAGCCGCCAGCGCCTTCAGATGCGGCGCATGCAGGAAGTCCGCCGGCCCATCCGGGAACAATGTGCCGTTGAGTTGATCGACCATGACGATCAGAAAATTGGGTCGCTTCGACGTCACTGCGCGCTCCGCTGGCCGAGTTTCGTTTCGAGATAGTCCTCGATCAGCGCGATCGCGGTCGCGGCATTGGGCACGCCGTCCTTCAGCGCGCGCCTGATGTAGAGCCCGTCGATCAGCGCCGCTGTCGCCTCGGCGACACGGTCGGCTTCGCTTCTCGGCAGGATGCCGGTCAGCCCGCTCAACAGATTGGAATGCAGGCGTCGCGCATAGACCTTGAGCAGCCGGCGCAGCGCTGGCGATTTTTGCGCCTCGACATAGAAGGCGAGCCAGGCGGCTATCGTTTCCGGCTGGAACTGGGCGTCGGAGAAATTGACCGCGACCACCGCCGAAACGCGCTGGCGTGGCGTGCTGGCCGATCGAAGCGCGCGCCGCATGTCGGCGGTCAACTCGGCCAGGATGTGCCGCATCGTCGCCAGCAAAAGTTCGTCCTTGGCGCCGAAATAGTGATGGGCGAGCGCCGAGGACACCCCGGCGCGCCCGGCGATTTCCGACATCGTCACATCAAGCGAACCGCGCTCGCCGATCGCCGAGATCGTCGCGTCGATCAGCGCCCTGCGGCGCAGCGGCTCCATTCCGATTTTCGGCATCTTTGCTCCGGTCCGTTGCGGCAAGATTATTTTTTATTGACGGATCAATCAACAAAAATCCGACGCGATTGTGTGGCAAATGTCAGCTGCCGTGACCAGATATCAAGATCAAGTCGTTGTGTGGTTCTGGCCCCTTTACGAAGTCGCTGGGACGGTTCATTCTTGAACAATGTTGATAGCGCGCCGCGACATCGCGTAGCCCGGCCCGCAGGGATGGAGATAATCATGACAGCATGCATCGTCGGCTGGGCGCATTCGCGCTTCGGCAAGCTCGAAGGCGAGACGCTGGAGGGCCTCATCACCAAGGTGGCTAGCGAGGCGCTCGATCATGCCGGCATCGGTCCGGACGAGGTCGACGAGATCGTGCTCGGCCACTTCAATGCCGGCTTTTCCGCACAGGATTTCACCGCAAGCCTGGTCCTGCAGGCCGACGACCGGCTTCGCTTCAAGCCGGCGACGCGCGTCGAGAACGCCTGTGCCACCGGCTCGGCGGCGGTCAGGCAAGGCATCCGCGCCATCGACGCCAATGCGGCGCGTATCGTGCTGGTGGTCGGCGCCGAGCAGATGACGACGACATCAGGTCCGGAAATCGGCAAGAATCTTCTCAAGGCCTCGTATCTGCCCGAGGAGGGCGACACGCCGGCAGGCTTCGCCGGCGTTTTCGGCCAGATCGCGCAAGCCTATTTCCAACGCTATGGCGACCAGTCGGACGCGCTGGCGATGATCGCCGCCAAGAACCACAGGAACGGCGTCGACAATCCCTACGCGCAGATGCGCAAGGATTTCGGCTATGAGTTCTGCCGGCACGAGAGCGAGAAGAACCCCTTCGTCGCCGGTCCCCTGAAGCGTACCGACTGCTCGCTGGTCTCGGATGGCGCCGCCGCCCTGGTGCTTGCCGACACGGCGACGGCATTGAAGATGCGCCGCGCCGTCGCTTTCCGCGCCAATGAGCACGTGCAGGATTTTCTGCCGATGTCGAAGCGTGACATCCTGGCATTCGAGGGTTGCGAGCAGGCCTGGAATCAGGCGCTGAACAAGGCCGGTGTGACGCTCGACGATCTGTCCTTCGTCGAGACGCATGACTGCTTCACCATCGCCGAGCTGATCGAATATGAGGCGATGGGCCTGGCCAAACCGGGCGAGGGCGCAAAACTGGCGCTGGACGGCGAGACGGCGAAGGACGGCCGGTTGCCGGTCAATCCGTCAGGCGGGCTGAAGGCCAAGGGCCATCCGATCGGCGCCACCGGCGTCTCGATGCACGTGCTGAGCGCCATGCAGCTCGTCGGCGAGGCCGGCGGCATCCAGGTGCCCGGAGCAAAGCTCGGCGGCATCTTCAACATGGGCGGCGCCGCGGTAGCCAACTACGTTTCCATTCTCGATCGGATCAGATAAAAGCGGCCCGCATTACAGCGCCGCGCGCCCTTCCGGACGCGAAAAGAGTGCTGTAACACTTTGATTTTACGCATGATCCTTTTCGAAAATCGAATCCGATTTTCGAGGTCACGCGTTAGCGGGGAATTCATGACAAATCCGGTTCTGGTCGAAGTTTTGCGCGGCGCCGTGGTCGAGAGCGCGCATCGTGGCGCTATTGCGGTCTTCGATGCCGATGGCAAGCCGGTCTGGGAAATCGGCGATACGGCTCGCCCGGTGTTCCCGCGCTCAGCGGTCAAGGCGATCCAGGCGCTGCCGCTGGTCGAAAGCGGCGCCGCCGATGCGTACGGTTTCGGCGACCGCGAACTGGCGCTGGCCTGTGCTTCGCATTCCGGCGAGCCGGCGCATGTCGAACTGGCGCGGGCGATGCTGGCCAAGGCCGGGCTGGACGTGGCGGCGCTGGAATGCGGCGCGCATTGGCCGTCGAGCCATGACGCGACAGTTGCGCTGGCCAGCACCGGCAATTTGCCAAACGCGCTGCACAACAATTGTTCTGGCAAGCATGCGGGCTTTCTCTGCACCTGCGTCCACGCCGGCGTCGCCCATCGCGGCTATGTCAAATCAGGCCATGCCTCGCAGGAGATGGTGCGCGATGCGATGCAAGCGGTGACCGGTGCCGCTCATGATGTCGATCATTGCGGCACCGACGGCTGCTCGATCCCGACCTATGCCGTGCCACTGCGCAGCTTCGCGCTCGGCTTTGCCCGCATGGCGACAGGTATCGGCCTTGAACCCGTGCGCGCCAAAGCTGCAAAGCGGCTGCTTTCCGCCTGCATGGCCGAGCCGTTTCTGGTCGCCGGCACAGGCAGGGCCGATATTGCGCTGATGCAGGCCGCGTCAGGCCGGATTTTTGTGAAGGTTGGGGCCGAAGGCGTCTATTGCGCGGCGCTTCCCGAGCTTGGCCTTGGCATTGCACTGAAATGCGATGATGGCGCCGGCCGCGCCGCTGAAGTCACGGTCGCGGCCGTGCTGGCCAGGTTTTTGCACGCCGACAAGGCGCTGGCGGCGATACTGATCGAAGAGGCACATCCGCCCATAGAAAGCCGGATCGGCGCCAAGGTCGGCTCACTCCGCCCTACTGCTGCGCTGAGCTGAGGACGGGCATTCAGCTCACGTGATTGCGTCCGATGGTCAGATGCGCATAGCCACACAAATTCCCAGCGTCCTGCCGTCGCGCCGCAGGAATCGTGTCACGCCGGATCGGCAGATCCGGTTTTCCGGCAATAGCTTGTAGAGTCGCCACGCGAGGCATAAGCTCGACTGATGAGCAGAGCCTTCACGCGCGAAGAAGATAGCGAAAACGCCATCGCCGGCATCGGCGAGCGGCCGATCAGCCACCATCGCAATCTGGTGACGCAACGCGGCCTGGCGCTGATCGACGCCGAACTGGCTGCCCTGCGCGACGATCTGGGCAGAGCGGAAAAGAGGGCGGACCGCGAGCGCATCGCGCTCATCTCGCGCGACCTGCGCTACTGGACCGCGCGGCGTGAAAGCGCCGAGCTTTCCGTGCCGGAACCGGGCAGCGACCTGGTTCGCTTCGGCATGGGCGTCACGCTGGAAGGCGATGACGGCAGGAAGGTGCACTGGAGGATTGTCGGCGAGGATGAGGCGGATCCGGCCAAGGGGACGATTTCCCATGTTTCACCGATGGCCTTGGCCTTGTTCGGCAAGAAGGTCGGCGAAATTGCCGTGGTGAACGGCAGGGAGTGGGAGATTGTGAAGCTCTCCGACAGCTAATGCATGTCGCCCCAAAAGCATGCGGGCCTGACCCGAGGGTGCGCAGCGGTTTTGCGATAGCGACTGCATAAAAACGAGAACTTAAAGCGCGTCGCGGAAATCCATCCCGAACGCGACGCACATTAGCCCTCGACCTTGACGACATGGTCGCGGAAGAACGCCGCAGCACCAGCCTCGTCGATTTCGCCGGCGGCAACGCCCATGACGAACTCATAGATCGTGCCGTTGTCGGCCATCAGCACATAGCCGTTGACAATCAGGAACGCGCCGGCGGCGACGATGGCCGTGCGCTTGTTGCCGTCGACAAAGGCGTGATTTCTGGCGATGCCGAAGATATAGGCCGCGGCCAGATCCTCGATCGATGGATCACCATAGTTGGCCTTGTTCTCGGCTCGGGCGAGCGCCGATTCGAGGGCATTCTCATCCCTCAAACCGTGCGCGCCGCCGTGCCGACGCAACTGCTCGGCGTGCATGGCTTCGACCGCACGCCGGCTCAGGAACTCCCAGCTCATTCGGCGAGCTTCTGAAGCGCGACTTTGTATTTGTCCATGACTTGGCGAGCGGCTTCCATCTGCCGCTCGAAGCTGTCGTCCACTGGCCGAAGGGCGATGCCCTTGCTCGTTTCGACGATCTCAAGCTGATCGCCGGCCTTCAGATTCAGGTGATCGAGAATTTCCTTGGGCAGGATCACGCCTTCGGAATTGCCGATTTTGCGAATGGTCGTGTTCATGGATTCATCCTCTGTTGCAACGCCAATTATAACTCAACTGTCGGTCGTTGCAACATGGATTATAACAATTCAGCCAGCCTGCAGCAGCCGGTCCATCAGCCGGTCGGCGGCCTCGGGAATAACCGTGCCTGGCGGGAAGATCTCCGCCGCCCCCGCCTGCCGTACCGCCTCATGATCTTGCGGCGGGATGACGCCGCCGGCAACGATCAGCATATCGCCGCGGCCAAGCTTCTTCAGCGCGTCCCTGAGTTCGGGAATGAGCGTCAAATGGCCCGCCGCCAGCGACGAGGCGCCAATGATATGCACGTCGTGCTCGACGCCAAGCCTGGCGATCTCGTCCGGCGTCTGGAACATCGGCCCGACGGTGACGTTGAAGCCTAGATCGGCAAAGGCGGTGGCGATCACTTTCTGGCCGCGATCGTGGCCATCCTGTCCCATCTTGGCGACGAGAATGCGTGGCTTGCCGCCGGACTTCTCCTCGAACGCGACGATCTTGTCCTGCAGCCGATCGACCACCGGATTGTCGCCGAGCGCCTTGCGATAGACGCCGGAGATCGTCTGGACGGAGGCGACATGGCGGCCAAAAACCTTTTCCAGCGCCAGTGAAATCTCGCCGACCGTGGCGTTGGCGCGCGCGGCGCGAATGGCGAACTCCAGCAGGTTTTCGCCACTCTCGGCAGCTCGGGTCAGTGCATTCAGTGCATTCTCCACCGCGCCGACGTCGCGCGTGCCTTTCAGCCGCTGCAGTTTCGACAATTGCCGGGCCCTGACTTCGGCGTTGTCGATCTTCAGCACGTCGACTTTGATATCCGTCTCGGGACGATGGGCGTTGACGCCGACCAGGATCTGCTCGCCGGAATCGATCCGCGCCTGCGTGCGCGCGGCGGCCTCTTCGATGCGCAGCTTCGGTATGTTTTTTTCGGTTGCGGCGGCCATGCCGCCCAGGCTCTCGACCTCTTCGATATGGGCAAGCGCGCGCGCCGCCAGGTCATGCGTCAGCCGTTCGAGATAGGCAGAGCCGCCCCACGGGTCGATGATGCGGGTGGTGCCGGATTCCTTTTGCAGGATGAGCTGCGTGTTGCGGGCGATGCGGGCCGAATGGTCGGTCGGCAGCGCCATCGCCTCGTCGAAGGCGTTGGTGTGCAGCGATTGTGTATGACCCTGCGTCGCCGCCATCGCCTCGATCATGGTGCGAATGATGTTGTTGTAAGGGTCCTGCGCCGTTAGCGACCAGCCCGAAGTCTGGCAATGGGTGCGCAGCGACAGCGAGCGCTCGTCCTTCGGCGAGAAGTTCTTCAGCATCAGGGTCGACCACAAAAGGCGGGCTGCCCTCAGCTTGGCGACCTCCATGAAGAAGTTCATGCCGATCGCCCAGAAGAAGGACAGGCGCGGCGCAAAACGGTCGATATCGAGACCTGCGGCGACACCGGCGCGGGCATATTCGATGCCATCGGCGATCGTGTAGGCGAGCTCGAGGTCGGCGGTCGCCCCTGCCTCCTGCATGTGATAGCCGGAGATCGAAATCGAATTGAACTTCGGCATGTGCTGCGACGTGTAGGAGAAGATGTCCGACACGATCCGCATCGAAGGTTTTGGCGGATAGATGTAGGTGTTGCGCACCATGAACTCTTTCAGAATGTCGTTCTGAATGGTCCCCGCAAGGTCCTTTTGCGCAACGCCCTGTTCTTCCGCGGCGACGATGTAGAGCGCCATGATCGGCAGCACCGCGCCGTTCATGGTCATCGACACCGTCATCTCGTCAAGCGGGATGCCGTCGAAGAGCTGGCGCATGTCGAGGATGGAATCGATGGCGACGCCTGCCATGCCGACATCACCGGCAACGCGCGGATGATCGCTGTCGTAGCCGCGATGCGTGGCAAGGTCGAAAGCCACCGACAGTCCCTTCTGGCCGGCCGCGAGGTTGCGCCGGTAAAAGGCGTTCGACTCTTCCGCCGTCGAGAAGCCGGCATATTGCCTAATCGTCCACGGCTGCTGGACATACATGGTCGGGTAGGGGCCGCGCACGAATGGCGGCAGGCCCGGATAAGTGTCGAGATGCGGCAACCCCTTGAGGTCGCCCTGGTTGTACAGATGCTTGATGGCCAGTCCTTCCGGGGTCATCCGCTGGCCCTTGACCTCGATCGGCGCCCGGCGCGGCGCCGACCAGCCGATCTGGCTGAAATCCGGAATCATGATGCTGCTCCGATCGATTGATCGATACGGATCGGAAACAGCGGCTCGCACACCGCGACGCCCTCGGTGACCGAGGGCCGCCGCTCCGCCGCCAAGGTTTCGACCGGACGTTCGATCTTCGACGGGTGAAGCGTCGTGCCGATGATGGCCCGGTCGCCCGCCTGATAGGCAGCATTGCGGCGGGCGGCGGCCGCCTGAACCCGTTTCTGGATGTGTCCTTGCTGCAGGCTGGACAGAACGCCGCCTTCCGCCTCGATCCGTTGGAATTCTTCCCACGCCGCTTCGCAGAGTTCGGCAGTCAGCGCTTCAACGGCGCCCGAACCGCAAGCAGGGTCGGCGACATGATCGATATGGCTTTCGTTGGCCATGATCAGTTGCGTATTGCGGGCGATACGGCGGGCAAAGCCCGCCGGCAGGCCATGCGCGATCGTATGCGGCAGGATGGAGACCGAGTCCGCCCCGCCGGCTGCCGCGGCAAAAGCGGCGATCGTGGTGCGCAGGATGTTCGTCTCCGGGTCCGCCGAAGTTATCATGCGGAACGATGTCTCGGCATGGATGTTAGCGGTGGCGGCGGAGATCGAGCATGCCTCCTGGACCCGCGCCCACAGCCTGCGCAGGGCCCTGACCTTGGCCATCGATACGAACTGGTCCTGGTCGACGCTCAGCGCAAAGCCGATATGGGGCGCCGCATAGACAAGCGGCTGGCGCGCCTCCTCAAACATCCGGAGATAGGAGACCGCCGAAGCCATCATGGTGCCCAGCTCCTGCGCTTCGGTGGCACCGGCATTGTGGAAGACGCGTCCGTCTGCCTCCAGCAGGACCCCGGGCACGCCCATCGAGAAAAAGTGCGCCAGGGACTGCGGCATCGACGCCTGCAAGGCCTCGATCGACATCCGCAACCGGCCGGTTCCGGCAAAGATCGCCGCCGGGTCGATGCCGAAGGACAGGTTGAGCTTTGCCGGGTCTGACCGGCGCTTGCTCAAGAACGCAACCAGCCAGTCGGCCACGGCGCGGCTCCAGGGATGCGCGTCGATGCGGACCTGGATGCGGTTGAGTGGCACGCCGTCCAGCACGGTCTCCAGCGCCTGGGCAGTCCTCGGCAGGCCGTAGCCGAACGCATTCGGCGCGCCTTCGAAGACAAGCGACAATCCGGTGGCGCCCTGTGCGACGTCCTCCAGGGCCTGGGCTTTGGCGCGGCCGACATCCGGATCGTCGATACGCTGGCTGACGATCCACGGCGATCCGGGGTTTGCCCGTGGGAGAGGCTCTGCGGTGACCGAACGATCATAAAGCGGTTCGACGCGGATGCCATCGTCCGTATGGGATACGAGTTTTTCCTCGAAGGATCCGCCGGCCAGGGCTTTTTTCGCAAGGGCCAGCCACCGCTGCCGGTCAGGGTTCGGAAGTTCGGCATCGTGGTTCAAGGCACCGGCCATCCGCTCTCCTCGTCTTCTCGGCCGATAGGCCTGGAACGTCAATCTACGGTTCCCCGTCGCATATCACAATGCAACACGCGCCCTGCGACGGTGAACCGTCAACCGATTGCCAAACATGCGCAAAATCCGCAAGCTCCAAAACCCAATTTCGACCATGGCCATTGTCGCTGCGCAATGGCGTCATTATACCTGCGGCGAGCCCCGCTACTTTCAATAGATCAGGGCATTCAACACTTCAGGTTGCGGAGACCGACACATGGCTGACGACACCAGTATTTTCATCGGAGCCAGCCGAAAGCCTGATGACAGCTACCAGCGCGCCGAAAACCTGCTGCTTCAGTATGGCAATCGTCATGGCCTGGTCACCGGCGCGACCGGCACCGGCAAGACCGTGAGCTTGCAGATTTTGGCGGAAGGTTTCTCCAATGCCGGCGTGCCGGTCTTCTGCGCCGACATCAAGGGCGACCTGTCCGGTATCGCCATGATGGGCGCGGCACAGGATTTTCTGGTCAAGCGCGCCGAGCAGGTCAAGCTCGATCCCTATGATTTCCAGGAATTTCCGGTCATATTCTGGGATCTTTTCGGCGAGCAGGGCCATCCGATCCGCGCCACCGTCTCGGAAATGGGGCCGCTGCTGCTGTCGCGGCTTATGAACTTGTCCGAGGCGCAGGAAGGCATCATGAACATCGCCTTCCGCATCGCCGACGAGGAAGGCTTGTTGCTGCTGGACCTGAAGGACCTGCAAGCGCTTCTTGCCAACATCGCCGAACGCGCCGAAGAAATCGGCGCTCGCTACGGCAATGTGACGAAACCTTCGGTTGGCGCAATCCAGCGCACGCTGCTGGTTCTGGAGCAGCAGGGCGCGACGAATTTCTTCGGCGAGCCGGCATTGCGGATCGCCGACATCATGCGCACCACCCGCGACGGGCGCGGCGCGATCAGCGTGCTGGCCGCCGACAAGCTGATGATGAATCCCCGGCTCTATGCGACATTCCTGTTGTGGCTGATGTCGGAACTGTTCGAGGAGCTGCCCGAAGTCGGCGATCCCGACAAGCCAAAGCTGGTCTTCTTCTTCGACGAGGCGCACCTTCTGTTCGACGACGCGCCGAAGGTGCTGATCGACCGCGTCGAGCAGGTGGTCCGCCTGATCCGTTCGAAGGGCGTCGGCGTCTACTTCGTCACCCAGAATCCGCTGGATATCCCCGAAACCGTTCTGGCCCAGCTCGGCAACCGGGTGCAGCACGCCCTGCGCGCCTACACGCCACGGGAGCAGAAGGCCGTGAGGACCGCCGCCGAGACGTTCAGGCCCAATCCCGACTTCGACTGTGCTACCGTGATCACGCAGCTCGGCACCGGCGAGGCGCTGGTCTCGACGCTGGAAGCCAAAGGTGTTCCGTCCATGGTCCAGCGGACGCTGATTCGCCCGCCGTCGTCGCGACTTGGCCCGATCACGCCTGACGAGCGCCGCACGCTGATCACCGAGAGCCCGGTTGCGGGACAGTACGATCAGACCGTCGATCGTGAATCGGCTTTCGAGATGCTGCAGAAAAAAGCCAAGGATGCGTTGGACGCGGAGGCGCAGCAGCAGGAGAGCGGCGGCTCGCGCTGGACCATTCCAGGCTTCGGCAATGACGATCCCGCCCCCCAGCCCACCGGCGGCAGGCGAGCACCGGCGCCGCGAGCGTCCAATCGCCAGACGGTGGCGGAGGCGGCGATCAAATCGGTGGTTCGCTCTGTCGGCACGTCGGTTGGACGGGCGATCGTGCGCGGCATCCTCGGCAGCCTGGCAAGGGGGCGGCGCTGAAAGCACCGCATCGGACCCAAAACTGGGCACCGGTTGCGAGAATCCGATGCTCAGGCCAAAATATCGGGCCCCCAAAATGGGCGCCGAGTCTGGAAAAATCCCGGTACTGTGTCGCAGGCGGCACCAGGCTGAATTAGGGCTGCGAACGGCAGCTTCGGGCCAAGAACCGACCTCCATGATGCCTGCTATCACTTAGTACGACCCAATCAATCAGCCGTCATCTCTCAATTATTAAGCCCAACTTAAAGACGCATCCGGATATTGGCATCTAATCGAGGAATACGTTTGGCTTTATCGTTTTCGCAACGGTCTGAAAGGTTGGGAAGGGATAGGGCTTTGAATTCACGGAATCGGTATGTAGCGTCGATGGCTGCTGTGGCTATGCTTATGCTAGCCTCCACTGGCGCAATGGCCGATCAAAAGGGAAACTCGGAGCCACTGGCGATCCAAGATCAGGGCAGCTTCGCCGTCGGCGGGACGGTGCTGAGCAATCCCGGTGCCTACAATAACAATGCGCCCACCGCCGAAGGGCAAACTTTACACGGAGATCATCTCTACGCCTCCTATCAAGTCCCGCAGAATCCGAAAGCGCTGCCTATCGTCATGCTGCACGGCGCCTTCCAGTCGGCGCGAAGCTGGGAGACCACCTCGGACGGGCGCGAAGGCTTCCAGACGATTTCCCTGCGCAAAGGCTACCCGGTCTATCTGGTCGATCAGCCGCGTCGCGGCCGCGCGGGCAACAGCACCGTCGCTGCGACGATCAAGCCGGACCCAAACGATCAGCTCTTCTTCGACCAGTTCCGGATCGGCAAGTGGCCGGACTACTTCGACAACGTGCAGTTTGACCGCAAGCCGGAAACGCTGGACCAGTTCTTCCGTTCGGTCACGCCCAACACCGGACCCTACGACGCCGGTGTGATCTCGGACGCAATGGCGGCGCTGTTCGCAAAGACCGGCCCGGCAATCCTATTCACCCACTCGCAGGCTGGCGGGCCAGGCTGGCTGACGGCGATCAAGAGCGAGAACGTCAAGGGGATCGTGTCCTATGAGCCAGGCAGCGGCTTCATCTTCCCCGAGGGTGAGCTTCCGGAAGACATGCCGAGTGCGGCCGGCACGCTGAAGCCGGAGGCAGTGCCGCTGGCGGATTTCGAGAAGCTCGCCCGCATCCCGATCGCCATCTACTACGGCGACAATTTTCCAGTCGAGCCGACCACGGAGCGCGGACAGGACAATTGGCGTGTGCGCCTCGCCATGGCCAAGCTCTGGGTCGAGGCCGTCAACAAGCATGGCGGCGATGCCACGCTGGTGCACCTGCCCGAGATCGGCATCAGGGGAAACACGCACTTCCCGTTCTCGGATCTGAACAATGTCGAGATCGCGGATCACACCGCAAAGTTCCTGACCGAGAAGAAGCTGGACTAACGCGTCCCGCGTGACCTCTCGCGGGGTCCTCCGAGCCCATCATTCGCAAAGCAGAGAAAGGAGGTCGGAATGACCAACGAAGTCATCGACAAAAGACGGCGCGAGTTCCTCGGCGCCTCGGCGCTCGTTCTCTCAGGCGCAATGTTAGGAGTTCCAGCAATGAATACCACCGCTGTCGCAGCCGACTACAAGCAGAATCCGTTCAGCTTGGTCTATGGCGGGGCGATCACGACGAACGAGCCGGGCGAGGTCAATATCCACCCGGTCAAATACAAGCTCCACGGCCTGGACATCGTCGCCAACGTCTACACGCCGGCGGACTATGATCCAAGTCAGAAATATCCCGCCATCGTCGTGGCCCACCCCAATGGCGGGATAAAGGAGCAAGTCGCGGGCTTATATGCCCAGCGCCTGGCCGAACAGGGCTACATCACGATCACCGCGGATGCCGCCTACCAGGGCGGAAGTGGCGGCGAGCCGCGCAGCGTGGATAAACCCGCATTCCGCATCGAGGACATCCACGGCATGGCTGACTTCATCATCCGCTACGAAGGCGTAGATGCCGATCGTCTTGGCCTGCTCGGCATCTGTGGCGGCGGCGGATACTCGTTGTCCGCGGCGAAGGCCGACAAGCGCTTCAAGACGGTCGCGACGCTCAGCATGTTCAACTCCGGACGGGTCCGGCGCAACGGCTTCGCGGATTCGCAACTCGACACGATTCAGGAGCGCCTGAAGCAGGTTTCCGAGGCCCGCGCCCAGGAGATGGCCGGCGGGGAAATCCTCTACTCGGGCGACGCCAATCTGACGGACGAGCAGATCGCTGCGCTGCCGTTCGAGATGTATCGGCAGGGTTACGAGTACTACTGGAAGACGCACGCACATCCCAACTCGACCTTCAAGTACACCACGAGCAGCTTGCTGGACCTGATGCGCTGGGATGCCACCGACCAGATTGACCTGATCGACCAGCCGCTGCTGATGATCGCAGGCAGCAAGGCCGACAGCCTGTACATGACGGAGGATGCCTTCCCCAAGGCAACCGGGACGAAGGACAAGGAACTGTTCAAGATCGAGGGCGCGACCCATATCGAAACCTACTGGGTCCCCGAATATGTCGATGCCGCTATGGGCAAGCTGACGCCGTTTTACGCCCGGACGCTTGTTTCCGACCGTTCGTAACCCGCCGACCCCTTAATTCACAGGTGACGTGCGGCTCGGTTCCGGGACGTCATCTCCTTTCCCCAACCTCAAGGTGTCATTCTTTGAAGAAGCTCACCCGAAACCTGTTCGTCGCAGCCAGCCTGCTTTTGTCCGGAGGGATTCCCACCATGGCTATCGCCCAAAGCGAGACCCCCGCCGCGTCCGATACCCCTCCTGCCCAGCAGCAGTCGCGAGCGCAGCAGCTCTATGGCGATATCGCGCCGAAGATGGCCGAATTGACCGACGAGGTGCTGTATGGCGACATCTGGGAGCGTCCCGGGCTTTCCAAGCGGGATCGCAGCCTGGCGACCGTCAGCGCGCTCGTCGCCATGAACCGCCCCGACCAGCTTCGTTCGCACCTTGCCATCGCCAAGCGCAACGGCGTCACCGAGGAAGAACTGATCGAGACGATCACCCATCTCGCCTTCTATTCCGGCTGGCCCAACGCGGTATCCGCGATCGCCGCCGCCAAGGAAGTCTTCAAGAAATGACGCGGAACCAAAGGAAGCGAATGAAACTCGCCGCCATGACCGCCGCCTCGTTCGTCCTTGCTGCTTCGATCGCCTCGGCCCAGTCCGAGCAGGCGGTTACGGTGACGCGCGCCGGATCGCAGCCGTCCACGACGGGCGCGGCTGAGAATTTCATCGGCTCCGTCCGAGTCGACGACCGGTTCAAGGGAAGCGGCGACGCCCGGATCAGCGGCGCAACCGTCAC
Organism: Mesorhizobium sp. WSM4819; assembly: GCF_055811215.1. Taxonomy (NCBI): domain Bacteria; kingdom Pseudomonadati; phylum Pseudomonadota; class Alphaproteobacteria; order Hyphomicrobiales; family Phyllobacteriaceae; genus Mesorhizobium; species Mesorhizobium sp. WSM4819. Next base: position 21,507 of record NZ_JBVVQO010000026.1, read on the forward strand.
CTTCGAGCCGGGAGCACGGACCGCCTGGCACACGCATCCGCTCGGCCAGACCCTGATCGTCACGCAGGGTGTCGGCCGGGTGCAGCACGAAAATGGCCCCGTTCAGGAAATCCGCCCGGGCGACACCGTCTGGATTCCGCCGGGCGTGAAGCACTGGCATGGCGCTAGCCAGACGGTCGGCATGAGCCACATCGCCTTCTCCGAAGCACTCGACGGCAAGACCGTCGAATGGATGGAGCAGGTTTCCGACGAACATTACGGCCGCTGATCGCCAAATCCAAGTGAACCGCAGTGGCGGCCCCATTCCTTCCTTGAATCCTTGCGAGCTCGCCCTTGAAGAAACTTCTCGTTGCAACTGGCGCCTTGGCCGCCTGCGCCGCCTCTCTGGTCGGCTGGCAGGTCCGCGCTGAAACCAACCGCGTCCAGTTTCCCGAACTCGATGAACTGGTCCCACTACACGACGGTCAGGCGCGGCAATGTGGTCGAGCACATCATGACCACGCCCGCGGCCATCGAGGCCGTCAAGAGCGGGCAGCCTATCCCGGCGGACACGCATTTCGTCCTGGTCGATCATCGCGACGGTGAACTCTATCGCTACTTCGTCATGCAGAAGGGCGAAGGCTTTGGTGCCGAGTATGACGAGAGCCGCCGTACCGCCGACTGGCAATTCCAATGGTTCTGGCCGGACAGGTCGATCAACATGGACGAGAACACCGCACGCTGCCAGTCGTGCCATCGCAGCCAGGAGGGCAGCGATTACCTTTTCACGGGCTATCGCATTCCCCGATTCAACGGCACTCCGGTCGAGTGAGCCGGGAGGTCCGACATTTGAGCCCTGTTTTCCTGTCTCGACTGGCCTTCGATCTCAGTGCGGCCGGGCTGCTGCTCTTCGGTCTCTCCTACTGGTGGCTCGGCAACGTCGCCCATGAACTGGCTGGAACCGCCATGTTCCTGTTGCTCATCGTCCATAACGTCTTCAACCGCCGCTGGTACGGCACGATTCCGAAAGCCCGCCACGAAGCGCGCGGGCTGTTCAACATCGCGGTGACGTTCCTGCTGATGCTGGCAATGCTGGTGCTACTGACCACCAGCGTGCTTATTTCCAACCCGCTGTCAGGCATCATGTCACCTTATGGCGGCTTCACCATTCGGCAGATCCATACGCTCGCGGCCTACTGGGTTCTCGTGATCGTATCCGTTCATCTCGGCCTGCGCTGGCCGATGCTCATGGGCGTGGCGCGCAAGCTCACTGGAATTTCACAGCCCAATGCCGTTCGGACGCTCGCGCTCCGCCTGATCGCCGTCCTCATTGCGACACACGGCGTCTGGAGTTCGTTCGAGCTGACTGTCGGCACGAAGCTCTCCATGCAGATGACGCTCGACTGGTGGAACTTCGAGGAATCCGTCGCGGGCTTTTTCATCCACTGCGTCGCGATCGCTGGGCTCTATATGACCCTGACCTACTACGCCTTGAAATGGCTCCAGACGAGAAAGCGCAGGACCGGATCAGTCGCCGCGATACCGGAGAACATCCGCCAATAAGGCCAGCGCCGGCGATTGTTGTCGTCGGCTCGGGTAGTAGAGGTGATAGCCGGGAAAGGACGGGCACCAGTCCTCCAGAACCCGCACCAAGCTCCCGTCAGCAACGTATGGGAGCACCTGATCTTCGGGCATGTACGCCACACCGAGGCCGTCCAGGGCCGAAGATAGCCTCATGCCGAGACTGTTGAACACGAGCTGGCCTTCTCCACGCACCTTCACCTCGCGTCCGTCCTTCTCGAGACCCCAGGCGAATATGCCGCCATAAGTCGGAAGCCGAATGTTGATGCACTGGTGCGCGGTCAGGTCCTGCGGGGTCCCCGGAATTGGATACCGCTTGAAATAGGCCGGCGACGCGACGACAGCCATGCGCATGTTAGGGCCGATGCGCACCGCGATCATATCCTTCGCAACCTGCTCGCCCATCCGCACCCCGGCATCGAATCCTTCGGAAACGATATCGGTCAGGCCGTAGTCGATGATGATTTCGACCTCGATGTCCGGATAATCCGGCAGGAAGCGTTTGAGCGCGGGCTGCAGGATCGAGATTGCGGGATGCTCGCCAGCCGTGATGCGGACGGTGCCAGCCGGCTTGTCCCGGAGTTCGCTCAAGGCCGCCAGTTCGGCTTCGATCTCCTCAAAACGTGGCGCGATCGTGCGCAGCAGGCGTTCGCCCGCTTCCGTCGACGCAACGCTGCGTGTCGTCCGGGTCAGGAGCCGCAGGCCCAATCGCTCTTCGAGATTGCGGATGGTCTGGCTCAGCGCCGACGGGGAAACCCGAAGCTTCGCGGCGGCGCGCGTGAAACTCCGCTCCCTGGCGACGGCTGCGAATGCGGCGAGATCGTTGAAGTTTTCCATCTGGATTTGTTAGCTCATCTAAAAGGCTCATGCGGATTATAGCGCCTTATCGCAAGTTGCTGCAGGCACTAAATTTGCGGTCATCGGCCGTGGAAGGCGAGGAACAGACTGCCTCTCAGGTTTGCCAGCGGGTGGATCGAACTCCCATCGCAGCCAGACGGAACGCTATAAGAAGGACCCGCAACATGACGAATGAGAGCGTAATAGGCCGCCGCATCTTTCTCGGCGCGGCGGCAACGCTAGCGGCCACTCCCATCCTCGCCAGCGCCAGTTCGCGGGCATCGGCGCAGACCGGCAATGCGAGCGGCTCTGCAGCAGTCCCGTCGAGCGATCGCCGGAAGCTTGGAACGCTGGAGGTCTCCAGCGTCGGGTTGGGCGTCAGAACATGCATCGTACCTACCAGACGACAATTCCGTCGCGGCCGGAGATGATCAACATCATCCGCACGGCCCACGAGCGCGGCGTTACCTTTTTCGACACCGCCGAAGCTTATGGCCCGCATGAGTGCGAACAGATTCTTGGCGAGGCCATTGAGCCGTTCCGCGACGAGGTCGTGATCACCTCGAAATTCGGCTGGAACATCGACCTTGAGACGGGCGAGCGGGGACCCGGCCTCATCAGTCGCCCGGACCACATCAAACTGGCGGTCGAAGGCATGCTCAAGCGCCTCCGCACCGACCGCATCGACCTTCTTTACCAGCACCGCGTCGATCCGGAGGTTCCGATCGAGGACGTCGCGGGCGCCGTCAAGGACCTGATGGACGAGGGCAAGGTCCTACATTGGGGCCTCTCCGAAATGGGACTCAACACACTGCGACGCGCCCACGCCGCGCTTCCCGTCTCCGCCGTCCTGAGCGAGTATTCGATGCTGTGGCGCGGGCCAGAAGACGAGGTGCTTTCAGTCTGCGAGGAGCTGGGCATCGGCTTCGTGCGGTGGAGCCCGCTCGGCGTCGGGTTTCTGACGGGCGCGATCGACGAGCGGACGCGGTTCGCGGAGGGCGACATCCGCGGGATCGAGTCGCGCTTCTCGCCTGAGAACCTGCCCGCGAACCTGACGCTCGTTAAATTGCTGGGTGACTGGGCCGACAGGAAGCAGGCCACCAGGGCGCAGATCGCGCTCGCATGGCTGATGGCGCAAAGACCCTGGATCGTTCCGATTCCCGGCACTACGCAGATGCCGCACATGCTCGAGAACATCGGCGCCGTTTCGATCCGCTTCACGCCCGAGGAGATCGGCGAGCTCAATTCGGCGGTCAAGGCGATCGAGGTGCGCGGCCAGCGCCTGCCCGACGCGGTTCTCGCGTTCTCGAATGTCGAGGCGCCTAAAAAGAACTGAAGGAGCTACCATGATGAAACACCGGCATCTCGGAAATCTAGAGGTTTCGGTCCTTGGCCTCGGCTGCATGGGCATGACTGGCGTCTACGGTTCCAACGCGGACAAGAGCGAGATGATCAAGCTCATCCACGATGCGCATGATCGTGGTGTGACGTTCTTCGACACGGCCGAGGCCTATGGTCCCTTCGCCAACGAGGAGCTCGTCGGCGAGGCTCTCGCGCCGATCCGTGACGACGTCGTCATCGCCACCAAGTTCGGCTTCGACATCGACCTCGAGACAGGCGCGCGCAGCGGAGGCACCAACAGTCGTCCCGAGCACATCAAGGCGGTGGCCGAGGCGGCATTGAAACGCCTGAAGACCGACCGGATCGACCTGTTCTACCAGCATCGGGTCGATCCCGACGTGCCGATCGAGGACGTCGCCGGAGCTGTCAGGGATCTCATCGCAGGGGGCAAGGTCAAGCACTTCGGCCTCTCCGAAGCGGGAGTTCAGACGATCCGCCGCGCGCATACGGTGCAGCCTGTTACCGCCGTTCAAAGCGAATACTCGCTGTTCTGGCGCGGGCCGGAAGTCGAGCTTTTGCCGACACTTGAAGAACTCGGGATCGGTTTCGTGCCGTTCAGTCCCCTCGGTGCGGGATTCCTGACCGGGAAGATCGACGAGAACACCAGGTTCGATCCAACGGACTTCCGCAGCAGCGTGCCGCGCTTCTCTCCAGAATCCCGTAAGGCCAACATGGCGCTGGTCGACATCGTCAAGGCCGTCGCAGGGCGCAAAGGCGCAACGCCTGCACAAGTCGCTCTCGCCTGGCTGTTGGCGCAGAAGCCATGGATCGTGCCGATCCCCGGAACCACGAAGCTCCATCGGCTGGAAGAAAACCTCGGTGCGGTCGACGTGACGCTCTCGACAGACGACCTGGGGGAAATCGCAACGGCGCTTTCGAAGATCGAAGTCCAAGGTGAGCGCCTTCCGGAGGCGGTGCTCAAAATGACGGGCCTCTGATCAACATTTCGGAGAAAGAGATGGTCCCCGACAGTCCGACGCGGAGGGAAATCCTCATGTCCTCGCTGCTTCTATCCCTCACGGCAGGCGGAGCAGCATCGCTCTCTCCGGCCGCGGCGGCGCAACTCCCGGAAGGAAAGATGCTCGTTGCGTATTTCTCGCGAAGCGGGAACACGCGCGTCATCGCGGGTCAGGTAAGCCGCGCATTGGAAGCTGACCTGTTCGAGATCGTGCCCGAAAATCCCTATCCCGCCGACTATTTTGAGACGGTCGAGCAAGCGCGACAGGAAAGTGCCCGTGGCTACGAGCCGCCTCTTAAAGCGCAGGTAACCGACGTCGCTCAATACACGACGGTATTCCTTGGCTTCCCGATTTGGGGAATGACGGCGCCGCCAGTCGTCCGCTCGTTCCTCGCCACGCATGAATTCCTGGGCAAGACCATCATCCCTCTCATCACGCATGGCGGTTACGGTCTGGGCGATAGCCTGACGGTCGTCGCCAGCCACACGCCACAAGCCAGCCTTGTCGAAGGTTTCTCTATGCAAGCCCCTCAGGAGCGGCAGACCGCCGAGCGGGTCATGGAGTGGCTGGATGGATTGAACGTCGCAAAATGATTCGGAGCGCCCGCATAGGCCTGCCTTGCGTGCGGAAAACTTCTGTCCCTAGGTTGGCATTGTTTCAATTGCCGCGAAGCGGTCGTTGCAGATCGAATGCCTGGAGCTGCCTTCGGGTCATGAACTGACTGGTTGCGTTGCCACATAGTCGGACCCAAAGTCGGCGCCGATTTTGGGACAATCCGATGCTCTGCAAAGACCAGCCAGAGCGGCGAAAGTCCGCCCCTCCAGCGCTTTCGACCAGCTCAGAAGATCGGGTCCGAAATCGCCCTTGCCGGGCCGAGCAGGATCGATCCTTCTGGGACCCCCGCATCGATTGGAATGGCTTTGCGGTCTGCCGTGGCAACCAGTTCCTGACCGACACCGGCGGTAACGATCACCGGCGTCTTGTTGGGCACACGGTCATAAAGGTCGATAATGTCCTGATTTATCAAGCGAACGCAGCCAGATGACACCGATTTGCCTATGGAAAACCACTCCGGCGAGCCGTGCAGGCGGTAAAGCGTGTCCTCGTTGCCCTCGAAGAGATACAGCGCCCGCGCTCCGAGCGGATTGGTGAGCCCGCCGGGCATGCCGCCATTCTCGGCGCTGTATTTTGCGTACTCGGGCTGGCGGGCGATCATTTCGGCCGGCGGCGTCCATTTCGGCCACTTCTGCTTCCACTGGACGACGGCATCGCCAGACCATTCGAAACCGGCGCGACCCAGCCCGACCCCATAACGAATGGCTTGTCCGCCCGGACGCACGAGATAGAGGTGGTGGCCGGCCGTATCGACGACGATGGTGCCGGGCGCTTGGCCGGTCGGATCGGGAACGATCTGACGCAGAAATTGCTCGTCGATTTTCTCGTAGGGTATGCCCGGCAGCTCGAACCCATTGTCGCTGACCGGACCGTACATTGTTGCATAGTCCATGAGCGGCGGCTCGACATTGGCTGGCGGCGGCGGCTCGACAGGCCGGCCTGCCGTCGTGGTGCAGGCGGAAACCGCAATCGAGGCGGCGCCGAGCGCAGCGGCGTTGAGAAAGCCGCGACGGCTCAGGCGATAGGAGTCGATTTCGGTTGTGAACATCGTTGCCTTTTTTAAGTCTCATATCGAAACAGAACATGAATACGCCAATCAGTACGGCGCGCCAGCCCTACCAATGCCTGGCGCGATAGGCGGTTCCGATTCTGGCCTGAGGGTGAACAAACAAAGGCAAAGCTGTGACGGTTCAGCCCCTGTTGCACCGAGGCAACAGGCCCGCAGCGCCGCGCGTCAGCAAAGGACGCTGTCGCAGTTTTATTTTGCCTATGATCCTTTCCAAGAATCGATTCCGATTTAGGGTCATGTGTCAGCCTGCGGCGAGCAGGCCTTCGAGCGAGGGCAGGATCAGGGCCGGCGGAAAGTCCCGGTATTCCTCGGGCTGGTCGGAGCGGTTGATCCAGACTGTCCGGAACCCGAATTTGGTGGCGCCGGCGACGTCCCAGCGGTTGGATGACTGAAACGACACCGCACCCGGATAGAGACGCCAGCCTGTCGTGACCATGTCGTAGACCGACGGATCGGCCTTAAAGCGCTTGACGGCCTCGACGGAATAGATGTCGTCCAGAACCTGGTCGAGCGCGGCCGATTTGACCGCCGCTTCCAGCATTTCAGGCGAGCCGTTGGATAGGATCGCCAGCTTGGCGCCAGATGCTTTGAGCGCCTTGAGCACGGCCGGCACCTCCGGATAGCAGTCCAGCCGCCAATAGGCGTCGAGCAGCTTGGCCCTCAGTCCCTTGTCCGCGGAGGGAACCTTTCGCAAGGCGAAATCCAGCGCCTGTTCGGTGAGTTGCCAGAAATCAGCGTAGGCGCCCATCAGCGTCCTCACCCAGGAATATTCCAGTTGTTTGGCGCGCCAGATCTCCGACAGGAGTTGGCCGTCCGGTCCGATTTGGTCGGCATGACGGCGGACCGCTGCGTGCACGTCGAACAGCGTTCCGTAAGCGTCGAAAACGTAAGCCGCATGTTGCATGGTAACAGTTTTGCGGCGAGGCAAGGCCGGGCGCAAGCACGGATTGCAATTTCGCATGCCGCTGGCCTTAACAAAATTCAGCCATATCAGTTGACGGCAGACGCCAAAGCATCTTCCAATGGCGAGACAGGACAGCTCTGAAACGCGGAATCAAGCGATGACACTGGCGGCTGCGGCGCAATCCGCGACATGGACCTTCGTGGATGGCGACTGGTATGAAGGCAACGTCGCCATTCTGGGGCCGCGCAGCCATGCCATGTGGCTCGGCACCAGCGTGTTCGATGGCGCCCGCTGGTTCGAGGGCGTCGCCCCCGACCTCGACCGCCACGCCGCGAGGGTGAACGCCTCGGCGATCGCGCTTGGTCTCAAACCATCCATGAGCGCCGAAAAGATCGTCGGGCTGACCTGGGACGGGCTGAAGAAGTTCGACGGCAAGACGGCGGTCTACATAAGGCCGATGTACTGGGCCGAGCATGGTGGCTATATGGGCGTGCCGGCCGATCCGGCCTCGACCCGTTTCTGCCTTTGCCTCTATGAATCGCCGATGATCCCGCCGTCAGGCTTTTCGGTCACCGTCTCGCCGTTCCGGCGCCCGACCATCGAGACCATGCCGACCAACGCCAAGGCCGGCTGCCTTTATCCCAACAACGGTCGTGCCATCCTCGAAGCCAAGATGCGCGGCTTCGACAACGCGCTGGTGCTCGACATGCTGGGCAATGTCGCCGAGACCGGAACCTCGAACATTTTCCTGGTCAAGGATGGCCATGTCCTGACGCCGGCGCCGAATGGCACGTTCCTGTCCGGCATCACCCGCTCGCGGACGATGACGCTGCTTGACGAGTATGGCTTCAAGACCATCGAAAAGGCGCTGTCGGTGCGCGAATTCCTCGAAGCGGACGAGATATTCTCGACCGGAAACCACTCGAAAGTCGTGCCGGTCACCCGCATCGAGGATCGCAGTCTCCAGCCCGGGCCTGTAGCGAAAAAGGCGCGCGAACTCTATTGGGAGTGGGCGCATTCGACTTCGGCCGGCTGACTGGCTAAAAAGCGAACCGGCGCTTCGTTCCGGAGTTGCTCCACACCAATCCAGACCTATGTTAGTCCGGTATCGACACCGGATTTTTCCACGAGGAGTACGACCGATGGCTTTTGAATTGCCCGCCTTGCCCTATGACTACGAGGCATTGCAGCCTTACATGTCGAAGGAGACGCTGGAGTATCACCACGACAAGCACCACAAGGCCTATGTCGACAACGGCAACAAGCTGGCTGCCGAAGCCGGGCTCGGCGATTTGTCGGTCGAAGAGGTTGTGAAACAATCCTTCGGCAAGAACCCCGGGCTCTTCAACAATGCCGGTCAGCACTACAATCACATCCACTTCTGGCAGTGGATGAAGAAGGGCGGCGGCGGCAACAAATTGCCGGGCGCGCTGCAAAAGGCGTTTGACAGCGATCTTGGCGGTTACGACAAGTTCAAGGCCGATTTCATCGCCGCCGGAACCACCCAGTTCGGTTCAGGCTGGGCCTGGATTTCGGTCAAGGACGGCAAGCTGGCGATCTCGAAGACCCCGAACGGCGAGAACCCGCTGGTCCATGGCGCGACCCCGATCCTGGGCGTCGATGTCTGGGAGCATTCCTATTACATCGACTATCGCAACGCCCGGCCAAAATATCTCGAAGCCTTCGTCGACAGTCTCATCAACTGGGACCATGTCCTCGAGCTCTACGAAAAGGCGTAGGCCTGACTGAGTTGCAGAAGAGCCCCGGCAAAACCGGGGCTTTTCTTTATGTGCCAAATGATCGGCCGCCCTTTTCCAACGACCGTCGCGAAAAATTCACACAAGCGTGAGGCGAATTTCCGGAATTTTCAAGCCAGTTTTGCCGTTATCGATCAGTCGGACCTTCACCCGAAACATCTTCACCATGGAGCCAGTTGAATGAGAAAGCTTATCCTCGCCATCTCGATGCTCGCCTTCACCGGTTCGGCGGCGTTTGCCGATCCGATCCAGGAGCGGCAGGCCATTATGAAGGAACGTGGAAAGATCGCCGGCCAATTGTCGAAAGTTGTCAAGGGCGAGACCCCTTATGACGCAGCGGCCGTGCTGGCGGCGTTGAAGGCGCTGGAGGCAAACGCCGAGAAGTTCCATGCAAACGTCGACACTCTTTTCCCGGCTGGCAGCGACACCGGCGACACCACCGCTGCCCCAAAAATCTGGGACGATATGGCCGGCTTCAAGGCGGTGGAAGAGAAATATCTCGCCGACGTCAAGGCTGCGGCGGCCGCCGCTCCTGCCGACGCCGATGCTTTGAAGGCGGGGTTCAACACCATAGGCAGCGATTGCGGCACCTGCCACCAGACATACAGGATTAAGAAGGGCTGATAGCGGGCGATGCGCCTGCTGAAAAAACTCGTCGGCGCCGCCCTCGTTCTTGGCGCCGCCGGCGCGGTCGCCGGCTGGTTCCTGTCGGCGCCGGTCAGGCTCGACAGCGAGACCCTGGCGCAGCTCGGCCCCGGCGATGCCGCCAGGGGCAAGCGCATTTTTTATGCCGGCGGCTGCACGTCCTGTCATGCGAAGCCAGGCTCGCAAGGCGATGCCCGTCTTCAACTGGCCGGCGGTCTCGAACTCAAGACGCCGTTCGGCATCTTCGTGCCACCGAACATCTCACAGGATGCCGAGGACGGTATCGGCGGCTGGTCAGTCGAAGATCTCGCCAACGCCATGCTGAAGGGCGTGTCGCCGAGCGGCGAGCACTTCTATCCGGCGTTTCCCTATGCATCCTACGCACGCATGAAGCCGGCCGACATCGCCGATCTCCATGCCTTCCTGAAAACGCTTCCGGCGGTGGCGGGCAAGGCGCCGCCCAATTCGCTGGGGTTCCCGTTCAACATCCGTCGCGGCATCGGGCTGTGGAAACGTCTCTATTTGAGTGACCAGCCGGTGGTCTCCTTCCCCAATGGGACGCCGAATCCGGTGATGGCCGGCCGTTACCTGGTCGAAGGGCCCGGCCATTGCGGCGAATGCCACACGCCGCGCGATTTTGCTGGCGGCACCAGGAAGAGCGAGTGGCTGGCCGGAGCCACCGCTGCCGAAGGCAGCGGCATCGTGCCGAACATCACTTCGGGCGAAGGCGGGCTCGGTGACTGGTCGGAGGCCGACATAGCCTACTTTCTGGAGACCGGCTTCACGCCTGATTTCGATTCCGTCAGTGGCGCCATGGTCGACGTGCAGAGAAACATGGCCGAGTTGGCACCGAACGACCGTGCGGCGATCGCGGCCTATCTGAAGGCCATCCCGCCGCACCCCAACGGCTATCCCCCACGCAAGCCGGCGAATTAGCACCTGTCAGCCGGCTGGCTCTGGCCCATTCTCAGGCCGGCCAGCCTTCATCAGGTCGAGGATCTTTTCAAGCCGGGCGACGACATCGCTGGTTTCCAGAAGCTGCTGCTTCTGTTCGATACTGATCGACAGCAGCGGCGCGAGCGTATCGGCTAGGACACCGGGATCGCCGATGGAGGGCAGGCCGAGTCGCGCCTTGGCCTTTCGTGGAAGCGAGGAAAAATCGATGTTGGCATAGCTCTGATATGCATCGAGAACCGCGCTCGAACGTGCTACCGCCTCCGCCGATTGGCGACGCTGCTCTTCGACTGGCGCGACCTCCGCCGCCAGAAAGTCGGCGTTGACCAGGTGAAGGATCGCGGCTCGCTGGAGGCCGGAGACCGAGACCTTGAGTACCCCATCCACCTGCGTCTGGCAGTTTATCACGCTAGCCGTGACACCCACCGGATAGAGAGAAGCAAGGTTGCCGGGATCGTCGTCGGTCGCCTGCCTCTGTGCGACCACAAGAACGCGGCGGTCGCCTGCCATCGCGTGCTCCACCGCGCGCCGCGTTTTGTCGCGGCCCACGAAGACCGGAACAGTCATTTGCGGAAAGAGCACGAAATCCCGCATTGGAAAAATCGGCAGATCCGCGCCGGAGGACGGGGGCGGGCTGGCCTCGAGCGCCGGGTTTCGGGGCCCAGCACCGACTAGTTGGCTCGCCTGAATCCTTGCAGCCAATACGTTCCAGTCGCGCAAGCCGAGGACCCTAGCAATGAGCTCGAGGCTTTCGCTGTGGGACAGCGAAACGGATTTGGCGCTCAGCGCTTCGGACAGCGTTTGCGCCATGGCTTTTGCATCGCGGAAATCGCGCATGGAATCATCCTTTGCTTCGAAGAACGGAAGACGTCAGAGCTTGCGTTACTGACCCGTTCGTTCGGGCAAAGAGAGCCTGAAGTGGCTCGATACATTCACCTTACCCCGGAGGGCGCAAGCAGCAGGTTGTATCCACCTGTTTGGAAGGTGCGCTGAAGGTCCGGTGTCAATCCTGCCCGCGCTGCATTCCACGCTCCCGATTTACAGGTGGCGGTCGCCGAGGAAATCGAAGCCGGTTTCAAAGAAATGATTGTAGTTGCAGGTCATTTCCTCGCCGGGCGCGATGTCGCGCAGTGCATAAGTCTCGTCGGGCGAGGCGACGTCGCAATTCGGGTCATCGGCATGGTTCATAAAGCGGGCGTCGTCGGCTTCGAAGACGACAAAGTTTGGATCGCGCCGGTCGGGATAGGAATAGCGATCGAGATAGGCTCTGACCGGCCCGGTTTCGCTTTCATAGACCTCGACTGGGATGCGCCGGTCGTAATTGGGATGGAGCTTCCAGACCAGTGTGCCGCGGGGAATGTGGTTCTTGGCAAAGACACCGATGCCCTGGATGGGCGATTTGTCGAGATAGACGTCGACGAGCAACATTGCGGACCCTTGCCGTGACTGGATGATTCTTGGGTGGCGCGGCTGCGAGAAGCCGCGCATTGGCTAGCGCGCAGCTATGGCAATTGCGAGCGGAAAATCCACATGGCCTGACCCGTGGTGCGCAAGATCAAGCTCCTACAGCGCCGTCTGTGCGTCCAAAAGGGTCGGGGGCGCTGTGGTGGCAAGTTCGGCCTTGCCCGCCACCTTCAACGCAAACGCATAGGTGAAGGCGATTTCCTCGAGCCTGGAAAACCGGCCGGATGCGCCGGCATGACCGGAGTCCATATTGATCTTGAACAGCACCGGATTGTCGCCGATCTTGCGGTCGCGCAGCCGCGCCACCCACTTGGCCGGCTCCCAATAGGTGACGCGCGGGTCGGTGAGGCCGGCAAGCGCCAGGATCGGCGGATAGTCGAGCGCGGCGACATTGTCATAGGGCGAGTAGGCGGCGATCGTTCGGTAGTCCTCCTCCGAGGCGATCGGGTTGCCCCATTCGGGCCATTCCGGCGGCGTCAGCGGCAAGGTCGCGTCGAGCATGGTCGTGAGCACGTCGACGAACGGAACCTCGGCGACAATACCGCCGAAGCATTCCGGCGCCATATTCGCGACGGCGCCCATCAGCAGGCCGCCGGCCGAGCCGCCCTGAGCGACGATGCGGTCATGTTGCGTATAGCGTTCGGCGACGAGGTGGTGGGCGACTGCGATGAAATCGGTGAACGTGTTCATCTTGTGCGCCCGCTTGCCGTCGTCGTACCAGCCATAGCCCTTGTCCTTGCCGCCGCGGACATGGGCAATCGCGTAGACGAAGCCGCGGTCGACCAGCGATAACAAATTGGTGTTAAAGGCGGCCGGGACTGTGATGCCGTAGGAGCCGTAGCCGTAAAGCAGGCAAGGCGCTGATCCGTCGAGCGGCGTGTCGCGATGGTGGATGAGCGAGACCGGCACCAGTTCGCCGTCGGCTGCGGGCGCCATCAGCCGCCGCGTCACGTAGTGGTCCGGGTCGTGGCCGGACGGAACTTCCTGGGTCTTCAGCAGCACGCGCTCGCGGGTCCGCATGTTGTAGTCGAAGACCTGCGCCGGCGTTGTCATGGACGAGTAGGAAAAGCGCATGATCTCGGTATCGTATTCATAGGATCCCGACAGGCCGAGTGAGAAGGCTTCCTCGTCGAAGGAGATGAGGTGTTCCTCGCCGCTGTTGCGGTCATGCACGACGATGCGCGGCAGGCCTTCCTTGCGTTCAAGCCTGACCATGTGGTCCTTGAAACCGATTACCGAAAGGATCAGCCGGCCCGCTTCGTGCGGCACCAGCTCCTGCCAGTTGGCGCGCACCGGGTCGCTCGCCGGCGCAGTCATGATCTTGAAATCCTTGGCGCCGTCGGCATTGGTAAGAATGAAGAAGACATCGCCGCCTTCTTCGAGGTCGTATTGCAGGCCGGTCTCGCGCGCAGCAACCAGCTTCGGTTCGGCGAACGGCTCGCTGGCGCTCATGATGCGATATTCCGAGGTCTCGTGGTCGTTGATGCCAACCATGATCCACTCGTTGGAGCGTGTGCCGCCGACATTCATGAAGAAGCCCGGATCGGTTTCTTCGTAGATCAGCCGGTCGTTCTCAGGACTGTCGCCAAGGGCATGGAACAGCACCTTGGAAGGACGGTGGTTGGCATCGAGGCGGGTGTAGAAAAATCCATCATTTCCGGCGTCCCACACGCCGCCGCCACCGGTATCCGGAATCCTGTCGGCCAGATCGTTGCCGTCGGCGAGATCGCGGACGCGAAGCGTGTAGAATTCGGAACCCTTGTCGTCGAAGGCCCACAGAAGCTTGCGGTGGTCGGTCGAATGGTCGACACCGCCGAGGCGGAAATAGGCCTTGCCTTCGGCCTCGAGATCGCCGTCGAGCAGGATCTCTTGGTCGCCGCCCTCGCGCGGCGTGCGGAAATAACGCGGCTGCTCGCCGCCAAGCTTGAAAGATGACCCATAGGCGTACGGCCCATCCTTCATCGGCACGGACGAATCGTCCTCCTTGATGCGGCCCTTCATCTCCTTGAAAAGCTGCTTCCGCACCTGGGCGGTCTCGGCCATGAGCGCTGCCTGATAGGCGTTCTCGGCTTCGAGATGGGCGCGTATCTGCGCGTCGAGCAGCGACGGATCCCTGAACATCTCTTGCCAGTTGTCGGCTCTCAGCCAGGCATAGTCGTCCGTCCGCGTCACTCCATGGTGCACATCGAAGACCGGCCGCTTCTCTGGTTGCGGCGGGCTGGCAGTTGGAAATGCTGGGGTTCGGGTCATTGCGTCTCGCTGTGGAAGTTACTTGTATGGAGAATGAACACGCCGATCAGCGCAGGTTCAAGAGCCGAAGTATATGTTTGCGCCGGGCTCCAGAACATGACCCGGAGGAGAGGGAAAAATGAAGTTCCGTTTTCACGCTGCTGCGGCTTTCGCCGTCGCTTCGACAGTCTTGGCCTTTATCGGCCAATCTCATGCAACCGTGTTCGCAGCTTGGCAAGTGACCAACCTTCCGTTTGGCGACACGCTCAACGTGCGCAAGTATCCGGCGGGATCGTCCCAGAAGCAGGCGGCCTATCCCAACGGCGCCGTTTTGCAGATGACCGGGAGATGCACCGGCGGCATAAACTTGCTCGACATCGCCAAGCAGCCGGTTTGGAAGCAGGAACAGAAGATCCGCTATCGCTGGTGCGAAGTCTGGCACGATCCGGCACACAACGGCAATTTCGTCACCGGCTGGGTCTACGGAAAATACATCACCCCACATTGATGGACGGTGCCGGTCCGCAGGCTGATTTCTGGCTTGCTTGCAACAGCAAATCGCAACCTATGGTTTTGCGGATTCTAAAAACAACCAGATAGCCTGCACCACAACCAAGCATAGCCAAGCATTGAGATTTTTTTACTGGCTCTCATGGATGTAACGGCAGCTTGACTGGGCGTCCGCCGCCGCTGGTCTGCCCAGAAAATATCGCAAAGTTACAGAGTGCACGAAAGGTTGAAGCTGATCGTCGAATATTTTATTGCCATCGATGAATACAGCGCAAGAAGCGAATTGACTTACTTGGTTTAGTGGCTCATTAGGATGCTGCGACGCGAATCGCAGAGGCTCTTTCCTGCAAAAATTTCGCGCGATGCCCGACCTATCAAAAATAGGGCGCAGGTAGAAACAACTCACGTTGGGGCCAGGAAGCCATGGATATTATCGAAACACCTTCCAGAAATAGTGATGCGCTGATCGAATTGACGGCCGATGTCGTCGCCGCCTATGTCAGCAACAATCCGGTGCCGGTCGGCGAGCTGCCTAGCCTCATCGCCGATGTCCATGCCGCCCTTGGGCGCGTGGGCGGGGCCAGTGAACAGCCTCCTGCCGACAAGCAGAAGCCGGCAGTAAACCCGAAACGCTCCGTCCATGACGACTACATCGTCTGTCTTGAAGACGGCAAGAAGTTCAAGTCGCTGAAGCGTCACTTGATGACCCACTACGGTCTGACGCCCGACGAATATCGTGAAAAATGGGGCTTGGACGCAAGCTACCCGATGGTTGCTCCCAACTATGCTGCCGCCCGCTCACAGCTCGCCAAGAAGATGGGTCTCGGCCGCAAGCGCAAGGGACGCTGATACCGGCTCTCTTCCCAACCTGGGTTAGATGATCAACGGCGCCTCCGGGCGCCGTTTTGGCCTTGGGGCGATGCGCGAGCAATCGATATGCGTCGCGACTTGTGCGGCTCCGATCATGTCGGGCCATCGCGCGCTGTTCGTCTGATCAGGCGGTCTGCTTCAAGGCCGCCTCTGCGTCGCGCTTGATGCGCTTGACCATTGAACGAAGACCATTGGCGCGTTGCGGCGACAGGTGCTCGTCGAGGCCAAGTGCCTTCAGCGTGGCTTCCGCGTCGGTTTTCTGGATCTCGCTGGCGGGTCGTCTGGAAAACAGCGCCAGCATGATAGCGACGAGGCCGCGCACGATATGGGCGTCCGAATCGCCGGCGAAGGTGACGACTGGGTCGGGCCCCGGACCATACTCGGTAGTCAGCCAGACCTGGCTGACGCAGCCGGGCACCTTGTTGGCAGGGTTGCGTTCCTCGTCGGGAAACGGCGGCAGGGCCTCACCCAGTTCGATCACATAGCGGTAGCGGTTTTCCCACTCATCAAGCAGGGAGAAGTCGTCGCGGATCGTCTGGATCGTCGTGGTCATCACTCCGGATATAGTCATCCGGCGACGCCGCGTCACGGAAAAAGAGGAAAACACTATAGGCGTCAGAGCGCGGACGGTGACAGATGCGCTGAAAAATATCTCAGTTTTTCGCCGGCAAATCGACTTTCGCCGGCAAGACGATGTCTTCGGGCACGCTGCCGGTCGTTGTCGCCGTGTCGGGTTCGGCGGTCTTGTCGTCCAACATGGCGGCCGCGATCTTGGCTGTCTCCCTTGCCCGGGCGGTGATCGTGTGCATTGCGGACTTGCCGGTCTCGCAGACGTCAGGCTTGCGCTCGCATATGCCGGCAATGTCGCCGACGGCCTCGCGTGCCGCAAACAACGCCTGGATCGGCCCGACGCTTTGGTGGCCTGTCTCGTCGGAGCCGACATTCAGCGGCAGCGCCAGAAGCACCAGCGAAAACCAGAAAGCCATTCTGATCAGAAAGCCCATCTGTATGCCCTCATTCGTGACCGGATCATGCGTTCATGCGGCATGACCTCTTTATGGATACGATAGTGGCATGGACGCGCAAAGGACGGCTTGCCCGGTCAGCGAAAATTTTCCTCAAATTTTAGGCAAATTCGAAACGAAGCATTTTGCAATGGATTTGTCTCAAATCCAGCCGATTTTCTTCACTTAAGCTTAACCATCTATCCAACTGTTTTCCTTGTGTATTTCCCAGAAGCACGGCTTACCGGGGGCGACTGTCAAAGGCGGAAGTGCTGTTCGCCCGGATAACGCTCCATTTACTATGGCCGCAATTGCCAAGGTTCGCCCCGTGCCGGCCTCCCAATATCTGCCTCAGGCCGCGCATTGATCGGTCCTGCCTTATCCATTCCTTAAACGCTGGATGCGAGTTTCAGATCGACAAAAGCATCTGCGAAGCAGGGCTGTTCACGACCAGGTGCGAGTGCGTTGAGTTGAGTTCGATAAGGGCCAGATACGTTGAGTTGCCCGGCGCGATGGCAGCCGGTTGCGAACGTATGGTTCATCCGTCGATCCTCGGACAGAACGACCGCCGGTGCCAGAGGCGGTTTATCGGTGTCATGCTGGCCGCTCCGTTCTTCGCCGCAGGCGCAGCAGTCACGCTGGTCACCTCGGGCATGGGCGTGGCCGTGACCATGGCTGCGATCTTTGCGACGTTCGGCCTCTGCTGGTTTGCTGCCTTGCTGGTGGCGGCATCGGGCAAGATGGCGTTCGCCGGCCAGGTCGCGCTGGTGATGGGCAGTCTTGCTCTTGCCGGTATCATCGCCGCGGCGGGCGGGATGGCCTCGCCGGTCGCCATGCTTGTCGTGGCGCTGCCGTTCGAAGCCTGGTGGATCGGCGCGTCTCGTCGCGCTGCACTCTGGGGTGCCCTATCCGCATGTGTCGCTATCCTGCTGCAGGCTTTTGCCGGTTCTGTCTTCCCGTTCGGTCCGGCCGAAATCGCCGCCTGGCATTGGCTGCTGCCGCTGGCCTGGGCGCTCACCCTCGTTCCCCGCGTCGCAGCGCTTGGCAGCGCGGCCGGCGCGCAGCTTGATCCGGCGACCGACGATCGGCTCGAGAACATCATCGACGCCGTTGTCCTGCGGGCCGGCCGGCATGGCGAGGTTCTGGATGCGTCGGCAAAGGCGCGCACGATCCTGAAGCTGCAGCCGGAACTGCTGTTCGGTACCGGCCTGTTCGACCGCATCCATCTTTCCGATCGCGTCGCATACCTCAGCGCGCTGGCCGACATGCGCGATGGCGCGCCGGCGCGCCGGCTGGATCTTCGCGTCCGGCTGCCGCAAAACGGCAATGGCCCGACGGCGGACAATTACCGGCCGTTTTCGCTTGAATTGGCGCGCGGGGAAGAGCAGCAGGACGTCCTCACGTTCGTCCTGCGCGAAAACGACGAACTCGCCGGCTTGCGCGAAGAGCTTGCCGCTGCGAAAGAGGCGGCCGCGTCTGCCGAAGTGGCAAAGGGACGGTTTCTGGCGGTCGTCAGCCACGAGCTGCGCACGCCGTTGAACGCCATCATCGGTTTTTCCGACATGCTGCTGCATGAGATGTTTGGCACCTTCAAGGATCCGCGCCAGAAGGAATATGTCGGTCTGGTCAAGGAGTCCGGCCAGCATCTGCTTGCCGTCGTCACCTCGATACTCGACGTATCGAGGATCGAAGCCGGCGCATATGCAACCGAGCCGGAACCATTCCGTTTCGTCGAAGCTGTCGAAATGTGCCAGTCGATGATGCGCTTGCAGGCCGAGGCAAAGAACATCGATCTACAAGCCCAGATCGCACCGGATGCAGGCGAGATAAACGCCGACCGTCGTGCCGTGCAACAGATACTCATCAACCTCGTCTCCAACGCCATCAAGTTCACGCCCGATGGCGGCGATGTTATCGTCGGCGCCAAGCGGATCGGCTCGCGACTGCATTTCTGGGTCAGGGACACCGGCATCGGCATCGCCGAGGAAGACTTTGCCAATCTCGGCAAGCCGTTCATGCAGATCCAGAACGACTATACGCGCCGCTTCGAGGGCACCGGGCTCGGCCTGTCGCTGGTGAAGGGTCTGGTGGCGCTGCACGAGGGCACGATGTCGATCGAAAGCATGCCGGGGGAGGGCACCACGGTCACGATCAGCTTGCCGGTGAACGGACCGAAAGGACGTTCGAACGACAAGCCCGGCGTACTGCCGATGCCTGCAGCCAAGGCGGAGACGAAAGGGGACAGGCATGGCTCGCTCCGCAAAACAGCCTAGGGCGGTCAAGCGCCGCGGCAATGCCTTCCAACGCAGCGCGGTCGCCCTCGGCAGCCGAATTTCACGCAATCCGGTTCTGGTTGGCGGTTCGACCGCCTTCCTGGTGACGCTGTTCTACGTCTCGGCGAACGCCTTGTGGTATCAGCCTTTTCCTCATGCCGGCGCGTTTTTTGCGACCAGGAGCATGGAGGGCTTTCCTCGAGCCGGCGCCGACGAGCCTGAAACCACCATCAACATCGTGCGGCCGGAGCCGGCCCCGATCAAGAGCGATCCGATCGTCGAGCAGGTCCAGGGCATATTGAAGGATCTCGATTTCTATTCCGGCACCGTCGACGGTATTTCCGGCCCCAACACGCGCAAGGCCATCCAAGCCTATCAGCAGAAGGTCGGGCTCAACGCTTCCGGCGAGATCGACAGCATTCTGCTCGATCAACTGGGCGCCATGCCAACCGCCTCGACGGTCGTGCCGCATCCGGCACCGCGTCCGGACGACATGGCCGCGATTCCCGTCTCGGCTTCGCCGGCAGATGCGCCGGCGCAGGCACCCGACGCTCGCATCATCAAGATCCAGGCCGGGTTGAAGGCATTCGGCAATGACGACATGCAGCTCGATGGCGTGGTCGGGGCCCGCACCAAGGCAGCGATCAGGGAGTTTCAGTTGCTGTTTGGTCTGCCCGAGACCGGCGAGCCCGACGAGGTCGTCTACGTCAAAATGCGCGAGATCGGCCTGACCAACTGATGGGCGCAGGCGCGCGGTTTTGGTTTCACCCAAACGCAAAGCGCTCTAAGTACCGTCCGATGTCGTCCGGAATGCTGCCATGCGCGTAACCACCGATCTGTGGGTGTCGGCCCTGCTGCGCCGGGTTTTCGGCGCCGGCGGCTTTGCCGCCGTGGTCAAGCGCGGCGCAACCGAGGCCGGCGCCGTCTTCGTGCTGGCGCGAGGCCGCATGGGCGAGATTGCCTTGTTTGGCCCGGCGCCGCAGACGAGCTACGATTCAGCCAAACCCGACGACCGTTACTTCAGTTTGCTCGGCGCCGGCGACGATGCCGCCGTCTTTGACGGGCGACTGGAGAGGGAGAAGAAATTCGACCCCGACATCTGGGTGGTCGAGATCGAGGCCGGCTCTGTTCCCGTCGAGGAGCTTCTTTCCGTCAAGTCGCAATAGCGATATGCAGACAAAGGCTTAGAGCGTTCGCTTGAATCTCTTTTCAGGCGCGACTGCGGGTCAAACGCGACGCGCTTTAGGGCTGGCGGCAGCATTGTCGCTGTCCGCTTTGCGGACGTCGGCGTTAGCCGCGATCGGTCCGGCATTGCGAATGGCCTTCGACAGTGTCTCGGCTTTCCAGCCGCGTAGCCTGTCCAGCGCTGCGTCGCGATGCAGCAGCCGGTAGCGGTCGAGGAAGATGCGGATGGCCTGCGGATGCGAGAACTCTGTGGGATAGACGGCGGCGGTGATCAGGAACGCCCTCTCTTCGCCGAGATCGAGCGCGCGCAGGGCGGCCAGCAGCGACGTGTAGTTCTGGTTCGCGGTGAGCGACCGCGCCGTTGAAAAATCGATCTCGAGCGCGTCGGCCAGTGCTGTCTGGAAGAATGCGGCATTGCCGGTCAGCGCCGTCTCGCGCAGTTTGAGGTAGGTGTTAGCGCCGGCGAACGGATTGATCGTCGCGCCGCCGCTCTCGGCATCACGCATCATCGACCGCAGCCGGCGCCGTGCAGTCTCGGCGGCGGCGCCGGGCACCTGCTGGCTGTCGGCGACGACTTCGGCGCTTTCGGGCACCGCCTTGGCGTTCGCCTCAGGCTGCCGCACGCTCACCAGCGTCGGCTTTTCAAGCGCCCTGATCAGGTGGGCGATGGTCGGGTTCAGATCCTTGCGGCGCGCAATGGCGCGCGCATGCGGCAGGCCATGGCGGCCGATCAGCGCGATGAGGTCGATATCGCTGAGCGCGCGCGAGCGGATGAGCAGCGGCGCGGCAACGTCGACCGGCTCCTCGCAAAGCCGCCGGACCAGCGCAGCGGGCGCATATTCGCATTCGGAAAGGGCGGCGGCGACGTAGCGGCGCGATTCGACCGACACATCGGCGAAAAGCGGCAGCGTCAGATCCTCAAGTTGCGCGATCTCCCGGCGCGAAGGGCGGGTCAGCGAACAGAACGCCGACACCGTGGCGCGGAACAGCCTTTCGGCCTTTCCCGGTTCAGCCCGTATAGCGATTTGCCTGAAATCCGCAGATGACACGAAGGATACGCCTGACACTCGACACAATCTGGACCATGCTCGACCGGGACTGTGTCGGTTTCGCATTTGCCACGGGTCAGGACTTCCTGACCTCAGAACAAAGATCAAATTAGCGGCGATGCGTTAGCGTTCCGTTAACCTACTGGCTCCTTAATCAGATTGGAGGCGTTGCGTTGTGCTCCGGGGCAACCGAGAGGAATGCACGAACCATGGGCATGGTACTGTCTTTCGTGCCGCGACCGGCGGCAACCAATCGAGCAGACCGAAACACCGGAGCGCCGGCGGCGGTGATCATTTTCCCCGGCGTCCGTTACGAGCAACCGCCACTGACGGGCGAGGCGCGGCCAGGCGCCGGTCCGGACAAGCCGGGTTCGTCAAGGACGATGCCGGGGACGTCGGGGACGTTGCCTGTTCCGCATCATTGAAGCGCGTCGCGGCTGAATGGATTAGCCGCGCCCTGTTGGGCACGCAAAGGATGCTCTATCCCCTTGAACGAGCGCCGCGGCGGCTCGCAAGGCATGGGCCGCAACCGGCGGCATGTCTCGGTTGACGTCAGTAGTCCTGCAGCTCGCAGGAACTCTGCTCGAGAAACCGCGACACGGTCGGCTTCCAGCTGTCGTCGGGCACGAAGGAGCGGATGACGAACATGCCTTCGTCGATCGGCGCTTCGACGAAGATTGCCCCTTGCAATTCCTCCGGGAGATCCTTGCGGATCTCGATCATCTGCGCCGGCGTCAGTACGATACTGTCCAGCACCCTTCCGGTCGCACTGTGGTCGTTGAAGGAGTAGATGTTATGGCCGCTGCGGTCATAGACCGATACGGACCAGAACGGGACGTTTCCCGGTGCCTTCACCCGAACCATCCCATCGGACAGATCGAAGCGGCAAGCCGCAGCATAAAACAGCGGATCGACCGATTTCACCACAGGCGTACCGCCGGCCTCAGCGTCCAGCCTGGTCATCCGATAAAGGTTGGAGGCCATGGCCAGCCGCGACCAGGCATTGCGTTCGGAAAATTCCGGGGCGAGCAGCAGCACGATGATGTGTACGATGCCGGCGCCAAGCAGGCCGAGCAGGATCGCGTGCAGCAGCCTACGCATTGCAGCCGACCTTTACGATCTGCGGCAGCGTGACATCCGAAAGGCCCGTGCTGCTGGCGATCGGCGTGTCGTAGAATGTCAGCACGAGATACATCCGGCCGAAGCCGTCGGAAAGCAGCCAGTTGCCGGGCGCGGGGCGGTTGCTGACGGAAATAAGCACGGAATTGTCGGGCTGGCGCAGCACCTGGTAGGACTGAAGTGACGCAAGCCTTGGCTTGCCGGTCTCGACCACGCCGAGCGACCGATCGGCGGCATAGAGGGTCCAGAACCGGGCTGTGGGAAACCCGCCTTCGATTTCATAGGCGCATTGGCGTTTCAATAGTTCGCCATCGGAATCGCGTTCGGCGATAAACGACAGGCCTTCTGCCTGCCCGAGTGCAAGGACGCCCTCGCGCGCCACGCGGGCTTTCGAATAAGGATCCGCCGTCTGCGTGCCGATATCGGGAAACGCCGTCCATTGGCCGATCCTGATCGCGCCAATGCCATCCTGCGTCTTGAGAGCGAACCAGACGCTGCCGCCGCCGCCGCCGATGGCTATGGCAAGCGCGAGGAGCGTCAGGAATGCGTTCTTGAGCATGAAGAGCCGCGGGCAAGAGGAGTGCCGCTCGGGGATATCGCGGGGCAGGGGGCCATGGCAAGCGGACCTCTGTGGAATTGCGGCGCGAGGGATGGCCTGGCCCGTCGTGCCGGCATCAAAGCGCCGACAGCGTCTCCGGTGTCGCAGGCGCCTGGAGGACGGGCGCCGACTGGAACAGCCTGGTGATGTCCCTGAGCGCCCGCGTCGTCTGGCTGGACAGCACCGGCGGCCGCTCGGCGGCAGTGTCGGCCGCTGCCTGCTCGGCATTCTTCTTTTCCGCTTCCTCGGCCTTGGCGGCGATCTCTTCGTCGACGAAGGGATGATCGAGGCCGGGGATCGGCTTGAGGTCGATATTCTGGTGCGCATAGACCATCAGCCGCTGCCAAACCATCGCCGGCAGCGAGCCGCCGGTCATGTTGTTGGTCGGGGTGAAGTCGTCATTGCCGAGCCACACGGCAGCCGTGTAGTTGCCGGTAAAGCCGACATACCAGGCGTCGCGGTAAGACTGCGTTGTGCCGGTTTTGCCGGCCGAAACGATATTGGGAAGCGCAGCGCGCCGCGCCGTGCCCATCACCGGCACCGCCGCCAGCATGGTGTTCATGGATTTCAGCGCCTGCTCCGAGAGCACACGGCGCGGCGGCGGCGCATCCTTGGCGAAATCGTAAACCACCTCGCCGGTGCGGGTGACGAGCTGGGTGACGCCATGCCGGGAGCCGACTAAGCCGTTCTGGGCGAACACGCTAAAGCCTGTCGCCTGGTCCATGACGGTCATGCCCGATGTGCCGAGCACCATCGTCTTGTGCGATTCGAGCGGCGATTCGACGCCCATGGCTTCCGCCATCGCCTTGATCGGCTTGATGCCGAGATGATTCTTGGCCAGCCGCACCGGCACGGTGTTGACCGATTTGGCCATCGCCGTGATCAGCGTGACCTTGCCGGCCCGTCCGTCATTGTAATTGTGCGGCGACCAGGCACCCCAGGAGATCGGCGCGCCGGAAACGATGGAGTCCGGCGTGAAGCCGTGCTCCATCGCCGTTGCGTATACGTAGGGTTTAAACGACGAGCCGCTCTGGCGCAGCGCCTTGGTGGCGCGGTTGAACTGGCTGGCACCGTAGTCGCGGCCGCCGACGATCGCCCTGACTGCGCCATTGGTTTCGATGACGACCATGGCGCCTTCGGTGACGTTGTATTCCTTGCCGAACTGGCGGAGATGGAACTCCATCGATTCTTCCGCCGCCTTCTGGATGTTGGCGTCGAAAGTGGTGTGGGCGACCAGCGAATGCTGGCCGGACTTCGCGACGATCTTCTTGACCTCTTCGAATGCCCAGTCGAGGTAGTAATCCGGGCTCTTCTGCTCGCCGCGGTCGACGATTTCAGCCGGATGCAGCCGCGCCTGCAGCACCTGACCCTCGCTCATGAAGCCGCCTTCGACGAGATTCGACAGCACCACATTGGCCCGCGCCCTGGCAGCAGGCAGGTTGATGTGCGGCGCGTATTTGGTCGGTGCCTTGAACAGGCCGGCCAGCATCGCCGCTTCGGCGAGGTTCACATCCTTGACGCTTTTGCCGAAATAGAAATCGGCGGCCGCTTCGATGCCGAACGTGCCGCCGCCCATATAGACGCGGTCGAGATAGAGCTGCAGGATCTCCTTCTTCGACAGATTGGCCTCGAGCCACAGCGCCAGGAAGGCTTCCTTGACCTTGCGCTCCAACGTCCGTTCATTGGTCAGGAACAGGTTCTTGGCCAGTTGCTGGGTGATGCTCGAACCGCCCTGCACCACGGAATTCGCCCGCACGTTCGCGAAGATCGCGCGCGAAAGGCCGAGCGCGTCGATGCCGTAGTGATCGAAGAAACGCCGATCCTCGGTGGCCAGCACCGCCTTGATGACCTGGTCGGGCATCTCGTCGACCGGCACCGAATCGCGCTGGATGATGCCGCGCTGGCCGATCTCATTGCCGTAGCGGTCGAGGAAGGTGATGGCGAAATCGCCCTGGGCGCGCCAGTCGCCGGCGGTTTCCTGGAAGGCCGGCAAGGCGAGCGCCAGCATGACGACGATGCCGCCGGCGCCGAGCGTGAAACCTTCGCTCAACAGTTCGATGATGCCGCGGCGCCAGCCGGAGACGCGGAAGCGCCGGAAAAAAATGGTGGCCGCTTCCCAGAACCGGCGCGCCTTGAAGCCGGTCTCGTAGAGCGAGGAATCGAACCACGCATCCGCCGCCAGCAGTCTTGCGGCAATCGGACCCCTTCTCCTGCGTGTTTTCAAAGGACTGGCCATTCCAAGATCCGGCTGCGGCTACGCCTCCCACTGAGAAGCGGCACTCATACCAGACTATTTGTCCATTTTGGCCACGCTCACAAGGGTGAGGGGGCTTTCGCGGTACAGTTTGTTGATACCAGGGTCGGGCCTGCGACCTCTGCCACCTCGCACCCACTTAACGCGCCGCGATAAAGCGCATGAAATGCGCCACGTCGGCATCGCTTGGCTCCTGGCCGGTGAAACTGCGCAGATAGGCGGCGAGATGACTGACTCTCGCCTCGACCGGTTCCTTGAGGTCGAGCACATAATAGCCGATCTGCATGTAGTAGAGCACACGGGCGCGGATGAAGGCATCCTCTTCGCCGTAGCCATGCCGGCGATACATGTCGCGGATCGCGCCCAGTCGGTCATTGTCGGCTTGGTCGATGGCCCGGCGCACGTCGTCGGAGCGACGCGCCCATTCCCGGATGGCAAAGTCGAGCCTGGGATCGAACAGGCGCTCGTCGGCCCAGCATTCGAACACGTTCATGACCCCCATGATGATGCTTTCGGCCGGCCGCTGCGCGCGTTCAATGATCGACTTGGTGTTGGTGTCCCGCCAATGCGCAAGCAACTGGTCGAGCAGGTCCTGACGGCTCTCGAAATACCAATAGAAGCTTGAGCGCGATACGCCGAGTTTCTGGCCAAGCGGCAGCACGCGCACGCTTTCGACGCCGTCTGAAATCAGTGTCTGGAGCGCAAGATTGATCCAGTCCCGGCGCGTCACCTTGGTGTTGCCGGGCGCCGGCTCGTGCTGCGGAGAAATCATGGTCATGGCCGCACAATAGGCATGAGGGCGAACTGCATACAACCGTACTAGACACATATGTACAGTGCAAGTATCCTGTCTGCCTCAACGAACTGGGCCGAGCGGCCAACGCGCGTCATCGCGGCTCCTGCCTACGATCCGCAACGCAGGGCAATACGGCAATGAGGAGTATCCGCCATGGTCGATGACGCCGCACGCAACCTCAGGCGCGAACGCAGGCGCGGACGAACCGGCGAGGCCGGCAGCGAGACCAGCCGCCGGCCGGACTATCGTTCGCTGAAGAACCCGTTTCTGCCGCAGCCGATCTTTTCGGCCGACCAGGTCGCCGCGATCCACGACACGGCGCTGCGCGTGCTCGAGCAACTCGGCGTCAAGGTGCTGCTGCCGGAGGCGCGCGCTATTCTTGCCCGTGCCGGCGCTTTGGTCGACGAGGACAGCCAGATAGTGCGCATCGGCCGCGATATCGTCTCGGCGGCGCTGGGCTCGGCGCCGAAATCGATCCGCGTCCATGCCGGTGACCGTGCCCGCGACCTGACGCTCGAACTCGGCTCGATGACGTTCCTGGCAGGATCCGGGGCGCCGAACGTCACCGATCTGGAGCACGGCCGGCGGCCGGGAACGCTTGCCGCTTTCGAGGATCTCATCCGCCTGGTGCAGCATTTCGACGTGCTGCACATGCTGGGACCTTGCATCGAGCCGCAGGACATCGACAACCGCTTCCGCCATTATGCCGTCAACCGCGCGCAGTTGACGCTCTCCGACAAACTGCCGTTCGTCTTCGCGCGCGGCACGCCGCAGGTCGAGGACGGCTTCGAGATGCTGCGGCTGGCGCGCGGCCTGTCGGAGGACGAATTCCGTTCGGGCGCTCATTGCTACACCGTCATCAACACCAACTCGCCGCGTCAACTCGACATTCCGATGGCGCAAGGCATCATCGACTTTGCCAAGGCGGGGCAGGTGCTGATCATCACGCCCTTCTGCCTGGCCGGCGCCATGGCGCCGATCACCGTGGCCGGCGCGCTGACGCTGCAGCACGCCGAAGCGCTGGCCGGGCTGACGCTGGCCCAAATCGTGCGGCCGGGCGCGCCGGTCGTCTATGGCTCCTTCTCCTCCAATGTCGACATGAAGTCCGGGGCGCCGGCCTTCGGCACGCCGGAGCACGTCAAAGCGACGCTCGGCGCCGGTCAGCTTGCACGCTTCACCGGCCTTCCCTGGCGGTCCGGCGGCGGCAGTGCCGCCAACATTTCGGACGCGCAGGCAGCCCACGAAACGCAGTTCGCGCTGTGGGGTTCGGTGCTCGCCGGCGCGACGGTCTGCATCCATGCTGCCGGCTGGCTCGAAGGCGGGTTGAGCGTCTCGTTCGAGAAGCTGATCACCGATATCGAGGCGCTGCAGACCATCGCGGAACTCTGCGCGGCGACGCCCGGCGACGAGGCCGCGATCGGCTTCGACGCCATCGCCGAAGTGCAGCCGGGCGGGCATTTCTTCTCGGCCGGGCACACAATGGCGCGCTACCGCACCGCATTCTACGAACCGCTGGTCGCCGACTGGTCGAATTTCGGCAACTGGACGCAGGCCGGGTCAAGAACCGCCACGGAGCGCGCCACCGGCATCTGGCAACGGCTGCTGGCCGATTTTCGGCCGCCGGCTTGCGCCGCTGCCACATCAAGTGTTCTCGACGAATTCATTGCGCGGCGCACGGAAGAGGGTGGCGCAGCACCGGTCTCGTGAGGATCAGCGCAGCGTCCCTGCCCGAATAGATGGCGGCCGTGAGCCCAGGCTAGCGCTGATCGGAGCGGGCGTACGTGAGCAGTCGGTGCCGCATTCAGTTCTGTGCGAATGAATTTGGTATTATTTCACAATGTCATTTCAAGCATTTGTTCAATCAAAAACATCCTGAAAATTGGTTTTTCCGTTCCGAGTTCCTATTTTAGGTGAGAAACTAATTTTCATCACCTCAGCTAAAAGGAGATTTTATCCATGGCGGAACCCAATCAGAATATCATGGAAAAAGCTGAAGCGCGCTTCATGGAGAAGCAGAAGAAAACCGCCGAGCGAAACCAGGCTACGGCCGAATATATTTCCGAGGCCAAGGCCAGGACCATCAAGACCGAAAAGTTGCGGGCGCTGCGGCTGGCCAAGGAAGAGGCCGACCGTGCGGCGGAAGCCCTCAATCCCGTCGCTCCCAAGAAAAAGCGGGCGGCAGGCAAGAAAGCGGGGGCCGCTTGACGGCATCAAGTCATGAGCCTGACATTTCCAAACCTAAGCCGAAGCTACGACGAGGCGAGCCGGCGGATCCGCTTCGTCGGCTATGATGGCATGTGCCAGATATCTTTCTTTGTCCATGCAGACGCCATCTCGACGGCGTCGCCGGGGACGGCGACAGCTGAAGCCACATATCTCGCCGCCTTCGATTCGGCCGTCGGTCCCATACATGACGTCGCAAGGAACGCTTATACCCGTACCGGCAAGAGCATGTATGTGCTGACCGCAGCCGATTTTCGATAAATCCCGACTGTCCGCGCGATCGCGGCCTTGGAAATCCCGGGATCTGGCGGCAGAATTTCAACGCGGCTGCGCTGCAGGCGGAATCTGTCGGGTGAAGGCCTGTTCAGCCGCGACGGGCGAGGGAGAATACAATGACCGCGCCGGCTGCCGCGTTGCAGAAGGCCTTGTTCCAGGCGCTGGACGCTGACGGTTCCCTGTCAGCGGCGTTGGGCGGCGCAAAACTATTCGACCATGCCCCGGAAAACATCCCGTTTCCCTATGTGACGTTCGGCCGGACCAGCGTCTATGACTGGGTAACAGGCAGGGAGAACGACGCCGAGCAGCTTTTCACTCTGCATTTTTGGTCGAAATCCGAGGCCAGGAAAGAAATGCGCGACGTGATGGACATGGTAAAGGCCCGCCTCCAGGATGCGGCGCTGGCGCTCGACGAGCATCACCGCGTCAATCTCAGGCTCGAATTCACCGAGGTCCGTTACGACGAGGATCTTTCAGCCTGTCACGGGCTGCTGCGCTTTCGTGCCGTGACGGAAGAAAACGCCTGACGCGCTTTCAATGAGGCTGCAACACAGTCTAGACTGGCGCTTGGATTTGCCGGGTTGGGGCGGCCAAATCACCGGGGTTGGTTGTGTCGCATTTCAGGGGGTGAGACAGGCATGTGTTGCAGGCAATGTTCATATCACGTTCAGCACCGATGCGTTAGGACGCTGATCATGAAAACGCTTCGCTCCCACTTCCCAACCGCGACACTTGCTCTCTGCGCTGCCGGTCTGTTTGCGTCGCAGGCGACGGCGCTGCCGGTCGTCGTGCCCGAGCAGAACCGGCCGATCGTCCTGGCCGCCTCCGACTGCTACGCGATCGGTCAGCAGGTCGCCGAGCAGAATGGCGGCACGCTGGCCAAGGCGTCGCAGTCGACGCGCGGTGGCCAGCCGGTCTGCGTCATCGTCGTGCTGGTTCCGGGCAAGGATGGGCAGCGTCCGCGCCGCACGGAGATCGTCGTTCCGCTGAACTGATGCCTGCCGTATCCCAGGCGCTGGAATCGGCCTATATCTGACGTCCAGCTCCTCAACAGGCCGATTTTTCAACAGGCCGATTCTTCAACTGGGTATGATTCCCGCATGCGCGTACTCGTCGTCGAAGATGACAAGGACCTGAACCGGCAGATATCAGACGCGCTGGTCGATGCCGGCTATGTTGTCGACCGGGCTTTCGACGGTGAGGAAGGGCATTTCCTTGGCGACACCGAGCCCTATGACGCCGTGGTGCTCGACATCGGCTTGCCGCAGATGGACGGCATCAGCGTGGTCGAACGCTGGCGGCGCGGCGGCCGCAAGATGCCGGTCCTGATTCTGACGGCGCGCGATCGCTGGAGCGACAAGGTATCCGGCATCGACGCCGGCGCCGACGATTATGTCACCAAGCCGTTCCACATCGAAGAGGTGCTGGCCAGGGTCCGAGCGCTCATCCGGCGCGCGGCCGGCCATGCGTCGTCCGAACTGACCTGCGGACCGCTGCGGCTCGACACCAAAGCCTCCAAGGCCGATGTCGACGGCCTGCCGTTGAAGCTGACGTCGCACGAATTTCGCCTGCTTGCCTATCTGATGCACCATATGGGCGAGGTCGTGTCCCGAACCGAGTTGGTCGAGCACCTTTACGATCAGGATTTCGACCGCGATTCCAACACAATCGAGGTCTTTGTCGGGCGGCTTCGCAAGAAGATGGGCATCGACATGATAGAAACCGTTCGCGGCATGGGCTATCGGATGCGTGAGCCGGAGGCGTAAGGCGGAACCGCTCAGACAGACTGCAAGGACGCCGCTTTCACTGCGGTTCGGGCCGCGTTCGCTGGCGTTCCGGGTGATCGCCTTTTCCACGGTCTGGGCGATACTCACCCTGATTGTCATCTTCACGCTGATCACAACCCTTTATCGCCAGGCGAGCGAGCGCGGTTTCGACAGCCTGTTGTCGGCGCATCTGTTCAATCTGATCGGCTCGGTCGGCGTGTCCGAAGGCGGTTCGTTGACTGGCGCTCCCGACCTGGGCGACCTTCGGTTCTCGGAGCCGAATTCCGGCTGGTACTGGTCGGTGGAGCCTGCGTCGGAAGGCGTGAGTGGTGAGTTGCACTCCTCCTCGATGCCCAAGGCGATCCTGTCGCCAAGCGTCGCCGAGGTTCCTTTCAATGCCAGCTTCCAGCGCAGCTATACGACAGAAGGTATCGATGGCGAGGAACTGGAAGTGTTCGAGAGCGAGTTCGTTCTCGACGCGAAAAATCGCGCAGCGCGCTTCCGCGTCATGGGCAACCGGACCGAGCTCGAGCAGGAGATAAGCGCCTTTCAGCGTCGCCTGCTTACCTATCTTTCGCTGTTCGGCGTCGGCATGATCGCCATCAACGCCATCGCCATCCTGCTGGGCCTGCAGCCATTGCGCCGGGTCAGGGACGCTCTCGCCATGGTGCGCGAAGGAACCGCGCAAAAGCTCGACGGTCGCTTCCCCGCCGAGATCGAGCCGCTCGCCAACGAGACCAACGCGTTGATCGAAAACAACAAGCGTATCGTCGAGCGCTCGCGAACGCAGGTCGGCAACCTCGCCCATTCGCTGAAGACGCCGCTGGCGGTGCTGATCAACGAGGGACGGGCGCTCGGCGGCGCCAAGGGCCAGCTCATAGCCGAACAGGCCGCCTCGATGCAGAAGCAGATCAACCATTATCTGCAGCGCGCCCGCGTTGCGGCGCAACGCGACAGCGTCGTCTACCGCACGCCGGTGGCGCCGCTGGTCCAGCGCATGGTGCGCGTGCTGCAAAAACTCAATCCGCAGACCGCTCTCTCACTTTCGCTGCCGGCAGTCGATATCGTCTTTGCCGGCGAACGCGAGGATCTGGAAGAATTGCTTGGCAATTTGCTCGACAACGCCATGAAATGGGCAAAGAGCGCGGTCGCGGTATCGGTGGCGCCAATCCCCGGCAAGAAGACTGGCTCCGGCAAGGAGGGTGCTGTCATCCTGTTCGAGATCAGCATCGAGGATGACGGCCCGGGCATTCCAGAAGACAAGGCACGCGAGGCGCTGAAGCGCGGACGGCGTCTCGACGAGACAAGGCCGGGCACCGGGCTTGGACTTGCCATTGTCGCCGACCTCGTCAACGAATACGGAGGCGTTCTGGCTCTGGAACGGTCCAGCATGGGCGGGTTGAAGGCGGTGGTTCGATTGCGGAGCCTTCACTAATGCATGTCGCGCAAAAGTGTGCAGCGGTTTTGCGATAACGACATGCGTAAAAACAACAACCTGAAGCGCGTCGCATGAGGCCGGCCAAACGCGACGCGCTTTAGGCCTATGCTTTTTGCTGGGCCAGTCGACATTGATCGACGGTGCGTGATATGGCGGCATGTCGACTGGTCCCGGAGCCGTCGGCCGCGGCCAAATTTCCGACAAACATCGACACTATGGCCACGCCGACTTCCCCGATGGCGCGGCCCCCAGCTTTAACTCAAGAGACCGGTTTTTGGCATGAAGATTCGCGTCGCGCTCGTCTCCGCACTGCTGGCCGTTTCCGGCTGCACGACGCTGGGCAGGAACCCTGGCCCCACGGTGGCGCCGCAGCCGGCCGCAACGCAGCCAAGTGAAGGCAAGATCGCGACGACGGTCATTTCCGCCATGGGCGGCGGCCTCGTCAGCGGATCGATTGGTACCGGCTTGAGCAATCCCGAAAAACGCAAGGCGCTGGAGGCGGAATACAGGGCGCTCGAGTACACGGCGAGCAGCCAGAAGGTGACGTGGAAGAGCGATCGGTCGGCGCATTACGGTGAAGTCGTGCCCGCCCAGCCCTATCGTGTCGGCTCGCAGGACTGCCGACAATATACCCATACGGTGTTCACCGGCGCCGCCGGCGCCACCGCGCGCGGAACCGCTTGCCGCAACGCCGATGGCAGCTGGACACCGCTGACGTAACGACCGGCCGGATAATGCATGTCGCGCAAAAGTGTGCAGCGGTTTTGCGATAACGACATGCATAAAAACAAGAATTCGCGCAAAAGCGTGCCCTCGGGACCTGCCCCGGGGTGTGCGGCGATCTTGCGATGACGACATGCATGAAAACGACTACCTAAGGCGCGTCGCATGACGCCGGTCGAACGCGACGCGCTTTAGGTCCGGTTGACATCAATCAAGGACATGCGACGCATCTGCCGTCAAAGCGTCGCAGGACGCCTGTGTTGGCAGGGCAGGGCTCTGCCGTTATTGGAAGAAGCATGCTGTTCTGGGTCATAGCCGCCATTCTCACGCTGGGTGCAAGCCTGGCGGTGCTGCTGCCGCTGGCCGGCGGCCCGAAGGGTGGTTCGCCAAGCAGCGATCATGACCTTGAAGTCTATCGCGACCAGCTGTCCGAGCTTGACCGCGACGTGGCGCGTGGCCTGATCCAGCCGGCCGAGGCCGAAGAGGCGCGTGCGGAGATCGCCCGCCGCATCCTTCGCCTCGACAATGCCGCCGACAAGGCAGCGGCGCGGCAGCCATCGATGGCGACCAGGCTGGTTGCGACGGCTGCGGTCCTGGCGGTCCCGCTGGTCAGCTGGGGCTTGTACAGCCAACTCGGCTCGCCCGATCTGCCGTCGCAGCCGCTCAGCGAGCGACTGGCCAAGAATCCCGCCGACAGTTCGGTCGACGAACTGGTGGCACGCGCCGAGGCCCACCTTGCCGCCAACCCGTCCGATGGCAGGGGTTGGGACGTGCTGGCGCCAATCTATCAGCGCATGCAGCGGTTCTCCGACGCGATGACGGCGTACCGCAACGCCATTCGCCTCGACGGCGACAGCGCAGCCCGCCAGGCCGGCCTCGGCGAGGCGATCGCCAGCGAAGCGGGCGGCATTGTCTCGGCCGATGCTCGGGCAGCCTTCGAGGCGGCGCTGAAGCTCGATCCGGCGAATCCGAAGGCCAGCTTTTATCTGGCGATGGGCATGGCGCAGGAAGGCCGCATCGAGGAGGCGACGATTGGCTGGCAGAAAATGCTCGCGGCCTTGCCACAGGACTCGCCCTGGCGCGGCGCCGTCGAGCAGGCACTGGCCGAATCCGCCAGGCGCAGCGTCGCTTCGGGAGTACCTGCAAAAGGCCCGAACGCCGGGGATGTCGATGCCGCCGCGTCGATGTCGCCGCAGGATAGGGAAGCGATGATCAACACCATGGTTGCGGGGCTTGATGAAAAACTGCGGCAAAACCCGCGCGATGTGGAAGGATGGATGCAGCTTATTCGTTCCTATGTCGTGCTGGGCAAGGCCGATCAGGCGCGCGACGCGCTCAATCGCGGTATCGCCGTTTTTGGCCCCGATAGTGACGAAGCGAAGAAATTCACCGCCTTTGCCGTCTCGCTTGGCCTGACGGCGACGGAGTAAAAAATGACGCGCAAGCAGAAACGACTGTCGGTGATCGCCGGAGGGTTGGCCTTCCTCGGTGCCGCCACCGGCCTGACCTTCTACGCGCTCGGCCAGAAGGCCTCCTACTTCTACATGCCGGCCGATCTGACGACCGCCAGCCTGCAGCCCGGGCAGCGTATCAGGCTCGGCGGCCTCGTCGAAAAAGGCACGATCGAGCGCGGTCAGGGGACCACCGTCGCCTTTTCGGTGACCGACAACCAGAAGCAGGTCAAGGTTACCTACACCGGCATTCTTCCCGACCTTTTCCGCGAGGAGCAGGGCGTCATCACTGAAGGCATTTTTCGCCCGGACGGCGTCTTCGTCGCCGACAGCGTGCTGGCCAAGCACGACGAGAACTACATGCCCAAGGAGGTGGCCGACGGCCTCAAATCCAGGGGCGTGTGGCAGGAGAGCAAAAAGTGACTAAGCAGGTTCCGCAAAAGCCTGCCCTCGGGCTTGACACGAGGGTTCCCACGGTTTTGCGGCAAGACCCTGCGGCAAAGCAAAAACCTGGCGGGCTTGGCCACAATGGTTGAAACCGGACATTTCGCGCTGGTCCTGGCGTTCGCGCTGGCTTTGGTACAGGCGCTGGTGCCGCTGTTCGGCGCGCGTATCAACAGCCAGAAGATGATGGCCGTCGGCGATCCGGTCGCGGTGACCGGCTTCGCCTTGACCGCTCTGTCCTTCGCGGCGCTGGCGACGGCCTATGCGACGTCCGACTTTTCGGTGGCCAACGTCTGGGACAACTCGCATTCGCTGCAGCCGCTGATCTACAAGATCACCGGCACATGGGGCAATCACGAGGGCTCGATGCTGCTCTGGGTGCTGATCCTGAGCTTCTTCGGGGCGCTCGTCGCTGCTTTCGGCAGCAATCTTCCAGCGACCCTTCGAGCCAACGTGCTTGCCGTGCAAGGCGCGATCGGCGCCACCTTCTTGCTGTTCATCCTGGCGACGTCCAACCCGTTCGCCAGGCTCAATCCGGCGCCGATCGAGGGCCGCGATCTCAACCCGATCCTGCAGGATCTCGGCCTCGCCATCCATCCGCCGCTGCTCTATCTCGGCTATGTCGGCTTCTCGATCTGCTTTTCCTTCTCGGTCGCCGCCCTCATCGAAGGCCGCATCGACGCGTCCTGGGCGCGCTGGGTGCGGCCATGGACGCTGGTCGCGTGGATGTTCCTGACCGGCGGCATCGCCATGGGTTCCTACTGGGCCTATTACGAACTTGGCTGGGGCGGTTTCTGGTTCTGGGATCCGGTCGAGAACGCCTCGTTCATGCCTTGGCTGGCCGGCACCGCGCTGCTCCATTCGGCGATCGTCATGGAAAAGCGCTCGGCCCTGAAGATCTGGACGCTGTTGCTGGCGATCCTGACCTTCTCGCTGTCGCTGCTCGGCACCTTCCTGGTGCGCTCCGGCGTGCTCACCTCCGTCCACGCCTTCGCCACCGATCCGACGCGCGGCGTGTTCATTCTCTGCATCCTGACACTGTTCATCGGCGGCTCACTGGCGTTGTTCGCCTTTCGCGCCTCGAGGTTGACGGCCGGCGGCCTGTTTCATCCGATCTCGCGCGAAGGGGCGCTGGTCCTCAACAATCTGTTCCTGACCACGGCCACCGCCACCGTGCTGATCGGCACGCTGTATCCGCTGGTCGTCGAGGCCGTTTCGGCCGACAAGATTTCGGTCGGCGCGCCGTTCTTCAACCTGACGTTCGGCCCGCTGATGGTGCCGCTCCTGGTCGCTGTTCCGTTCGGGCCGCTGCTGGCCTGGAAGCGCGGCGACATTTTCGCCGTCGCCCAGCGGCTGATGGCGGCCTTCGCCGCCGCGCTTCTGGCCGTGCTGGTGACGGCCTTGTTCATCGACGGTGCGTCGGTGTTCGCAGCACTTGGCGTCGGCCTGGGCTTCTGGCTGATCTGCGGCGCGCTCACCGATATTGCCGTCAAGTCCGGCTTTGGCAGTGTCGCGCCCGGCATCATGCTCAGGCGCTTCGCCGGCCTGCCGCGTTCGGTCTTCGGCACCGCGCTCGCCCATCTTGGCCTTGGGCTGACGACTCTGGGCATCATCGGCACACTTTGCTTCGGCACCGAGAAGATACTGTCGATGCGTGCAGGCGAGACCGTGCAACTGTCCGGCCACACACTGCGCTTCGAAGGGCTCTATCCGGCCCAGGGGCCTAACTACAGCGAGGATCGCGGCCGCTTCGCCCTGCTCGGCGCTGATGGAAGCACCACCGCCGTGATCACCTCGTCCAAGCGCTCCTATCCGGTCCGGCAGATGACGACGACCGAGTCGGGTATCAAGACGATCGGTTTCAGCCAGCTCTACCTCTCGCTTGGCGATGAGGCGACCGACGGCTCCGTCGTGGTGCGGCTGTGGTGGAAGCCGCTGGTGACGCTGATCTGGGGCGGCGCCCTTGTCATGATGGCAGGTGCTGCGATGTCGCTGATGGACCGGCGGCTGCGCGTCGGCGCACCGTCGCGCCGCCGCAGATCGGCGGGCGCCATGCCTTCGGCGAGCCTGCCATGACCGCAAGAAAAACTTCACTGGCCTCCCTGATCCTGCTGCTGACGCTGTTGTTTGCCGGCGCCGCACTTGCGGTGAAGCCGGACGAGGTTCTGGCCGACCCGGCGCTCGAGGCGCGAGCACGGACGCTTTCGGAAGAGCTGCGCTGCATGGTTTGCCAGAACCAGTCGATCGACGAATCCGACGCCGAGCTTGCCCGCGACCTGCGCGTGCTGGTGCGCCAGCGCCTGGTCGCCGGCGATACCGACCGGCAGGTGATCGACTACATCGTTTCCCGCTACGGCGAGTTCGTGCTGTTGAAGCCGCGCTTCAGCCTGCGCAATGCGCTGTTGTGGGGCACGCCGGTCCTTCTGCTGCTTGCCGGCGGGATTTTCATCGTGCTGACCGCCCGGTCGCGCCGTTCAACGCCTGCGGCCATGCTCACCGCCGAGGAGAAGGCAGCGTTGGACAAGGTGCTGGGTAACTAATTCGGCCCGGCCGCCCCGCCGCCAAGGCCACGGCCGTGTCACGATGTCTCGCGACCAGGTGACGAACCGCTTCAAGCCTTGTCTGCGCGCTCGGCTTCCGACGCTTCGATGATGGCGTCGATTTACGCCATGGCTTCGTCGTGCGGCACGACACGGCCAGCTGCCGCATCGGCCATGCCGCGTTTGATGCCTTCGATGATCTCAAGCTCGCGATCGACATAGGCCGATATCGCCTCGGCCGCGAGGAAGGATTTGCTGCGCCGCGTGTCGGCGGCGATCCGCTCAAGCTTCAGCTTGGTTTCGCACGAAACCCGAATCGTCATGGTGGCGCTTGCGGTCATGGTAAAAGCCTTGTGCTGAACTGTGTACAACATAGGGCGACGGGCGGGCGCAACCAAAGGGTTGGTGCCTGCAAACATTACCAAAGTTTCATGCACTGGAAATGGCGCCGTAATGTGCGCGCCTCTATTTCTCCTGGCCGAGGATGCCGACCGAAGCGCATCCCTTGAAAGAGGATACGAGACCCATGAATATTGCCCCCAATTTACATTCCCGCACCCGCAAACGCCTGATGGCTGCCGCCGCATCAGTGGCCATTGCCGGCGCGATCGGCTTCGGCGCGGTTGCCACCGGGACAGCCCCCGTCCTGGCCGAGGCCGTGCGTGTCGAGGCGCCTCAGGTCCCGAGCTTCGCCGACGTGGTCGAGCGCGTTTCGCCGGCGGTCGTCAGTGTCCGCGTCAAAGCCAAGATAGAATCGACCGCTGACGACGGCTCCGACCTTCCCGACGCCTTCGGCAATCTCCCCGACGATCCGCAATTGCGCCGCTTCTTCAGGGAGTTCCGTGGCTTTGGCGATCAGGATGGCCGGGATGGGATGCGACGTTTCGGACGTGGTGACCGCCAGCCGCGGCCGGTCGCTCAAGGGTCCGGCTTCTTCATCTCCGAGGATGGCTACCTCGTCACCAACAACCATGTCGTCGGAGAGGGCTCGTCCTTCACGGTGGTGATGCATGACGGCAAGGAACTCGACGCCAAGTTGGTCGGCACAGATCCGCGCACCGATCTCGCAGTGCTCAAGGTCGAAGGCGACGGCACGTTCACCTATGTCGACTTCGCCGACGATTCAAAGGTTCGCGTCGGCGACTGGGTGGTGGCCGTTGGCAATCCGTTCGGCCTCGGCGGCACGGTCACCGCCGGCATCGTCTCGGCCCGTGGTCGCGACATCGGCGCCGGTCCTTATGATGACTTCATCCAGATCGATGCCTCGGTGAACCGCGGCAATTCGGGTGGCCCGACCTTCAACCTCAACGGCCAGGTCGTCGGCATCAACACCGCGATCTTCTCGCCGTCCGGCGGCAGCGTCGGCATTGCCTTCGACATTCCCGCCTCGACTGCAAAACAGGTCGTGCAGGATCTGATGAAGGACGGCACCGTCCAGCGCGGCTGGCTTGGCGTCGAGATCCAGCCGGTCACCTCCGAAATCGCCGAATCGCTCGGGCTGAAGTCCGATAAGGGCGCTCTCGTTTCCAGCGCCCAGGACGATGGTCCCGGCAAGGACGCCGGCATATCGGCTGGTGACGTCATCACTCAGGTGGACGGCAAGGACGTCGCTTCGCCGAAGGAACTCGCCCGTCTGATCGGCGCCTACCCGCCCGGCAAGCCGGTCGACGTCACGCTGTGGCGTGACGGCAAGAGTGAAACGGTCAAGGTCGACCTCGGCACGCTGCCTTCGAGTGACAAGCAGGCTTCGGCCGACCAGCAGCCTTCGGCTCCGCCAAAGGCCGATACGCTGGCCGACCTCGGTCTCACCGTCACCAGGTCCGACGATGGCAAAGGGCTTGTGGTGACCGATGTCGATCCCGACAGCGATGCCGCCGATCGCGGCATCCAGCCCGGCGATGTCATCACCTCGGTCAATTCGACGGAGGTCAATGGCACCGAGGACGTCGCCAAGGCCATGGCCGACGCGGTGAAGTCGGGCCGCAAGGCGGTGCTGATGCAGATCACCCGCGACGACAGCAACCGCTTCGTCGCGCTGCCTGTCGCCAAGGGCTGACGTTCCAGACTTTTCCGATGCGGCGGTTTCAAACACCCGAGCCGTAGCATGGGAAAGCACGGGGCTTGAATACGTTAGTCAGTCATCGTGTTCCGCCCCAGCGGCAGCGGGCGCCCATCGCCCGCTGCCGCTCGAACAACAGAGCAGTCGCCCAAAGTGTGAAGCGGTTTTGGGATGACGACATGCTCAAACAACAAAGCATGTCGCCCAAATCCGAGGATGCGGCGGCTCGACGCCAATAACATTATAAAACAACGACTTACTGATCGTTCTTGAATCATTTTGTTGGCGATACACCTCGAGGCCATGATGCTATGCCGGCCACTCAATCTTCCAGCGAAATCGCGTATAACGGTCCCATGAAGATTCTCGTCATAGAAGACGATCGCGAAGCGGCCGATTACCTCCAGAAAGCCTTTACCGAGGCCGGGCATACCGCCCATGTCGCCGGCGACGGCGAAACCGGCTTCGCGCTCGCTGACTCCGGCGACTATGACGTGATGATCGTCGACCGCATGCTGCCGCGCCGCGACGGCCTGTCGGTCATCGCCGGTCTTAGATCCCGAGGCAAGACTACGCCGGTGCTGATCCTGTCGGCGCTCGGCGAAGTCGACGACCGGGTCACCGGCTTGCGCGCCGGCGGCGACGACTATCTGACCAAGCCCTATGCCTTTTCGGAGCTGCTGGCCCGGGTCGAGGTGCTGAACCGCCGCGCCAGCGCCAGGGAGGCCGAAACCGTCTACCGGGTCGGCGATCTCGAACTCGACAGGCTGTCGCATTCGGTGCGGCGCGCGGCCCGCGAGATTACGCTGCAGCCGCGCGAGTTCCGCCTGCTCGAATATCTGATGCGCCATGCCGGCCAGGTGGTGACGCGCACCATGCTGCTGGAAAATGTCTGGGACTATCATTTCGATCCGCAGACCAACGTCATCGACGTTCACGTCTCGCGGCTGCGCGGCAAGATCGAGAAGGGCTTCGACAAGCCCATCCTGCACACGGTTCGTGGCGCCGGCTATATGCTCAAGAGCGGCTAGCATGGCCCTTTCCATGCCGGCCATCATGAAGACGACGGCAGCGCGGCTTTCGGCGCTCTATCTCCTGCTGTTCGCCATCTGTGCGGTGCTGCTCGTCTTCTACATGACCTCGCTGTCGGCGCGCATGCTGACCGGCCAGACGCAGGAGACCATCAACGACGAGGTGCTCGGCCTCGCCCGGGTCTATCAGCGCGGCGGCTTGCCGCTGCTGGTCCGGGTGGTCGAGCAGCGCTCCCGCCAGCCCGGCGCCAACCTCTATTTGATCGCCGATGCCAACGGCCAGATCCTGACCGGCAACGTGCAGAGCCTGGAACCCGGCGTTCTCGTGGCCGAGGGCTGGACGACGGAGCCGTTTTCCTACCGGCGCTTTGGCGAGGGCGAGCTCGAGCGGCAACGCAACCCGATCGCCGACCCGAACGAACCCAGCCAGAGCGAAGCCCAGGTCGAAGGCGAGAAGGGCCACAACGCCATTGCCTTGGTGCTGCGCCTGCCGAACCAGATGATCATGCTGGTCGGCCGCGATCTCGGCGAGCCTGAGCGGTTCCGCGCCGTCATCCGCCGCGCCTTGACGTTGGCGCTCGGCATGATGGCGCTTGGCGGAATTTTGATCTGGTTCTTCGTCGGCCGCGCGGCGCTGAAGCGCATCGACTCGGTGTCGCAGGCCAGTCGCCGCATCTTGGGCGGCGACCTTTCCGGCCGGCTGCCGGTCACCGGCGCCGGCGACGAGTTCGATCGGCTCTCCGAAAATCTCAATTCCATGCTGGCCAGGATCGCCACGCTGAATGAAGGGCTGAAGCAGGTCTCCGACAATATCGCCCACGATCTGAAGACGCCGCTGACCCGGCTGCGCAACCGCGCCGAGGCGACGCTCTCCGGCAAGCACAACTCCGCCGACTACCGGCAGGCGCTGGAAGCGACCATCGCCGAGTCCGACCATCTGATAAAGACCTTCAACGCCATCCTGATGATCTCAAGGCTGGAGGCGGGCTATTCCTCAGAAATCACCAGCCGGGTCGATCTGGCTGCTTCCGTGCGCGATGTCGTCGAGCTCTACGAGCCGGTGGCGGAGGAGGCGGGAGTGACACTCGAGACCTCTGTGCAGGACGGCTTCGCCGTTGAAGGCAATCGCGAGCTGATCGGCCAGGCGCTATCGAACATCGTCGACAACGCGATCAAATATTCGACCGACTCGACAGCCAAGCCGACCGTTCGCGTGGCGCTCGATCGCGTCGGCAGCGAAATCAGGCTTTCCGTCACCGACAACGGCCAGGGCATTCCCGACGATGCCGATCGCGCCAGGGCGACCGAGCGTTTCGTGCGGCTGGAGAAGAGCCGCTCGCAGCCGGGTTCCGGTCTCGGCCTCAGCCTCGCCAAGGCGATCATGACATTCCACAAAGGGCGGCTTGATCTCCTGCCCGCCAATCCTGGATTATCCGTCGTCATGAGTTTTCCCGAACGGGAGGATCGCTGATGGCGGTGAAGGCGGCTGCGGAACACACCAACTGGCTTCTGAAGCCGGCGGCAAGGCTCGTGCCTCTGGATCAGAACCGAGCCCGGCGGGAATTGTCGGAGATCGCTTCCGCAGCGCAGGAAGAGGGGCTTGCCGTGCTGGCGAAATTCCTGGCCGGAGAGGGCGCCGTCCAGGAGTTTCTCGCGGCAGTCTTCGACCTGTCGCCGTTCCTGCGCGACACGGTGCGCCGCCGCCCGCAGATCCTGGATGCGCTTTTCGATGAGACCGTCGAGGCCCGGCTGGCGTCGATCGGCGCCGCCATCGACAAGGCCGCGCGGGCGGAAGCCATCTCTGAGAACGGCCTGATGATGGAGCTGCGGCAATGGAAAGCGGAAGCGCATGTTCTGATCGCGCTGGCCGATCTTGCAGGCGAGGCCGAAACTGCAATCACAGTACGGCGGCTGAGCGATCTTGCCGACGCCTGCACCCGCGCTGCCGTCGACTTCCTGCTTCGCGACGCGCACCGACAAGGCAAGCTCAAACTGCCGGATCTCGAGGATCCGGCGCGCCGGTCGGGCTGGATCCTGCTCGGCATGGGCAAGCTTGGCGCGCATGAGCTGAACTT
Organism: Mesorhizobium sp. WSM4819; assembly: GCF_055811215.1. Lineage (NCBI taxonomy): Bacteria > Pseudomonadati > Pseudomonadota > Alphaproteobacteria > Hyphomicrobiales > Phyllobacteriaceae > Mesorhizobium > Mesorhizobium sp. WSM4819. Next base: position 63,585 of record NZ_JBVVQO010000026.1, read on the forward strand.
CTCCTCCGACATCGACCTCGTCGTTTTCTTCGACCCGCAAGCGCCAGCAGTCGTCGATCCGCTCGATGCGACGGAGCTGTTTTCGCGCCTGACCCGCCGGCTGGTCCGCATGCTCCAGGACCGCACCGAACACGGCTATGTTTTCCGCACCGACCTCAGGCTTCGTCCCGACCCCGGTTCGACACCGCTGGCGATCCCGGTCGAGGCGGCGCTGCGCTACTACGAGGCGCGGGGCCAGAACTGGGAGAGGGCCGCAATGATCAAGGCGCGTCCGGTGGCCGGCGATGTCGCCGCCGGCACTGCGTTCCTGAAGGAGCTCCAGCCCTACATCTGGCGCAAATACATGGACTATGCGGCGATCGCCGACGTCCATTCGATCAAGCGCCAGATCCATGCCCACAAGGGTCTTGGCGAGATCGCGGTGAAGGGCCACAACGTCAAGCTCGGCCGCGGCGGCATCCGCGAGATCGAGTTCTTCGTCCAGACCCAGCAGCTCATCGCCGGCGGCCGCTTCCCCGAACTGCGCGGCCGCGAGACGGTGCCGATGCTTGGCCAGCTTGCGGCACGCGGCTGGATCACTGCCGATGCGCGCGATACGCTCACAAGGCAGTACTGGCTCCTGCGCCGCGTCGAGCACGCCGTTCAGATGGTCGCCGACGAGCAGATCCACATACTGCCGGACGATGACGAAGGGCTCGAACGCATTGCCCGCCTGCTCGGTTTTGCCGATGCGGCGGCCTTTGCCGAGGCGTTCCGCGCCGCACTCCATCAGGTCGAACGCCACTACGCAGCGCTTTTCGAGACCGCGCCCGAGCTTTCGGCTGGCATCGGCAATCTGGTCTTTACCGGCGATGTCGACGACCCCGATACGTTGCAGACCCTGCAGAGATTGGGATTCCAGCGGGCGAGCGACATCTGCCGCGTCATCCGCGGCTGGCATTTCGGCCGCTATCGCGTCACCCAGTCAGCCGAGGCGCGCGAGCGGTTGACCGAACTGACGCCGGCGCTGCTGCAATCCTTCGGCCAGACGCGCCGCGCGGACGAGGCGTTGATACGCTTCGACGAATTCCTTGCCGGTCTGCCCGCCGGCATTCAGCTGTTCTCGCTGCTCCACTCCAATCCGGCTCTGCTGAAGCTGCTGGCGACCATCATGGGCGCGGCGCCCCGGCTGGCCGCCATCATCACACGCCGGCCGCACGTGTTTGACGGCCTGCTCGATCCGGCCCTTTTGACCGAACTGCCGGACCGCGCCTATCTGTCCGGCCGTCTCGCCGCGTTCCTCGAAGGCGACAGGGCCTATGAGGACGTGCTCGACCGCTTGCGCATCTTTGCGTCCGAGCAAAAATTCCTGATCGGCGTCAGGCTGCTTGCCGGCTCGATCGATCCGGCGCGCGCCGGCCGTGCCTTTTCCGATCTGGCCGATCTCACCATCGACGCGGCGCTGCGGACGGTCATCGCCGAGTTCGCGCTACGCCACGGTCGCATCGCCGGCGGCACGGTTGCGCTGCTCGGCATGGGCAAGCTCGGCAGCCGCGAATTGACGGCCGGCTCAGACGTCGACCTCATCCTGCTCTATGATCACGACGCCGATGCCGAAGAATCCGATGGCGACAAGCCGCTCGCCCCGTCGCACTATTACGCCAGGATGACGCAGCGGCTGATCGCTGCGGTGTCCGCGCCGACCGCCGAGGGCGTTCTCTACGAACTCGACCTTCGCTTGCGGCCGTCCGGCAACAAGGGGCCGGTGGCGACCCATGTCGATGCCTTCAAGAAGTACCAGCGCAAGGACGCCTGGACCTGGGAGCATATGGCGCTGTCAAGGGCCCGCGCGATCGGCGGCGATCAAGCGCTATGCGCCGAGGTCGAGACCGAAGTGGCACAGGTGCTTGCCCTGCCGCGCGACAGCACCAAGGTGATGGCCGAAGCATTCGAGATGCGTGCGATGATCGAGAAGGAGAAGCCGCCGCGCGATCTCTGGGACATCAAGCTGATCCCGGGTGGTCTCATCGATCTCGAATTCATCGCGCAGGTTGCGGTGATCACGGGAAAGGTCGAAGCCGGCCGCCGGGCCACCGGGACAGCGGACGTGCTGTCGAGGCTGGCGCCGGATTTCGCCGAGGCCCAGGTCAGGCAGGAGCTTTGCGATGCCTATGCGCTCTATCTGGCGCTGACCCAGATGATGCGGCTCTGCCTCACCGGCGTATTCGAACGCGACGATGTTCCGCCGGGGCTTTCGGATCTACTACTGGCGGTCACCGACCTGCCGGATTTCGGCGTGCTGGAAGCGCACCTCAAGGAGACGTCGCAAAATGTCAGGAAGGATTTTGGCTTTTTGCTTCGTGTGAATGAGTAGTGAGTGGTGAATGGTGAATGGTGAATGGAATTAGATATTCACTACTGACTATTTCACTATTCACTATTCACTATTCACTAGTCAGGCGGCGGCCCTGACTGGCTGCGTCGGCTTCCTGGTCGGAATGCGCACCGACACGATCGTGCCGGTGCCTTCGGTGGAGCGGATTTTCAAGGCGCCGCCCTGAAGCTCGGCCAACGAGCGTGAGATGGCAAGGCCAAGGCCGGAACCGGCATGGCTCTTGGAAAACTGGTTCTGCACTTGCTCGAACGGCCGCCCGAGCTTGCTCAGCGCCTCCTTCGGGATGCCGCAGCCATTGTCTTCGATCGTCAGCACCAGAGCGCTGGAGGTGTTGCGGGCCCTTACCGCAATGCGGCCGCCCTGGCCGGTGAACTTCACCGCATTCGACAGCAGGTTGATGATGATCTGCTTGATCGCCCGGCGGTCGGCGAACAGCGTCAGCGAATCGGGGATGCGTGTTTCGACGGTGATCGACTTTTCCGCCGCCTGCAGCGAGATGACGCGCACCGTTTCCCGCATCAGCGGGCAGAGGTCGATTTCCTCCTGATCCATCGAGAACTGGCCGGCCTCGATCTTCGACATGTCGAGGATGTCGTTGATGACGCCCAGAAGATATTTGCCGCTGCCGTTGATGTCGGTGGCGTATTCCTCGTAGCGCGGCGAACCCAGGGGCCCGAACAGCGCCTGTTCCATCAGTTCGGAGAAGCCGATGATCGCGTTGAGCGGCGTGCGCAATTCATGCGACATGTTGGCCAGGAACTCGGATTTGGCCCGGTTCGCGGCCTCGGCGCGCTCGGTTTCCTTCATGTATTTGTGATTGAGCTCGACCAGTTCGCGCGACCGCTCTTCCTCTGCCCGGCGGGCAAGGCTGAGGTCATGGATCGTCGCCATCAGCCGGCGCTCACTGTCGACCAGCTTCTCCTGGTGCAGCTTGATCTGGGTGATGTCGGAGCCGACCGAGACGGTGCCGCCGTCCCTGGTCCGCAACTCGTTCACCTGCAGCCAGCGGCCATCGGCAAGCTGCCGCTCGAAGGTCACGCCGCCTTGCTGCCCGTTGGTGTTGGCAAGCCGGCGCTCCGAAGCGAAGGCAAGCATGCGATCTTCGAGAACGGCGCGCGAGGCGCCCGGCATCACGTCGCGATCCGACAGGCCGTTGTCCTGCTGGTACTTGGAATTGCACATGATCAGGCGCTGGGCCGAATCCCAGAGCACGAAGGATTCGTTGATGTTTTCGATGGCCGTTCGCAGGCGAAGATCCGCGGCCTCGGAACGCAGCGCCAAATGCCGCTGCTCGGTGACGTCGACGGCGATGCCGATCAACTGGATCTCCGGCGCTTCCGGGTCGATCACCTGCGCTCTTGCGCGCATCCACACCCATTGTCCGTCGGCGTGGCGCATCCGGAACACCTGGTCGATGTGGTCGATCTCGCGTGCGACGATCCTGTTGGCGAGCTGGAACAGGTCGCCGTCCTCCGGGTGGATGATCCCGTCGACCTCGCCGAACGACAGCATCGTGTCGCAGGGCTCATAGCCCAGCATGTCGTACATCGAACGCGACCAGTACATCTTGCCGCGCACCATGTCCCAATCCCACAGGCCGCAGCGGCCGCGCACCAGCGCCATGTCGATGCGCTGGTGCGCTTCGAGATAGATGCGGTCGGCGGTCTGGGCGCGCGCCGCCTGGCCGAAATAGGCATAGAGGACGATGATCAGCACGCCGGCCGTCAGCACGAACAGCGTGACGTTGAGCGAAACGGTCTTGCGCCACGTGTCGAAGACCGCATCCTGCGGAACGAGCGCTGCGGCAGCACCATTTCTGCCGTTTGCCAGGCTCACCGCGGCATACCAGTCCTGGCCGCCGATGCTGACCTCCATCACCCCGGCGCGGTCGCCGAACATGAACAGCGGTTGACCGCCCTGGGCGATGGCGTCGAGCGACCGCCCCTCCCAGCCCGTCGATTGCGGTGTCACGGCAACGATCTTGAACGCGCTGTCGGTGACCGCAAGCACGTGGCTTCGGCCCATGGCGCCCTGACGGCTGATGCCCTCCAACAGGTCCTGCGTCGCGCCAGGCGTCGAGGCCATGTTCGCATCGACGCTGATCGAACTGGCCAGTTGGCCCGCCGCGAGCGAGAGGATCGCCTTGGCGTCGCGTTCCACGTCGTCGCGCTCGTGCATCAGCGACAGGAACCGCAGTGCCGCGATGACAATCAGGAAAATGATGATGAGGGCCGGTATCGATCGGCGCAGCAATGGCTCGGCTACCAGAAGCCGTCGGTAGGCGGGTTCGGCGATCAGCCGCGCATTGCCGGCGAGACCGTCGCTTCCCGCCTCACGCTGCTCAAAACCCGTCCCTCCGGGCGCGCCCCACGCGTCCGCCTTCGCCATAAATGGCTCTCCCCGATCTTAAATCTGCTTGACGATCCGGCGACGCCGCACTTCCGAATCTTCAGCTAAAGAATCAAAGGTGATTCGGCTTGTCCAGTGGCGCAGCGAAAAAAGATTAAAAATCGACTAAAATAATGGCTTTATGGGCGGGCTTCCCTTCTCCCCTTGTGGGAGAAGGTGGCCGAGCGAAGCTCGGTCGGATGAGGGGTGCTCCAGCTTGGCACCGACAGCACTCCGTCCAACACCCCTCATCCGTCTCGGCGCTACGCGCCGATCCACCTTCTCCCACAAGGGGGAGAAGGGAAGGACCATTACGCCAGCGTGCGCTCAATGATGTCGCGCAAATCGGCCGACAGGTTCTCGGTATTGGCAATCGAAAGCAGCGCTTCCCTTGCCTTGCCCTGCCGGGCAGGTTCCAGCGAGCGCCATGATCTGAGTGCCGTCGCCAGCCTGGCGGCCAATTGCGGGTTGCGCTTTTCGACCTGCAGGACCGTTTCGACGAAAAACCGGTAGCCTTCGCCGTCGGCGCGATGGAAGCCGGTCTGGTTGGCGCTGGAAAACGTGCCGACGAGCGAGCGCACCCGGTTCGGGTTGGCCATCGAGAAGGCCGGGTGGCCGGTCAGGGCGCGCACTGCATGAATGGTTTGCGGGCCCGGCACGCTGGCCTGGATATGGAACCATTTGTCCATCACCAGCGGATCGGTCGCATATTTCGCTTCGAACTCCGCCAGCGCCTTGACCGTCTCGGGCGAACCGTTATGGCGAAGCGCAAGCACGCTCAATGCGGCGGCCCGGTCGGTCATGTTGGTCGCGGACTGGAAATGCCGGGCCGCAAGCGCCGCACCTCCATGCAGCAGCGAAAGATAGTCGAGCAAGGTGTTGCGCAGCGCCCGGCGACCGGCGCTTGCCGCATCAGGACTGAAAGCGTCCTTGTCGGTCAGTCGATCGTAGAGGTCGGAGAATATCTCGCGATTCGCCTCGGCGATCGCGACCGTCAGCGCCTCGCGGGCCGAGAAAATGGCATCGGGGTCGATGTTCTTGCCGATGTCACGGGCGATATCGGCTTCGCTCGGAAGCGCCAGAGCCAGCGCCCGATAGGCCGGTTCGAGTGTCTCGTCGCCGGCTATTTTGCCGGCAAGCTCGATCAACCGCGATGCGAAACCGGGCTGCTTGCCGTCAAGGACCTGGCGGAAGGTGGATATCAGAGCCTCGGTCAAAAGCGTGTTGAACGCCTGCCAGCGCGAGAAGGTATCGTTGTCATGGCCAGCAAGGAAGAACTGATCGTCGGCCCTCTGCTCGACGGAAAGCGTCACCGGCGCCGAGAAGCCGCGGTTGAGCGACATCGCCGGGCGCTCAGTGACGCCCGAGAAGCGCACCATGTGCCGGCGCTTGCGGATATGGATGACGCCGTCCTCGACGCTGGCACCCTCGACGCCGCCATATTCTATCGCTTTGCCGTCGGTGCCGACCAGGCTGAAGGCCAGCGGAATATGCATCAGCCGCTTGCGGCTTTCGGACGGCGTTGACGGCACCGACTGTTCGATCTCGAGCGTGAATTCCTGGGCCGCCGCATTGTGCGTCGAACTGATGGTCAGATTGGGCGTGCCGGCCTGATGGTACCACAGCGAAAATTGCGCGAGGTCGCGCCCGGACACATCCTCGAACACCTTGATGAAGTCTTCGATGGTTGCAGCCTCGCCGTCATGGCGCTCGAAATAGAGATCCATGCCGGCCCGGAACGTCTCGGCGCCGAGAATGGTGCGGATCATGCGCACCACTTCCGAGCCCTTTTCGTAGACTGTCGCCGTGTAGAAATTATTGATCTCGCGGTAGCGGCGCGGTCGCACCGGATGCGCCAGCGGTCCCTGGTCTTCGGGAAACTGATGTGCCTTGAGCGTGCGCACTTCGGCGATGCGTTTCACCGCTCGCGAGCGTTGGTCGGCGGAGAATTCGTGATCGCGGAAAACCGTCAGCCCTTCCTTCAGGCAAAGCTGGAACCAGTCGCGGCAAGTGATTCTGTTGCCGGTCCAATTGTGGAAATACTCATGCGCGATGATCGCCTCGATATTGGCGAAATCGGCGTCCGTTGCGGTCTCCTGGTCGGCCAGCACATACTTGTCGTTGAAGATGTTAAGGCCCTTGTTCTCCATCGCGCCCATGTTGAAGTCGGACACGGCGACGATGTTGAAGACGTCGAGGTCGTATTCGCGGCCGAACGCTTCCTCGTCCCATTTCATCGACCGTTTCAGGGCGTCCATGGCGTAGCCGGCGAGCCGCTCCTTGCCCGGCTCGACAAAGATGCCGAGCTCGACCTGGCGGCCGGACAATGTGACGAAGCTGTCCGCGACCTTGCCGAGAGCCCCCGCCACAAGGGCGAACAGATAGGACGGCTTGGGGAAGGGGTCGTGCCAGACTGCATAGTGCCAGCCGTCGGCAAGTTCGCCGCTGCCAGCCGGGTTGCCGTTGGAAAGAAGCAGTGGCGCCTCGTGGTGCGGCGCCTCGATGCGCACCGTATAGACCGACAGGATATCCGGACGATCGAGAAAATAGGTAATGCGCCGAAAGCCCTCGGCCTCGCATTGCGTGCAATAGACGTTGCTCGAGCGATAGAGGCCCATCAGGGCTTCGTTGTGCGCCGGCGCCAGCTCGGTTTCGATCAGCAGCTGGAAGCGGGCTGCTGTAGGCGGCGTGGTGATCGTCAACTGATCGGGCGTGGCGAAAAAATCGGCCGGCGCAAGTGTCTGGCCGTCGATTGCGATGCGGCCGAGCGTCAGGCCATCGCCGTCCAGCACCAGCGGCACTGACGCCGCGACGCCGTCACGGCGCTCGACCGTCAGCACGGCGATGACGCGCGTGGCTTCCGGCGACAGCCGGAAAGTCAGGCCGGTTTCCGGAATGAGATAGTCGGTGGGGCGATAGTCTTCGAGCTTGAAGACCTGGCCGGTGTCCGTGCGCATTTCCGTTGGTTTTCCTGTCGATTCCCGCAGCGGCAGGTGGGTCCGCTGGTCGAAGAAATGTGAAGCACGCGCTCTTTACACGAAACCGTCACTCGACAAAACTGGCGCAGCGCCTATTTCAGGCACTCGTTTTCCAATCATCGTCGCGAGGTATCCATGACCGTCGTCACACCGAAATTCGGCATGGGCGCCTCTGTGCTGCGTCGCGAGGACCAGGCCTTCCTAAAGGGTCTCGGTCGCTATACGGACGACATCCAGCCGGCCGGCCTCCTGCACGGCTATGTCCTGCGCTCGCCGGTGGCCAAGGCGAGCTTCACCCTCGGTTCGACCGAGGCGGCCAAGGCGGCATCTGGCGTCCATCTGGTGCTGACCGGTGCTGATCTTGCTCATCTCGGCAAGCTGAAATCCGGCGTCATGCAGAGGCAGCCGGACGGTACCAAGGCGCCGACCCGCGACATTCCGGTCCTTTGCCGCGACCGGGTCAATTATGTCGGCGACGCCGTCGCCTTCGTCGTCGCAGACAGCCGCGCGCTGGCGCAGGACGCGGCCGAACTGATCGAGGTCGATTATGAGGGCGAGGATGCCGCGTCCGGCACCGCCACGGCGCTTGACGAAGGCACGCCGCTGGTCTGGCCGGAACTCGGCTCCAACCGCGCCTTCAGCTACCACATCGGCGACAAGGCGAAGACCGCGGCGGCATTCGCCAGGGCGGCGCATGTCACCCGCATCGAATTCATCAACAACCGGCTGGTCTGCAACTACATGGAGCCGCGTTCGGCGATCGGCGAATGGAACACGCAGGAGAACCGCTTCGTGCTGACCACAGGCTCGCAGGGCGTGCATTCCATGCAGTACATCCTGGCCGATATATTCAAGATCAAGAAGAACCAGCTGCGCGTCATCACTCCGGATGTCGGCGGCGGCTTCGGGCCGAAAAGCTTCGTCTATCGCGAGCATCCGCTGGTGCTGGAGGCCGCCAGGCGCCTTGGCCGCCCGGTGAAATGGGCCGGCGACCGCACGGAGCATTTCCTCACCGATGCGCAAGGCCGCGACAATGTCGTGACCGCCGAAATGGCGATGGACAAGGACGGCCGCTTTCTCGGCATGAAGGTCGATCTCATCGCCAATATCGGCGCCTATATCTCGCAATACGGCCCGTTCATCCCCTATATCGGCGTCACCATGTCGACCGGCGTCTACGACATCCGGGCGCTCGACGTTTCGGTGACCGGCCTCTACACCAACACTTGCCCGGTCGATGCCTACCGCGGCGCCGGCCGTCCGGAAGCGGCATTCCTGCTGGAAAAGCTCGTCGACGCCTGCGCCCACGATCTGGGCTTGCCAGTCGAAGAGATCCGCCGACGCAATTTCATCAGGCCCGAGCAGTTCCCTTACCGCACGCAGACCGACCGCCTCTATGATACCGGTGAATTCGCAGGCCATATGGACCGCGCCATCGAACAAGCGGAGTGGCAGGCGTTCCCGGAGCGACTGGCGCAGTCGAAGGCGGAAGGCAAAATCCGCGGCATCGGCATGGCGACCTATATCGAGGCCTGTGCCTTTCCCGGCTCCGAACCGGCCTTTGTCGAATTGAACGGCGACGGCACGGTGACGCTGAAGATCGGCACCCAGACCAACGGGCAGGGGCATGCGACCGCCTATGCGCAGTTCCTCTCGGAAAAGCTTCATCTCGACATCGGCAAGATTCATGTCCGCCAGGGCGACACCGACGAGCTGAAGGCCGGCGGCGGCACCGGTGGCTCGCGCTCCATTCCGCTTGGCGGTGTGTCAGCTTCTCGCGCCGGCGAGGATCTGGCCATCAAGATCAGGCGCATCGCCGCCGATGAGCTGGAAGCCTCGGCCGACGACATCGAATTGTCCAACGGCGTTGCCCGCATCGTCGGCACCGACCGCACGATCGATTTTTCGAGCATCGCCAAGGCCGCCAAGAACCCGGACGATCTCAAGGGCTTTGGCGAGTTCGTGCAGGACGAATGCACCTATCCGAACGGCACCCACATCTGCGAGGTCGAGGTCGATCCCGACACCGGCGTGACGGAAATTGTCCGCTATACGATCGTCGACGATTTCGGCGTCACCGTGAACCCTGTCCTGCTGGCCGGCCAGGTGCATGGCGGCGTCGTCCAGGGCATCGGCCAGGCGCTGACCGAGAACACGGTCTATGACGAGGACGGACAGCTGTTGACGGCAAGTTTCATGGACTATGCCATGCCGCGCGCCGACGATTTGCCGTTCTTCCATTTCGAGACCCGCAACGTGCCCTCGACCACCAATGCGCTCGGCATCAAGGGGGCAGGCGAGGCGGGCACGATCGGAGCGACGCCGGCCGCGCTCAACGCGGTGACGGATGCGCTCTATCGCGCCTACGGCATCAGGCACATCGACATGCCGGCAACGCCGGCGCGCATCTGGGCGGCGATCCAGGAAGCAGCTGCCAAGTGAGCCCGACGGACCATCCCGGCGGGCACAACACGCTGACCGGGATCATGCTCAAGATCGTGTCGGTGGCGGTCTTCGTCGCCATGTCGTCCTGCATCAAGGCGGCGGGCACGGTGCCGGCGGGCCAGATCGTCTTCTTCCGCTCGTTCTTTGCCATCTTTCCGATCGTCGTCTTCCTGGCCTTTCAGGGAAAGCTTGGCACCGCGTTTTCGACCAAGCGCCCGCTCAACCACATTGCGCGTGGCCTTGTCGGCGTCTGCGCCATGGGGCTCGGCTTCTTCGCGCTGATTCGGCTGCCGCTGCCGGAAGCGATCGCGCTGAACTACGCACAGCCGCTGCTGGTGGTGGTGTTCAGTTCGATCTTTCTCGGCGAAGCGATCCGCGTCTATCGCTGGAGCGCGGTTGCGGTCGGACTGGTCGGGGTGCTGGTCATCTCATGGCCGGAACTGACGCTGCTGGGTTCGGGCGCAGCACTCGGCGATCAGGAGGTGCTCGGCGTCATCGCCGCACTGGTCGCGGCAGCGATCTCGGCCGTCGCCATGCTGCTTGTGCGCAACCTCGTCCAGAGCGAGCCGACGGCAACCATCGTGCTGTGGTTTTCGGTGACGGCGAGCCTCTTGGCCTTGCTGTCGCTGCCGTTCGGCTGGCAGGCGCTGACACCGGCGCAGGCGGGCCTGCTCATTGCTGCAGGCTTTTGCGGCGGGCTCGCCCAGATTCTGATGACGGCCGCCTATCGCCATGCCGAGGCCTCGGTCGTGGCGCCTTTCGAATACACGTCGATGCTGCTTGGCATCGTTGTCGGCTATCTCGCCTTCGGCGACGTCCCGACGGTTCATATGCTCATCGGTGGCGTGATCGTCGTTGCCGCCGGCATCTTCATCATCTGGCGCGAGCGCCAGCTTGGCCTCGAACGCGCCCGCACCCGCCAGGCGACCCCACCGCAAGGATGATCAGGACGGCTCGGCCCGCTCGTTCGCCAATCGCACCAGCACGGTCCTTGTCTGCTCATCGGCGGGGAAAAAAGATTCGATCGCCAGTTCCGACAGCGTCACGTCGAGCGGCGTGCCGAACACGGTGATGGTGCTGATGAACGACAGCACGGCATCGCCATGCGCAAGCCGCAGCGGGTGCACGATCGCGTTCGGCTCGACCGGCACCGGCCGTGCGCCGTTCAGGCCGGACGGATAGGTCCGAAGCTCGCGCTCCAGTTCGACCAGAACCGGGTCGCCAGTGGCGTCGTTCTGGTGTTTCAGCCGGTCGAGAAGATGCGCGCGCCATTCGGCCAGATTGACGATGCGCGGCGCGACGCCACCCGGGTGCAGGCTGAGCCGCAGCACGTTGACCGGCGGCTTCAGCAAGGAAGGCTCGGCAACGTTGGCGAGGAACGGGCCGATGGCAGCATTTGCCGACACCAGGTTCCAGTGCCGGTCGACAGCCAGCGCCGGGAAGGGTTCGTGCCCCTTGAGCACGATCTCGACCGCCGCCATCGCCGGCGCCAGCGAGGCATCGGTGAGCGGACGCTCGCTGAAGCTGGGGGCAAAGCCCGCGGCCAGCAGGAGCTGGTTGCGCTGCCTCAACGGGATCGACAGCTGCTCGGCCAGATGCAGCACCATGTCGCGCGAGGGTGCCGCGCGGCCGCTTTCCACGAAACTCAGATGCCGCTGCGAGATTTCGGCTTCCATGGCGAGGTCGAGCTGGCTCATGCGCCGGCGCGTGCGCCATTCGCGAATGAGGCTGCCGGCGGAAGTCTGGGTTGCGGTCATGGGCGCATGACTAGGCCGGCCGCAGATGCATTTCAATTACCGGGGAGGTTATAGCGCCGCTCTTCCCTTCACCCTCAACCCAGCGTCCGCAGTTTCGCCTTCACCTCAAGAAAATCCCGCCACGCCAGCTTCTTGTGCGCGGGGGTTCTCAAGAGATAGGCCGGGTGGAGCGTTGGCATGGCGGGGATGGCAATGCCGGCGGCGGTCGTGTGGACGCGCCAGTTGCCGCGCAGCCGCAGGATGCCCTCTGTGGTGTTGAGAAGGGTGCTTGCCGAGGGGCCGCCCAAATTGACCAGCACCTTCGGATTGACCAACTCGATCTGCCGTTCGATGAACGGCCGGCAGATCTCGGTCTCGTGCGGCGTCGGCGTGCGGTTGCCCGGCGGCCGCCAGGGAATCACATTGGCGATGTAGGCCGAGGTCCGGTCGAGGCCGATCGCGGCCAGCATCCGGTCGAGCAGCCGGCCCGAGCGGCCGACGAACGGCAATCCCTCGATGTCCTCGTCGCGCCCGGGTGCCTCGCCGACCAGCATCACCGCGGCATTCGGATTGCCATCGGCGAACACCAGGTTCTTGGCGGTGAATTTGAGGTTGCAGCCGTCGAATGCCGCCATGTGCTGGCGAAGTTCGTCCAGGGTTGCCGCCGTCGTCGCCAGGTGTCGCGCCAATGCCGCTTGCTGCTCGTCGGGCACTGTCGCCGTACCGGACGGCGCGCGCACCGCCGGCGCCGCAGCTTGCCTTTCGCCCATTCCGGCGCGTGACAGGCTTGTCGAGCGTGGCAGCGCTGCGTTTTCACCGGTTGGCGGCGTAACTGTCGCTGGTGCCCGCTCAGGCGGCTTTGACGCAGCCTCGGCAAACCTGTTCAGCGGCTCCTCTTCGAGCGCTTCATCGACCCCGGCGCTGGCGTAGAAGGCCAGCAGGTCGGCAATATCAGATCGGTTGTCTCGGGAAACGGCAGTCATGCTTTCACATTCAGCCGCGCGGCAGGAATTTGCAACATCGTGGTTGGCGCGATGCTTCATGATTTCGTCATCCAGGGCCTCAGCGACGTCGCTTCGCTCCTGCTTCGCCCTGGATGACGAAGTGGTTCAGCTCGACGGTATACGCGGATCCTGCACCAGATAGAACGTCCAGCGTGGTGTGTAGTCGGTGATCAGGTAATCGAATTTTGCCGTCTTCAACGGGTCGATCTTGCCGCTCTTGAACAGCAGCCGGTCATAGGGTTCGAAGTCGCGATCGAAATCGGCAAAGCTGCTCGACCAGATGTTGTCAGGCGTCTTGTTGCGCTGGTCGAACGACAGGCCGTCGCCGAACACGCTCGGCCGGTGGAGTATCTCCTGGAGCTCGAACTGGAACTCGACCCAGGCCTGGCCGCTGTTGTTGAGCACGTCGATGCGCATATACATGAGGCCGTTGGCAAATTGGCCCGCAGTGCCGAAGGGGTGGATCGGCTTCGTCGTGCGGATCGTCAGTGTCACAGGTGTCGCCGAATTCAACTCTTCGGTGATGACAAGCGGGTCCTCCTTTGTCCCGATGCCCGAGGCGCTGGTGATGCGGAAGCCGCCCAGCTCGTCGGAAAAGGAGTAGGCTCCGGCCACCCAGACCCTTTGCGGCTCGGCGAGGGCGCCAACGGACGCCAGCGGCAAAAGGGCCAAAACGAGCGCCCGGCAAACCCGTCCGGGCGGCGAAAAAAAGCGCGTCGATGAAAAGCCGGATGGCCCGTATGTGCGCATGGTGCGAAGTATGGCCGATAAGCAAGCCGTCGAACAATTAAAAAAAATCAGGGCAACGGCGATCTTTGGACCCGGATCGATGTTGGTGGACCCGCAAATCGCGATTTTGTAGTACGATGCGCGGCCTTTTTGACGAAATCGGCATTGTCACGTCAGCGCCGGTTTCGCGTCGCGAATTGATGCGCTATGCAGCGGATAAGCCAGCAAGATGCGCAAATGCGCTCGCATGACCCCAAAAAGTGAAATCACTTTTTGGAAAGGATCATGCGAAAATAAAGTTGCCAGAGTGTCCTTTGCGCGTCCAATGGGCGCGCGGCACTCTGGGCAGTGAGGGTTGATGAGCGAGATCGAACGCGAAAGCATGGAATTCGACGTGGTCATCGTCGGCGCCGGTCCGGCCGGCCTCGCTGCCGCGATCCGTCTCAAGCAGGTCAATCCCGAGCTTTCCGTCGTCGTCCTGGAAAAGGGCGGCGAAGTCGGCGCTCACATCCTGTCCGGCGCCGTCGTCGATCCGATCGGCATCGACCGGCTGCTGCCGGGCTGGCGTGACGAGGAGGGACATCCCTTCAAGACGCTGGTCACCGCAGACCATTTCCTGGTCCTCGGCCCCGCCGGTTCGTTCCGTCTGCCCAATTTCCTGATGCCGCCGCTGATGAACAACCACGGCAACTACATCGTTTCGCTCGGCAATGTCTGCCGCTGGCTGGCGACCAAGGCCGAGGCGCTGGGCGTCGAGATCTATCCGGGCTTTGCCGCCGTGGACCTCATTTACAGTGACGAGGGCGCGGTCACCGGCGTTGTCACCGGCGATATGGGCGTCGAGAAGGACGGCACGCATGGCCCGGGGTTCGCGCCGGGCATGGCGCTGATGGGCAAATATGTGCTGATCGGCGAGGGCGCGCGCGGCTCGCTGGCCAAGCAGCTGATCGCCAAATACCATCTTTCCGACGGCCGCGAGCCCGGCAAATACGGCATCGGTCTCAAGGAGCTCTGGCAGGTCAAGCCGGAGAACCATCGGCCGGGCCTTGTCCAGCACTCCTTCGGCTGGCCGCTCGACATGAAGACCGGCGGCGGCTCCTTCCTCTACCATCTGGAGGACAACCAGGTGGCGGTCGGCTTCGTCGTCCACCTCAACTACAAGAACCCCTATCTGTCGCCGTTCGACGAGTTCCAGCGTTTCAAGACCCACCCGGCGATCAGGGGCACATTCGAGGGCGGCAAGCGGCTCGGCTATGGCGCCCGTGCCATCACCGAGGGCGGCTGGCAGTCGGTGCCGAAACTGTCCTTCCCCGGCGGCGCGCTGATCGGTTGTGCTGCCGGCTTCGTCAACGTGCCGCGCATCAAGGGTTCGCACAATGCCGTGCTCTCCGGAATGCTGGCGGCCGAGCATGTCGCCGAGGCGATCGGCGCCGGCCGCGCCAATGACGAACTGGCTTCTTACGAGGCGGCATGGCGGGCAACCGACATCGGCAAGGATTTGAAGAAGGTGCGCAACGTCAAGCCGTTGTGGTCGCGCTTCGGCACCGTCGTCGGCGTCGGCATCGGCGGTCTCGACATGTGGCTGAATTCGCTGTTCGGGTTCTCGCCCTTTGGCACGCTGAAGCACGGCAAGGCCGATCATGCGACGCTGGAGCCGGCCGCCAGGCATAAGAAGATCGCCTATCCGAAGCCGGATGGCGTGCTCACCTTCGACCGCCTGTCCTCGGTGTTCCTGTCCAACACCAACCACGAGGAAAACGAGCCTGTCCACCTGCTGGTCGCGGATATGGACCTGCAGCAGCGTTCCGAACACGATGTCTATGCCGGGCCATCGACACGCTACTGCCCGGCCAGTGTCTACGAATGGGTCGACAAGGATGGCAACGCCGCCGCCGATCCCGAGGCGAAGGACGTGCGCTTCGTCATCAACGCGCAGAACTGCGTCCACTGCAAGACCTGCGACATCAAGGATCCGAACCGAAACATTACCTGGGTGCCGCCACAAGGTGGAGAGGGACCAGTCTACCAAAACATGTAGCCCAGCAAGACAGAACGGCCCGGCGGCCGTCTCGCCCGCCGATCAAATGAAGGCGCGTGAAGGCCTATTATATGTGCGGCGTCTAAAAGAAGTTGAAGCGGGGCGGCGCCTGTGGTTCCATTCTTTCTGACCCGGGAGATGACCATGCGCCTGGCGGTTCTGACGTGCCTTGCGGCGATTGGCGGCTTGTGCGGCTTCGCACCGTCGGCATTGGCTGACACGAAGGTGCTGGTCAAGACCCGGACCTACGACATCACTGGAACCACGGGCGCCGCCCTGATCGAGGCCATGGACCGCAACGGTCCGAAGCGGCACGGCTTCATGACGCACGCCATCGCGCTGGCCGCCTATACCGTAGATTGGGACCTCGACGTCACGAGGGAGGGTGGTGTCTGCCGTCTGCGCCAAGCCAATGGCACGCTCGATCTCACCTACACCTTGCCGCGTTTGGCCTCGGCCGCGACGCCGGCACTGCAGAAGCGCTGGAAGCGGTTTTTCGCGGGCGTTCGTGCGCACGAGCATAACCATGGCCGGATCGCCAAGGCAATGATGCGGGCGACCGAAAGATCGATCACTGGACTGGAGTTCGCCGACAACTTGTTTTGCAGCAAGACGCACCGCGAGGCGAGGCGCCGGATCAAGGCCGTCTATGCCGAATACGAGGCGAAACAGAACGCATTCGACGCGCGCGAGCATCGCGACGGCGGCCATGTCGAGCACCTCATCAGGGCGCTGTTGCGCAAGCAGTAGCTCAGCTTCGGGTCCTGCCGTTCTGTCTCACCGATGCCGTCGCGGTTTCGTGTTCATCGACCGGCTTCTTCTGTTCCGGCCTGAGCGAGAACTCCACCATCAGCGGAAGATGGTCGGAGCCGGCGTTATCCAGCCTCGACACCGAATGGATGAGAACTGCGCCCTTGCTGAAAACAAGGTCGATCGGCAGTCCGGCGAAGCGCAGGAATTCCGGCAGCTTGATAGGGAGCCAGGTCGGCCCCGGCGAAGGCGCCACAGTCAGCTTGCCAAGTCCTGCGACGCGCCGGACGGCGGCGCTCCACGGCACTGCATTGCAGTCGCATGCCATGATCGATGTCTCGCCGAGCGAGGCGAACTCCCCCGACAATCCGCCGATCTGCCATGACTGGTTGCGCGGCCATGGCCAGATGAGGTGCATGGCGGCGACGTCGACGTCGGTTCCGCCGAAATCGACCGTCGCGATGGCCATCGCGCCGCGGCCATCGCAGCGCGGTTGCGTGCCGGCGGCAAACGGCCGTCTGGACAGCAGCGCAACGCCGAAAACGCCATTGGGGTAGGGGCAGAGGATCCGGTGGGGGTAGGCGCTGGCGAGAAGGCCAAGCTTCGCCTTCCACATGTCGGACACCTCGTCGAGGGTGATCACATCAGGCTGGGTCCGGCCGATCAGCGACAGGACTTTTTCAGGCGTTGCATTGTTGAACCGCAGGTTCATCTGCAGCAGGCGGTAGACCGCCTTGTCACCGGGATGGACTGCCTGATCGCCGGGGTAAACGGGCTGATCGCCGGCCTCGACTTCGTAGGCTGCCTGGACCTGCCACAGGCGGGGCACCGACAGGGCGTTCGACGTGGTGGCAAAGGCAGCCACCGCAAAGAGCAGCGCTGTGGCCGCCTGCAGGCGAAACGAGGTCGCCAGCAGCGGCAGCGCGCAAAGCGCCATCAGCACGGCAAGATGAACGCGGAAATGAGCGAAGGAATCGAAGGCCGGATGCAGCGTTCCGAAAAACCCGGCCACCAGCGCGACCGAGAAGACGAGCATTGCGATGAATGCCATCGAAGCCATCATGTCTCGAACGGGTGCCATCTACTTTGCTTATCGGCAGAAATGCAGCCAATCAAGATGGTGAAACGCCCTGCCGCGCTGTTGCCATACTCCAATCGATGAAAGCCGCCGTCCTACTGGAACGCCGTCTCCGAAAAGCTTCTGAGCTTGCGCGAATGCAACCGTTCCATCGGCATCTCGGCCAGCTTTTCCATCGCCCTGATGCCGATGGTCAAATGCTGTGCCACTTGCCGCTTGTAGAACTCGGTCGCCATGCCGGGCAGCTTCAATTCGCCATGCAGCGGTTTGTCGGAGACGCAAAGCAGCGTACCGTAGGGTACGCGGAAGCGGAAGCCATTGGCGGCGATCGTCGCCGACTCCATGTCGAGCGCGATCGCCCGTGACTGCGACAGCCGCTGCACCGGCCCACGCTGGTCGCGCAACTCCCAGTTGCGGTTGTCGATGGTAGCGACTGTGCCGGTGCGCATGATACGCTTGAGGTCATAGCCGGAAAGGCCGGTGACTTCGGCGACCGCCTCCTGCAGCGCCACCTGGATTTCGGCCAGCGGCGGGATCGGCACCCAGACCGGAAGATCGTCGTCCAGAACATGGTCTTCCCGCACATAGGCGTGCGCCAGCACATAGTCGCCCAGCGCCTGGGTGTTGCGCAGGCCGGCGCAATGGCCGAGCATCACCCAGGCATGCGGCCTGAGCACCGCTATGTGGTCGGTGATCGTCTTGGCGTTGGAGGGGCCGACGCCGATATTGACCATGGTGATGCCGCCATGGTTCGGCTTCTTCAGATGGTAGGCCGGCATCTGCGGCAGGCGCGGCGGCGCCACGCCATGGTTGGGCGCGCTTTGTCCAGCCTTGGTGACGACGTTTCCCGGCTCGACGAATTCGACGTATCCGCCGCCGCCTTTCGCCATCAGATCGTGCGCACGGGCGACGAATTCGTCGATGTAGAACTGGTAGTTGGTGAACAGCACGAAATTCTGGAAATGCTGCGGACTGGTCGCCGTGTAGTGCGACATCCGGTGCAGCGAGTAGTCGATGCGTTGCGCCGTGAACGCCGCCAACGGCCTGGCTTCGCCTAACGCCACTTCGAACGTGCCGTTGGCGATCTGGTCGTCGGTGCCGTCGAGATCGGGCACGTCGAACAGGTCACGGATTGGCCGCCTGATGCGCTCGGCTGCCGCGCCGTCGACATGCGAGCCTTCCAGGAACGCGAAATGCAGCGGGATGGGCGTCGTCGATTCCGAAACCGTGACCGGAACGCCGTGATTGCGCATGATCAGGCGAAGCTGTTCGATGAGATAGCGTTCGAAAAGGGCGGGCTGGGTTATGGTGGTCGAGAAATGCCCGGGCGTCGGCATATGGCCGTAAGCCTGCCGCGAGTCGATCTGGGTGAACGAAGTCGTGGTGACACCGACCTCCGGATAAAACGCCCGGTAGCGCTTGTTGTTGTCGCCGCCCGCCGCGAGCGCCGTAAACGAATCGCGCAGGAATTTGGTGTTGCGGTCGTAGAGGGCCTGCAAGGCCGCGACGGCCTTTGCTGCATCATTGAAGATCTGCCGGCCAAACGGCTCCGGCATCACGACTGAGTCTATGGCTTGGGGATAGATTCGCTTTTCCATGACCCAATATAGAGGCTTGGCCATGCGGTTGGGAGGGGGCCGAAGGATCGTTTTTTATTTTGCATGGTTTCGATGAAGGCCGATTGCCTAGCCGCGCCGCAGGCTGATCAGCAGCACAAAGCCGACGCCGGTCTTCTTCAGCGCCGGCGCTTCGATTGTCGAGCCGGCATCGGCGCGCATCGTCGGCACGGCCAGAACCGGGGCCGCAAGAACCGTCAGGATGAGCGCCGCCCGTGGCAGGACCCGAAGGGTTTTCAGGACGTTGGCGACGATGCGGTTCATGGCTTTGCTTTTCTCCTCTCGAAGTCTTTGTCGGTTCAGGGGCGAAAATGGTTCACGCAACCGAACCGGCAGGAATAGGCCTGGTCCCAGTTGCGGGCCGAGCGCCCCTCGGCAACGAGAATGGCGAACGACATGCCGAACAGGCTCATCAGCAGGCAGACGATGGTGAAGCGGCGGGCGAACATGGCGTGGTGTCTCCTTCGACACGCACGAGAATGCACTGATGCAACTGAACCGGTTCTGATGCCGGCGTTCATCTGCCGTTCAAATTTGGACTGTTAGGGCGCAGAAGGCGCAGCCTGCGCGATCGATCGGTGTTCCCAAACACAGAGGCGCGAACAAAAACGGGGCCTTTTGCGGCCCCGTTTTTCATTGTGCGGCAGTCGAAACGATCAGAGCTTGTGCCAGGTCTGGCTCCTGCAGATCAGCCCGCCGAGCACGCAGCCACTCATCTTGAGCGAAGCGCCTGAGACCGAGGCCTTGCCCGAATAGGTCTTGTCGGTCTCCGGGTCGGTTATCGTACCCGTGTATTTGTTGGCGCCGGACACCTTGAACGAACCGATGTGCTTGCCGGCAAACTTGCCGGATTTGAGCGTGATGGAAAATGCGTCGCCACCGCCCGTGATGGCGGCGGTCGAACCGGCTTGCGTTTTCCAATTGCCTTCGATCGGGTCGGCCCAAGCGGTGCCGGCCATGATCAATGTGGCCGCGAGGGCCATGCTGATTTTGCGAAACATGTTTCTCCTCCCTGTGGGCATCCGGACGAACGTTCCGCCCCGCCAGTCTGCCTCTTACGCAAACGTAAGCTAATCCACCTCCCGGCAAAACAAAAGCGGTGCCGCTGCGGAAGACTTCGGGATTTTTCCCGGCCGCCTGAAGCGGTCTGGTCGGCGAGAAATGAAACACCAGGCATGCTGGCTTTGTCTTCCGTGGTTAGCGGAGTCTTGATTTGCGCCTCGCAAATTTTCATCAATTTTAGTCCAAACCGGCGCAATTGCTGATTTTGCATCGTTAATGAATTTCCGCGTTTACCTCTTGTTTTAGCTTTGTTTTCCTCAAATTAAGCACGCCGTTTAACGACGGATTCAAGCCTTCGGTTCATTCTCGAAAGCATCGAAAGAGCGGCCGCCCCAAGGGTTTCCAAGGGACAGAACGAGGCAGCTCTCGGGAGCCTGACAGGGGCTAGAACAGGGGATTGAAATGGCACGTTTTGAAATGCCTGAAGCCGGCTTCGGCGCCATGGGGGCAACTGCCCAGGCCGACATTCTTTTCGAACTGGGCATGATGTATGCGACCGGCCGCGATTGCGAGACCGATGTCGTCGCCGCCCACAAATGGTTCAACATCGCTGCGATCAAGGGCTCGGTGCGCGCCGCGGAACTGCGCTCGGAATTGTCGGCCGCCATGTCGAAAGTCGAGATCGCCAGGGCGCTGCGCGAAGCCCGCGAATGGATGACTATGCACTAAGTCTCACCTGAACTCATCATGTACTGAGATCACCGACAGGGACGCTTCAAGGCCGCGCGAAGACGGCCGGACCGGCAAGAACAAGGCCGCGCAAGACGGCCGGACCAACAATGACAAGAACGCCGCAGGCCGGATACAGCCAAGCTGCGCGACGGACAGGGAAGCGAGCGGTTTTCGGGGCGCGCGTAGCGTTCGGGATTGTTCGATCGACAAAAGCCGCGACCGGCCGGAACAAGGCCGGCGCGGCTTTTCGCGTTTTCGGACCATGGTCCCAAAAAGTGGAAACCGGTTTTTGGGAGAAGATCATGGTCAAACAGTCGGACCATGATCCCAAAAAGTGGAAACCGGTTTTTGGAAGGATCATGGCCAAACAGAAAGCCGGCAGGCCCAATCGAGTGCCGCCGATGCGCCAAGACAGGCTTGGCGAACGGTGAAATTCTCCCACCTAATCTGGAAGAGGCGCGGTCGGAGCGGCCGCGCGCGAGTGGAGGAGTTGTATCGCCATGAAAAAGTTGGGTATTTTGAGCGCGGCCATTGTCGGCCTGGTGATGAGCGCGCCGGCCTTCGCCGAAGACATCACCTTTTCGGTGGTCGGACCGATGACCGGACAGCTTGCCACCATCGGCGACCAGTTCAAGCAGGGCGCGCAAGCCGCCGCCGACGCGATCAACGCCGCCGGCGGCGTCGACGGCCGCCAGATCAAGCTCGACGTCCAGGATGACCAGTGCGATCCGAAGCAGGCGGTTTCGGTCGCAAACCGCATCGTCGCCAACGGCGTCAAGTTCATCGATGGCCATGCCTGCTCGGGCTCGAGCATCCCGGCCTCGGCCGTCTATGCCGAAGCCGGTGCGATGATGATGTCGCCGGCTTCGTCGAACCCGGAGCTGACGGACGCGGCGGCGAAATCCGGCTGGCCGACGATCATGCGCCTTTATACGCGCGACGATGCGCAGGGCGCCTTCATCGGTCCATGGATCGCCAAGAAATACGCCGGCAAGAAGGTCGTCATCATGCATGACAAGAGCGCCTATGGGCAGGGCGTGGCCGATGCCGTCAAGGCGACGATGAACCAGAACGGCCTCAACGAGATCCTCTATGAGGGCATCAACGCCGGCGAAAAGGACTATTCGGCGCTTGTCACCAAGCTCAAGGAACTGAAGGCTGATGTGGTCTATTTCGGCGGCTACCACCCAGAGGCCGGCCTCATCCTGCGCCAGTCGGCGGAACAGGACTTCAAGTTCCAGCTGATCATGCCGGACTCGATTGCCACGCCGGAATTCTGGCAGGTTGCCGGCCCGGCCGGCGAAGGCACCATGTTCGTCTTCCCGTCGGATCCGCAGGCGAAGCCCGAAGCCAAGCAGGCCATCGAAAAGATCAAGGCGGGCGGCTTCGTGCCCGAGGGCTTTACGCTGTTCTCCTATGCCGTGATCCAGGCCTTTGCCGAGGGCATCAAGCGCGCCGGCAGCGACGACCCGGCCAAGGTTGCCGAAGCGCTGAAGAATGGCCAGCCGATCAGCACCGTCGTCGGCCCTGTCACTTTCGATGAAAAGGGCGACCTCAAGAACGTCAGCTACGACATCAACCAGTGGCACGACGGCAAATACGCGCCGATCCAGCCTTGATCGCCATTGCATGTCGCGCAAAAGTGCGCAGCGGTTTTGCGAAAACGACATGCACAAAAACAAGAACTAAAGCGCGTTGCGTGCGACGCGCTTTAGCGCTTGGCGACAATCGGAGATGGCCGGGGCAGATCCGGCCATTTTCATTTGGTCATGCGTTTGCGGCGCGCGTCTTCCGTCGTCGCCTCTCCTTGGATGAACAGCGTCAGCCGTGGGCTTCCTCGGCAAAACGCACCAGCACCGTCCCATCGGTGACCTGTGCGCCCTCTGTTGCGATCTCGGCGATCGTCCCGTCATGCGTGGCGGAAATCGTGTGCTCCATCTTCATCGCTTCGAGGATCAACAGCGGCTGGCCCTTGATGACGGTTTCGCCTTTTGCCGCGCGCACCAGCTTGACCAGTCCCGGCATCGGCGCGCGCAGGCTGTCGGCACCGGCGGCGATTTCGTCGGCCCTTGCCAACGGGTCCGGCACCGCGAAGCTGTAGCCGACGGCGCCTGAAAAGACAGTGACATGGCCTGGCCAGCGGGCGAGGCGAGGGGCGGCGCGAAGATCAAGCGCGCTGTCATATGGTGCGTCCAGTGCCACCTGGAAGCGCCCGTCCGGCCGCATCGATACAAGCGCCAGGATATCGTCCTCGCCGTAGCGAAGCCGCGTGCGCCGCGCCATCGCGTGGAAATGCGCATAGCCGGCAAGCGACGACCACGGGTCGCGGGTCGGCGCCTGAGCCCCGGCGCCGGACGCTGCAAGTGCGGCCGCGGCGACGATCTCGCTGCTCGGCGGCGGCACTGCGGTCAGCGCTTGCTGGTGCCTGCCGATCAGCCCGGTGTCGACGTCACCTGCCGAAAAATCCGCGTCAGCGGCGAGAGCCGCGAGAAAGGCGGCGTTGACGGTCGAGCCGGCGATCTCGGTTTGCGAAAGGGAAATGCCCAGTGCTTCGAGCGCCGCCTGCCGGTTCTTGCCATGGACGACGAGCTTGGCGATCATCGGGTCGTAGAACGGCGAGATGGCATCGCCGGTCCGCACGCCGGTCTCGATCCGCATGCTGGCGCCCTCGGGCGCTGTATCTGGAAATTTCAGGTGATGCAGCGTGCCCGTCGCCGGCAAAAAACCCTTTGCCGCGTCTTCGGCATAGATGCGCGCCTCGAAGGCATGTCCGGAGAGCGCAATCTCGCTCTGCGTCTTCGGCAGCTTTTCGCCGGACGCCACCCGCAACTGCCATTCGACCAGATCGGTGCCGGTGACCATTTCGGTGACGGGATGCTCGACCTGCAGGCGAGTGTTCATTTCCATGAACCAGAAGCGGTCGGCCTTCAGTCCTTGCGAGGCGTCGACGATGAACTCGATCGTGCCGGCGCCGCAATAGTCGATCGCCTTGGCGGCCTTCACCGCCGCCTCCGTCATTGCCTTGCGCAATGCCGGCGTCATCCCGGGGGCGGGGGCTTCCTCGATCACCTTCTGATGGCGCCGCTGCGCCGAGCAGTCGCGCTCGTAGAGATGCACGACATTGCCGAAGATATCGCCGAAAACCTGAACCTCGATGTGGCGCGGCTTGTCGACATATTTCTCGACCAGCACGCGGTCGTCGCCGAACGCGGCCTTGGCCTCGCGCCGCGCACCCGACAGCGCCTCGGAAAAGTCGTCGGGATGTTCGACGCGCCGCATGCCCTTGCCGCCGCCGCCGGCGCGCGCCTTGATCAGCACGGGATAGCCGATCTCGCGTGCCTTGGAGGCGAGCAGCACGATCTCCTGCGCCTCGCCGTGATAGCCCGGCACAACCGGCACGCCGGCCTTCTCCATCAGCCGCTTGGCCGCGTCCTTCAGCCCCATGGCGCGGATCGAGGCGGCCGACGGGCCGATGAAGACGAGTCCGGCCGCTGTCACCTGATCGACGAAGTCAGGGTTTTCCGACAGAAAACCGTAGCCGGGATGGATGGCTTCGGCGCCGGTGGCCAAAGCCGCCGCGACGATCTTGTCGCCGCGCAGATAACTTTCGCCGACCGGCGAGGGCCCGATATGCACCGCTTCGTCGGCCATCCCGAGATGCAAGGCGCCGGCGTCGGCGTCGGAATAGACGGCGACCGTGCGCACGCCCATCCTGCGCGCGGTGCGGATCACCCGGCAAGCGATCTCGCCGCGGTTGGCGATCAGGATTTTGGCGAACATGGGACCTCCAAAGCCAGAGCTTGCCGCCAACGGCGCGAATGCTCCTTCACGCGGGCTGTGGCAACACCCTGCTTTGCAGTCCGGCCATTGTCAAAGGATCGGTAAGCCAGGCCCGCTTACGTCTGAAAACGTTGCAGTGTCATCTTCGCCCCATCCCGCTGGTATTTGCGCCCGTTGCTGCAGCAACCTACTTGGAGGCGGCGATGGCGCAACCGCCTGCCGCCGTCTTGAGTTTCCACCTCGTCAAGCCGGCCTGACAATTGCGCAACGCTCTCTCTTCCGCGGCCTGTTGCGAGGGGGCGTTGAGCGTGGAACCACAGATGATGTAGAGGTCGCTGACGCGCGAATAGAACGTCGTCGCATAGGCCGAATGGCCGCTGGCCGCGACATAGGATTTGTAGGCTTTCGGGCAATCTCCGGTCGAACCTGCCGGAAAATTGACGGCGAAACGACGGTCGCCTTTGTTTCCCGCCAGCGATTCCGCCGCTCCCACGCCAGGGGTCGCTAATATAAGCAACGTCGAAAGTACTGACATAGTTGTTTTTTGAAAAATCTGCAGTCTCATCTTCGCCCAATCCCCACGGTATTTGCGATGAGCAATAAACGCGATTCTTTCGTCTGACCAGATCGGTGAATGAAAATAAGTCTGAAACTATGAAGGGATTTTCCTACCTGTGCCGGTCACGCTCCGCCAACGCCTGCTGGTATAGGTCCGCCGTCTGCTGGTCGAAGCAGCAGAAGATGACGGTTTCAGGAACCGCATTGTGGCTGACAAAGGCGCTCACCGTGCCAACGGCGATCTGCGTCGCCTGGTCCTTTGGATACCGGTATACACCGGTCGAGATCGCCGGAAATGCCACCGTCCTGCAATCCTTGCCGGCGGCGAGTTCGAGCGAACGGCGGTAGCAGGAGGCCAACAACTCGGCTTCGCCCTTGCCGCCGCCTTGCCAGACCGGCCCGACCGTGTGGATGACATAGCGTGCCGGCAGCCTGTAGCCCTTGGTGAGTTTTGCGTCGCCGACCTTGCAGCCATTGAGGGATTGGCATTCGGCCAGAAGTTCGGGGCCGGCCGCACGGTGGATGGCGCCGTCGACGCCCCCGCCACCCAGAAGTGAGGTGTTGGCGGCGTTGACGATGGCGTCGACCGCCAGCCTGGTGATATCGCCGACATGAACGCGAATCCTTGCCTCGATCTCGCTCATCGGTCACATCCTGAACACGCCGAAGCTTGTCTCCTCGATCCCGGCGTTCAGCGCTGCGGACAGGCTGAGCGCCAGCACCTCGCGCGTCTTGGCCGGATCGATGATGCCGTCGTCCCAGAGCCGGGCGGAGGAATACAGAGGGTGGCCTTCATGCTCGTATTTCATCAGGATCGGCTTCTTGAATTTTGCCTCCTCCTCCGCGCTCCATTCCCCGCCCTTGCGCTCGATCCCCTCGCGCTTGACCACGGCCAGCACGGTGGCCGCCTGCTCGCCGCCCATCACCGAAATGCGGGCATTCGGCCACATCCACAGGAAGCGTGGCGAATAGGCGCGTCCGCACATGCCGTAATTGCCAGCGCCGAACGAGCCGCCGATGATCATGGTGACCTTCGGCACGCGGGCCGTGGCGACCGCCATCACCAGCTTGGCGCCGTCCTTGGCGATGCCGCCGGCCTCGTATTTTCGCCCGACCATGAAGCCGGTGATGTTCTGCAGGAAGATCAGCGGAATCTTGCGCTGGCAGCACAACTCGATGAAATGCGCGCCCTTCAGCGCACTTTCGGAAAACAGCACGCCGTTGTTGGCGACGATGCCGACCGGCATGCCGTTGAGATGGGCAAAGCCGGTGACCAGCGTGGTGCCATAATTCTGCTTGAACTCGTCGAATTCGGAGCCGTCGACGATGCGGGCGATCACTTCACGCACGTCATAGGGCTGGCGCAGATC
Organism: Mesorhizobium sp. WSM4819; assembly: GCF_055811215.1. NCBI lineage: Bacteria > Pseudomonadati > Pseudomonadota > Alphaproteobacteria > Hyphomicrobiales > Phyllobacteriaceae > Mesorhizobium > Mesorhizobium sp. WSM4819. Next base: position 90,163 of record NZ_JBVVQO010000026.1, read on the forward strand.
GGTCGGCACGATGCCGTAGAGTTCTTCGGCTGCATGAAGCGGCGCAATCGGATCGCGTAGCGCCAGCCCGATCTGCTTCTTTCGATTGAGGTTTTTGACGATGCGGCGCGCGATCGCCAGCGCATGCTCGTCGTCCAGCGCAAAATGATCGGCCACGCCGGAAAGCCGCGTGTGGACCTCGGCGCCGCCCAATTCCTCCGCGCTGACGTCCTCGCCGGTAGCGGCCTTCACCAGCGGCGGGCCGCCGAGGAAGATGGTCGCCTGGTTGCGCACCATGATCGTCTCGTCCGACATCGCCGGCACATAGGCGCCGCCCGCCGTGCACGAACCCATGACGCAGGCGATCTGCGGAATGCCAGCAGCCGACATGTTGGCCTGGTTGTAGAAGATGCGGCCGAAATGGTCGCGGTCGGGAAACACCTCGTCCTGGTTGGGCAGGTTGGCGCCGCCGCTGTCGACCAGATAGACGCAAGGCAATCTGTTCTGCAGCGCGATCTCCTGCGCGCGCAGATGCTTCTTCACCGTCATTGGATAATAGGTGCCGCCCTTCACCGTGGCGTCGTTGACGACGACCATCACTTCGGTGCCTTCGACGCGGCCGATGCCGGTAATGATGCCGGCCGATGCGATGTCCTCACCATACATCGACCACGCGGCGAACTGGCCGATCTCGAGGAATGGCGAGCCGGTGTCGAGCAATTGGGCGAGGCGCTCGCGCGGCAAAAGCTTGCCGCGGCTCTGGTGGCGCTGACGCGCTTCCTCTGAGCCGCCACGCTCGACGGTTGCCGCCTTTTGCGCAATGTCGGCGACCAGCGCCCGCATGCGCTCGGCATTGGCGCGGAAGGTGTCGGAGGCTGGCGAGATTTGCGAGGTGAGGGGGGCCATTGGCGTTACCGGATCAGTTCGATCTTGCAGCCGATATCCAGGTCGCCCCAGCCGCGGTCGGCGGTGACGGCTATGGCGTTCTCGCGAATTGCCAGGGCCAGGCAGGCCCGATCGCCCAGCGACAAGCCGCGATGCCGCGTCAGCTCGCGAAGCTGACCGGCGGCGATGCCCATCATCTCGTCGAAAGCAGCGACCGGCATGCCGAGACTGGCGAGGTCGTCCGCGGCCTCTTCCATGCTGCGTCCCTTGTCGATCAGCTTGGCGATAATTTCGGCCGCATTGACGGAGCTGAATTGCGCATCCGGCGCGAAACCCAAGGCAATATCGGTGCCTTTCTCGTTGAGCAGGATCGCAAGCGCTGCCGAGCTGTCCATGACGTAAGCTTTCACTTCGCTCCCTTCCTCGCCATTCCCAGGGCATGAAGCCGGTCCAAACGTCTATCGCTTCGACGCTGTTCTTCCCGCCGCTCCTTCAGAAATTCGTCGACGACACTTTCGCCGGGCTTTTTCAACGCTGACAATTCGGCCTGGACGCGCCGCAGATTCCGAAGCCACGACCTTACCCGCAACTCGCCGTTCTCGACATGAAGGATCAAGTCTTCACCAGGCTTCACGCCCATTTCCTCGCGCATCGCAGCCGGGATCACGAAGCGTCCGCCCTCGCCAAGTCTGACGCGCTCGCGTTTCGCTGGCAACCGGAGCGGAGTTTTTTGAGCGCCTGCGTCGAATTGTGTCGGCGGGTTCTCGTCAAACCCAGCCTTTTCGGTTCCTTTCGCCATGTTCTGCCTCGGTCCGGAAATATGACATGCCAGGAGAAATATGGGGCAAATTGTCCAGCATGGCAAATTCATGAAATAGTGCCATCAGACTCCTTCCGCCATGATTTCCCGCCCGATCAGCCAGCGGCGGATCTCGCTGGTGCCGGCGCCGATCTCGTAGAGCTTGGCGTCGCGCAAAAGCCGGCCGGTCGGATAGTCGTTGATGTAGCCATTGCCGCCCAGCAGCTGGATGGCGTCGAGCGCCATCTGCGTCGCCTTCTCGGCAGCGAACAGCACGCAAGCGGCGGCGTCCTTGCGGCTCGTCTGGCCGCGGTCGCAGGCAGCGGCGACGGCATAGACATAGGCGCGCGCGGCGTTCATCGTCGTATACATGTCTGCGAGCTTGCCCTGCACCAGCTGGAACTCGCCGATAGGCTGACCGAACTGCTTGCGTTCGTGCACATAGGGGACCGCCACATCGAGGCACGCCGCCATCAGCCCGAGCGGGCCGCCGGCGAGCACCGTGCGCTCGTAGTCGAGACCCGACATCAGCACCTCGACGCCGCGCCCTTCCTCATGCAGCACATTGTCGAACGGCACTTCGACATCCGAAAAAACCAACTCGCCGGTGTTGGAGCCGCGCATGCCGAGCTTGTCGAGCTTTTGCGCGACGGAAAATCCGGCGAAATCCTTTTCGACGATGAAGGCGGTGATGCCGCGCGACTGGAGTTCTGGATCGGTCTTGGCGTAGACGACCAGCGTCTCGGCGTCCGGGCCGTTGGTGATCCACATCTTGGTGCCGTTCAGCACATAGCAATCGTTGCGTTTTTCCGCGCGCAGTTTGAGCGACACGACGTCGGAGCCGGCGCCGGATTCCGACATTGCCAGCGCGCCGACCTTTTCGCCGCTGCACAGCGCAGGCAGATATTTTTCCTTCTGCGCCGGTGTCGCCCAGCGATTGATCTGGTTGACGCAGAGGTTGGAATGGGCGCCGTAGGAGAGGCCGACCGAGGCAGAGGCGCGCGAAATCTCCTCCATCGCCACGACATGGGCGAGATAACCCATGCCGGTGCCGCCGAATTCCGGATCGGCGGTGATGCCGAGCAGGCCGAGCCCACCGAGCTCGGCCCACAGATGCGACGGAAATTCATTCGAGCGGTCGATCTCGGCGGCGATCGGGGCGATCTTGTCCTGGGCGAAGCGCCGCACCAGGTCGCGCAGCGCCTCGATGTCTTCGTCAAGCCCGAAGTTGAGTGTGTGCGTGTACATGCCGTTTCCTCCCGGCGCACGGCCCGAAATCGAATTCAATTTCGGGAAGGGCGCAAAATCAAAGTGCTACAGCGTCCTTTGCGCGCCGGCTGTGGCGCTGCAGGCGCGTTGTCGCGCCATGGGCCTTTGCTCCAACCAGGCGCATCGTCATTGAAAGATATGTGGCGGTTACCTCCGAGATCGATAGCCGCTCGCCCGGCCGGAACCAGACGATGACGCCGGTCATCATCTGGATCAGCGCCATGGCTGTCAGCCCTGTGTCTTCGACGTCGAAGACGCCGGCTTCCGCGCCGTCGCGCAAGATGACGCGCAGCTCCTTCTCATAGGCGGTGCGCATACGCAGGATCTGCGTCAGGCGGTCATGCGACAGGCTGCGCAATTCCATGTTCGAGACATGGGTGGAATGGCGACGCTCGACATGGAAGGCGATGTGGTTTTCGACAAAGGCGGCGAGCCGTGTCGCCGGATCGGCCGCGGCCGGGCGGGCCGCGTCCCACGCCTCGATCAGCCCTTGCATGTGCTCGCGCATCAGCGTGAACAACAGGTCTTGCTTGGTCGGAAAATAACGGTAGAGCGCCGCCGCCTGGACGCCGACCTCGGCGGCCAGCTGGCGCATCGACATTGCCTCATAGCCAAGACGCGCGATCAGGCTGACCGCCGCCTCGCGGACCGCTGCTTCGGTCTTTTCGCCGTCGGAACCGGTCGTGCGCGCCATGCAAGCCTCGCTGAGAGAGTAAGAATAAAACGAACGTTCAATTAATTCAAGGGCGCGACTCCTCCTTCTCCCCTTGTGGGAGAAGGAAGAGCGCTATTCAGTTTCCCCGTGCTGCCGCCAGTGCACCCGGCAATTCCTCGGCAAAAATGTCGAGCTCGTGGTCGAGGCCGACGCTGACCCTGATGCAGCGGTCGAGCACCGGCACCATCGGCTTGCGGATGAACACATCGCGCGACAAAAGCGCCTGCAGCACGTTAAGCGCGAAGGCGCCGTCGCCGCCGCAGTCCATGGTGACGAAATTGGTCGCCGAGGGCAGCGGCTTCAGCCCATTGGCCTCGGCGATCTCAGCGATGCGCCGACGGCCGGAAGCGACGCGCGCCACCACGCTTTGCAGATAGTCCTGATCGGCCAGCGCCTCGACGCCGGCAATCTGCGCCATGCGGCTGACGCCGTAGTGGTTGCGGATCTTCTCGAAATCGCGGATCACCTGGGCGTCGGCTACCGCATAGCCGCAGCGTATGCCGGCCAGCCCGTAGGCTTTCGAGAAGGTGCGCATGCGGATGACGTTCGGTCGCGACACGTCGATCGGCGGCAGCGCCGAGGCAGGGCCCAATTCGCCATAGGCCTCGTCGAGCACCAGCATGGTGGTCTCCGGCAGGGCTTCGATGAAGCGGATGAGCTCCGCCGCCTCCCACCAGCTGCCCATCGGATTGTCCGGGTTGGACAGGTAGACCAGCGGCGCTTTGTCCCTGGTGATCGCAGCCAACAGGCCGTCCAGGCTTTCCCGGTCGTTCTCGTAGGGGACCGCGACCAGCCGGCCGCCGACGCCGGCAATATGGAAATTGAAGGTCGGATAGGCGCCGAGCGAGGTGACCACCGCGTCGCCTGATGCCACATACATGCGCGCCACCAGGCTGAGCAACCCGTCTATGCCTTCGCCGACCACCACGTTTTCGACGCCAACGCCAAGATGCCCGGCAACAGTCACCTTCAAATCGTGATTGTCTGGATCACAATACATCCACATGTCGCGGGCGATGCCGGCCATGCGGGCGATGACGCGCGGCGAGGGGCCAAAACTGCTCTCATTGGCGCCGATGCGGGCGCGAAAGGCGCGGCCGCGATTTCGCTCCTGCGCCTCCGGGCCGACAAACGGCACCGTCGAAGGAAGCGCGCTGACGATCGGCGTGAGGGGAGGGCGCTGGCGCATGGCAAGTCTCGCTAAAAAAGGGGGCTCGCTCGAAAAGTGCCTTCTTGCTAGCGCGGCACAGATAACCGCGCAAGCTCCCGCCTTGGCTGGAGCCAGCATGCTGGATTCCCCCCGCACTTTTTGCTAGCGAGATATTTCTTTTTGCTAGCGAGATATCATGAACAATCGACTCCCGCCTGCCTGGTCAAAGCACATCAAGCCCGGACCCGCGCCAAAAGTGAAGGGGCCGATAGTGAAGCCTTTGGTGAGCCCGCAGAAAGCAAGCGCCCAATCGCGTGCGCAGGCCGACGACGCATTGCTAAAACAGGCATATGCCTTTCAGCAGGCCAAGCGGCTCGACGAGGCTCAGGACCTATGCCTTCGGGTTCTGGAGCGCACGCCAAACCATCCGCTCGCCTTATACATCCTGGGGACCATATACCTGGGTTACGACGATGAGCGGGCCCTGCGATATTTCGCACGGGCGGTCGGCGAGGAACCTAAAAACCCCTACTACCATCTCAGCCTGGGCGAGGCCTATGTGAAGGTCAGCGAGTATGCGCCAGCAATCAAGCATATGCAGTACGCCCTGGAACTGCAGCCCGGCCTTATCGAAGCACTTTGTGCATTGGGGCGCACTTACACGGCGTTTGACAAGCCCGACATGGCTCTGCCGCTTTACGAGAAGGCGCTGAAAATCAACCGCGATCATCCCAAGGTGCGAGCCGGGCTGGCCAGCGCGCTCAGCGGCCTGGGGCGTATGGATGAAGCCGCCGCCTATCTGAAGCAAGCAATCGCACGTCGTATTGGCGTGCCGGCTGCCTACAACGACCTTGTACAGACGCGAAACTTCACCGAGGAGCCCGAGGAGCTCCAATCCATCCTTCGTGAGCTCGGTAATCCGAAACTTGGTTCGGAAGGCGCGCAGCAACTCCATCACGCCGCCGGCAAGGTGCTGAACGACCTCAAGCGCTATGACGAGGCATTCGACCATTTCAACAAGGCGAAACAGGCCTCCGGCCAAAGGTTCGATATCGATCTGTATCGTCGGTGGGTCGATTCGATGATTGAAACCTTCACGCCGGACTTTTTGGCTGCCAGGGCCGGCTATGGAAATCCTTCCGAAGCGCCTGTGTTCGTGGTTGGCATGCCCCGCTCGGGGACGACGCTCACCGAGCAGATCTGCGCCAGCCATCCCGACGTTCATGGCGCAGGGGAGCTTAGCAAGCTGAGGCGGGTCGCGAATGCGATCGGTCTCAAGACATCATCGGCTGGCGATTTGAGCCAGCCGGTCACCTCGATCACGGAAGTCCTGTCCAGAACCTTGGCCGAAGAGCACCTGTCCTATTTGCGCGAGCGGGCGCCTGCCGCGCTTCGCGTCGTGGACAAGACGCCGCACAATTTTGAACTGATCGGCCTTATCGGCCTTCTCTTCCCCAACGCACGCATCATTCATTGCCGACGTGATGCCATTGACAATTGCGTCTCCTGCTTCGTCCTCAACTTCAGCGAGGCACACAGCTACAACACCGACCTGAATACACTAGGCCTGTACTATCGCGAGTATGACCGCCTGATGCGGCACTGGAACGAGCTCTTTCCAGGCCATATCTTCGAAAATCGCTATGAAACGCTGGTTGAGGACCAGGAAGCCCAGTCGCGCCGCCTGATAGATTATCTCGGGCTGCCTTGGGATGACGCCTGCCTGCGATTTTTCGACAGGGATGGTTCGGTCAACACGCCCAGCCGCTGGCAGGTTCGCCAACCGATCTACAAATCGTCGGTCAAGCGCTGGAAGAACTATGAAAACGAAATTCAGCCGCTGATCCAGTCGCTGGGCGATCTTGCTGAGATTTGACTTGGGGATGGCGGTCCGCATTGCGCGGACCGCGAACTGCCAACCGACCTGTCCTGTTCCTTCCAACCGTTCCTGCTTTGCAGAATTTGATAGTGTCCTGAAGGTTCTGCAAAAAGCTCTGGAGAGAGAGCAGCCCTTACTCTGAGGCGAGGGGCGGCCATGGCA